>NZ_CP041656.2:6667500-6969357 GCF_007290395.2 Bradyrhizobium cosmicum | reverse complement strand
CTCGCGCGCAGCTCGCCTGACGGCTTCGCTCGCCGTCATGAAATCGATCAGGGCCGGCCCGAACAGGGCGAACAGCACCGCGACCACCAGCGCGAAGCCGAGTCCCCATAGCAGCACCAGCCGGGTCGAATCCGCAAAGCCCCTGGCATCGCGCGCGCCATAGGTGCGGCCGCAGAGCTGCTGGGCCGCATTCGCAAGTCCGTCGAGGAAGAAGGCGCTGACCAGCAGGAAATTGTTGAGCACGGAGTTTGCGGCCAGCGTGACGTCGCCGGCGCGGGCTCCCTTGGCGGTGAAGAACAGGAAGACGGCGATCAGCGCCGCGGTGCGGATCAAGATGTCGGAGTTCACCGACAGCAGCCGCATCAGCTTGTCCCGGTCGAACAGTGTCGCGCGAGGAATGGCAAGCCCGCCATCCGCAAAGTGCCGGCACACGATCATACCGAGCATGAAACCGACCGTCTCCGACAGCAGCGCGGCGACTGCCGCGCCCGCGATGCCGGTGTCGTAGACCAGCACCAGCAGAATCGTCGCCACCATGTTGACGAGGTTGATGGCGACCTGGAGCAACAGCGCCGGATTGGCGCGGGCCTGGCCGATCAGCCAGCCGAGTATGACGTAGTTGGCGAGGGCGAGTGGCGCCGACCAGATCCGGATCATGAAATAGGACTTGGCGGCGCGCGTGACGCCTTCGCTGCCGCCCATCAGGTCGAACAGCGCGGCGGCGAGCGGCATTTGCAACGCGATCAACGCCGCGCCGATCAGGCCGGCGACGATAAAGCCGCGCATCAGGATCGCGGTCAGCTCGCGGGTCTCGCCGGCGCCCAGCGCCTGCGCGGTGAAGGCGAGCGTGCTCATGCGCAGGAAGCCGAACAGCCAGAACAGGCAGTCGAAGATCACCGACGCCATCGCGACGCCGCCGAGCAGCGCGGCATCGTCCAGCCTTCCGATCGCGGTGGTCGAGACCACGCCGATCAGCGGCGTGGTCAGGTTCGCGACCATCGCGGGACCGGCGATGGCGAAGACCTGGCGTGAGCCGACCCTGGGATGAGCGGGCGCGTGCATCAGTGCGTTGACCGACCCGTCGCCCGGTCGGCCTACCGGCCGCGCGGTGCGCCGAACACGCGCATCAGCAGCCAGACCGGGATCACGATGACGGCGCCGAGCAGGAAGTAGCGCCACAGCCAGTTCACCGTGTCGAAGCCGAGATCCCACAGGCGCTGGAACAGCAGGCGGATGCTGGTGAGGATGTTCCAGGGATCGAAGCCGATCGCGGCGAGCACGACGCCGACCAGGATCGAGAGCAGGACCAGGCGAAACGCGACCGCCAGCGGCGAGCCGCCGAGAAAGCGGTTCAGCCCATCGCTGCGGCCGGCCGGCAAATCTCTGACGTCTTGGACCATCTCAAAAAACTCCTCGCGGGGATCTGACCCCATTATAGGTCACGGCGGGGCACATGGGGAACCGGTATTCCCTCGTCAATGGTTGTCGGCGGATGCCGCAACCTTAATTGTTGGCAGGGATTCGTCCGTCTTCAGCATTTTTTCCAGCGTTTCCAGCCGGTCCGCCTCGCGCGGGGGCTTGTCCCAGCGCAGGCGGCTGATGCGGGGAAAGCGCATGGCGACGCCGGATTTGTGCCGCGGTGAGCGCTGAAGGCCCTCGAAGGCGACCTCCAGCACCAGCCCCTTGTCGCCTTCATGCACGACATGGCGGACGGGGCCGAACTTTTCGGTGGTGTTGCGGCGGACGAAGCGGTCGATCTGCAACAACTCCTCGTCGGTGAAGCCGAAATAGGCCTTGCCAACCGGCACCAGCTCCTCGCCGACCTCCGTCTCGGTCCAGACACCGAAGGTGTAATCGGAATAATAGGACGAGCGCTTGCCGTGGCCGCGCTGCGCATACATCAGGACGGCATCGATGATGTGCGGATCGCGCTTCCACTTCCACCATTGCCCCTTCGGCCGCCCGGGCAGGTACGGCGCATCACGCCGTTTCAGCATCACGCCCTCGACCGCGTCGGCATCCTCGCCCGCGCCTGCACTCGCAGGATCGGCCCGCGCGGCAGTCAATGCGTCCCAGCTCGTGAAGGGGACGGTGGGCGACAGATCAATGCGGGGATCCCCAAGCTTCGCGACGAACGTCTCCAGCCGTTCGCGCCGCCCCGCGAAAGACAGCTCGCGCAGATCGTTCTCGTCGTCGCCGAGCAGATCGTAGGCGCGCAGGTGAATCGGAAACTCCTTGATCAGCTTCGGCGAGACGAGCTTGCGGTTGAGCCGCTGCTGCAGCACGTTGAAGCTCTGCACGCGGCCTTCGCGCAGGATCAGCAGCTCGCCGTCGATCGCGCCTGGCAGCCGCAGCGAGGGCACGAGGTCCGGAAAGCTTCCCGTGATGTCCTCGCCGGTGCGCGAATAGAGCCGCGCCGTGATTTGGCCGCGCTCGTCGCGGCCAGCCACAGCCTGCACCCGGATGCCGTCCCATTTCCATTCGGCGATGTAGTCGGCGGGATCGAGGTTCTGGAAGTCTGCATCTTCGATTGCATGCGCCAGCATCACGGGGCGGAACGGCGCGGGATCGAGATTGACCGGCTTGTCGCCGCGGCCTTCGAGCCAGGCGAACAGGTCGAGATAGGGGGCGCTGAGGCCCGGCCAGATCAGCTCGACCTCGTGCGGATCCTTGCCGCCGAGCGCTGCGGCTGCAGTCTTCGCCAGCCGCGCGGAGATGCCGATGCGCAAGCTCCCGGTGACGAGTTTCAGCAATGCCCAGCGGCCGGTCTCGTCGAGCTCGTCGAGCCAGCGCTCCAGTTGTTTCGGCAGCTCGGTCTTGCCGAGCGTGCGCAGCGTGGTGACGACCTCGGTGAGGGTGGGGGGGGGTGGATTGTTGTGCGCAGCCAGCGCCGCCTTCGGCCACATCAACGCTACCGTCTCCGAGAGATCGCCGACGTAGTCGTAGCTCAGTCCAAACAGCACCGGATCAGTGCGCGATGCGATCAGGTCGCGGATCAGCGCCGGCTTGGCGTGCTTGAAGCTGAGCGCGCCTGTGAGCGCCGCCAGCGCGTAGCCGCGGTCGGGATCGCCGGTCTCGCGAAAATAGCTGGTGATCAACCGCAGCTTGTTGTTGCGGCCGGGCTCGTAGGCGAGGCGGTCGAGCAGTTCGGCGAAGCGGTTCATGCCTCGGCCTCGTCGGCAAGCGGCGTCTCGCTTTCCTCTTCGTCGCCATAGCCGACGAGATCGAGCGGCTGCGCCCGCAGGCCCTGCGACTGACACCAATGCACCAGCGCGTCTTCCTGCCCGTGCGTCACCCAGATTTCGCCGGCGCCGGTCGCGGCGATGGTGGCGGTGAGGCCGTCCCAGTCGGCATGATCAGAGATCACCAGCGGCAGCTCGATGCCGCGCTGCCGGGCGCGGGCGCGCACGCGCATCCAGCCCGACGCGAACGCGGTGACGGGATCGGGAAAGCGGCGCGTCCAGACGTCCGACGTCGCCGACGGCGGCGCCAGCGTGATGGTGCCGGCAAGCGCCGCCTTCTTCACGCCCATCACCGGCCGGAGCTCACCGAGATCGATCCCCCGGCTCTCGTAGTAATGCGTGATCTTCTCCATCGCGCCATGCAGGTAGATTGGCGCGTCATAGCCGGCCTGCCGCAGCAGCTTGATCACACGCTGCGCCTTGCCGAGCGAATAGGCGCCGACGAGATGCGCGCGCTCGGGAAACAGCGCGACGGAGGCGAGCAGCTTCTCGACCTCGTCGGAGGCATCGCCGTGCCGGAACACCGGCAGCCCAAAGGTGGCCTCGGTGATGAAGACGTCGCAGGGCACCAGCTCGAACGGCGTGCAGGTCGGGTCGGGTGCATCCTTGTAGTCGCCGGAGGCAACGATGCAGGTGTCCTTGCAGGTCACCGCGATCTGCGCCGAGCCCAGCACATGACCGGCTGGATGAAATTTCACCCTGACATCGCCGAGCCGGATCTCCTCGCTGTAACCGATCGCCTGCGTCGATCCGGCAAAGTTCTCGCCGTAGCGCAGACGCATCATGTCCAGCGTTTCCTGCGTCGCCAGCACCGCGCCATGGCCGGCGCGGGCATGGTCGGAATGGCCGTGGGTGATCACGGCCCGTTCGACCGGGCGGACAGGGTCGATATGGAAGCCGCCGGGCTTGCAGCACAGGCCGGCAGCAGCTGGCAACAGGATGTCTTGCGGACGCATGCCTGTTATATAGGTTGCGACCCCGCGTCTTCGAGTCATTCGCCCGCTTCGCTTCCTGGTTCCCAATGCCCCTGCGCCTGTTCCACTCCTCCGGCGATCTCATGGCCGACCGTCGTTTCGAGTTCGCGCGCGACCTCCAGCTCAAGGGCGATCTGCCCGCCGCCGCCGACCTCATAGAGCAGGCCATCGAGCTCGCGCCGAATTTTACCTCGGCCTGGTTCACGCTCGGCGAAATCCGCGCCCAGCTTGGCGAGCGCGACAAGGCGATCGCGGCATTTCGAAAATCGCGCGAGGCCGATCCCGACGACAAGCATGGCGCCCATTTGCATCTGATACGGCTCGGCGACGAGCAATTGTCCGAGATGCCCAAGGCCTATGTGCAGGCCCTGTTCGATCAATATGCGCCGCGCTTCGAGCATGTCCTGGTCAACGATCTCGGCTACCGCGCGCCGTCGCTGATCTTCAAGGCGGTGGTGGCCGCCCGCGTCGCTGCGAAGAAGCCCGCTTTGTTCAAGCGCGCCATCGATCTCGGCTGCGGCACGGGGCTCGCGGCCGCCGCCTTCGCCAAGCAGGTCGATCAATTCACCGGCATCGATCTGTCGCCCGGCATGATCAAGCAGGCACGTGCCACCGGTCTTTATGCCGAGCTCGAAGTCGCCGACATGATCGAAGGCCTGCGCAGCAAGGACGATGGATGCGTGAACCTCGTCGTCGCCGCGGATGCCTTCGTCTATCTCTCCGATCTCGCGCCGGTGCTGAGTGAAGCACAGCGAGTCCTCGCATCCGGTGGCGTGCTCGCCTTCACGCTGGAGACGCATGATGGCAACGGCATCGTTCTTGGCGAAGGCCTGCGCTATGCCCATTCGGCGGAATATGCACGCGATGCGATTGCGATGGCCGGCCTCAAGCTGTTGACATTGGAGCCGGCCTCGCCGCGCGTCGAGAACAACGAGCCGGTCAAGGGTCTCGTTGTCGTCGTCGAGAAAACTTGAGTCTAGGCGCTAAACCCTCTGCAATTTGAGCGTCATTGCGTCGCAAAGCGACGACTTCCCACTTGCGAGCGGAGCTGCGATGCCAGCACAATGCGCGCACTAGGGAGAAACAAAACAATGACGAAGAATCCATCGCGGCGCGATTTCAGCGCTGGCGCGCTCGCAACCATCGCAGCATCCACATTGCCCGCGCCTTACGTCTGGGCCGCCGAGAAGAAATACGATGCGGGTGCCAGCGACACCGAGATCAAGATCGGGCAGACCGTGCCGCATTCCGGTCCCGGCTCGCTCTATGGCGTGCTTGGCCGCATCGGTGAGGCCTATTTCCAGATGCTGAACGAGAAGGGCGGCATCAACGGACGCAAGGTCAAGTTCCTCACCATGGACGACGCCTACAGCGCGCCGAAATGCGTCGAGGCGACACGGCGTCTCGTCGAGCAGGAAGAGGTGCTCGCGCTCTACGGCTCGCTCGGCACCGCGCCGCAAACCTCCGTGCACAAATACCTGAACTCCAAGGGCGTGCCGCAGCTGCTGCTCAACACCGGCGCGTCGAAGTGGAACAACCCGAAAGAGTTCAAATGGACCATGGCGGGCCTGCCGCTCTATCCGACCGAGGCGCGCATCCTGGCGCGGCACGTCGTGAGCGTGAAGCCGAACGCCAAGATCGGCATCCTCTATCAGAACGACGATTTCGGCCGCGACTTCCTCGGGCCCTTCAAGAAGGTCCTGGAAGACGCCGGTGGTACCGCGAAGGTGATCATGGAGCAGACCTATGATCTCACCGAGCCGACCGTCGATTCCCAGCTCATCAACCTCTCGAAGTCGGGTGCCGATGTCTTCTACAACATCACCACCGGCAAGGCGACGTCGCAGTCGATCCGCAAGGTCGTCGAGCTTGGCTGGAAGCCGCTGCAACTCTTGTCGGCAGGCTCCACCGGCCGCTCGATCCTCAACGCCGCGGGTCTCGAAAACGCCACCGGCATCGTCGCCATCCGCTACAACAAGGAAGTCGGCCTGCCCAAATGGGAGAAGGACCCCGACGTGATGGCGTTCGAGGAGCTGCGCAAGAAGTACACGCCGGCGATCGATCAGGACAACACGATCGCGTTCGCCGGCTACGGCCAGGCTGTGACCATGGGCGAGATCCTGCGCCGCTGCGGCGACGATCTCACCCGCGCCAACGTGCTGAAGCAGGCGTCGAACCTCAACGGCTTCCACTCGCCCTACTTCCTCGACGGCGTGAACTACAGCTACACGCCCGACGACTACACGCCGATGAAGACCCTCTTTATCTCCACCTTCACCGGCAAGGACTGGGACATCTCCGACAAGCCGATGTCGGAGTGATGTTCTCCCTCTCCCCGCTTGCGGGGAGAGGGTTGGGGTGAGGGGGAGCCTCCGCGGGGACGGCGGCAGTTGGACTCGCGGAGGCCCCCCTCACCCGTCGCTTCGCGCCGGCCTCTCCCCGCAAGCGGGGCGAGGCGAAGCCAGCCCCCTCGACGAACCCTGCCTCACGGCTTACCTGTGATGCCGTGCCGCCCCGCATCCGCAAAATCCCGGCCGAGCCGGCCACGCTGCTGCCCGACCGCTTCCAGGCGTGGTTTGCGGCCCGCGGCTGGTCGCCGCGCGCGCACCAATTGGCGCTGCTGGAAAAGTCGCGCGAGGATCGTTCCGCACTTCTGATTGCGCCGACTGGCGCCGGCAAGACGCTGGCGGGATTTCTGCCGACGCTGGTGGAGCTGAGTTCCGTCCCCCCCGCCGCGTTGAAGTCCGTGATCTCCACCGGCCGCAACGTCCAGCGCAGCGGCGGCCTCCACACCCTCTACATCTCGCCGCTGAAGGCGCTCGCCGTCGACATCGCCCGCAATCTGGAGCGGCCAGTCGCCGAAATGGGACTGCCGATCAAGATCGAGACCCGCACGGGTGACACGCCGACGTCGCGACGCCAGCGCCAACGGCGCTATCCGCCCGATATCCTGCTGACGACGCCCGAGCAGCTTGCACTCTTGCTCTCTTCCGATGACGCCCCGTTCCTGTTCTCCTCGCTCAAGCGCATCGTGCTCGACGAGCTGCACGCGCTGGTGACCTCCAAGCGCGGCGATCTGCTGTCGCTCGGGCTGGCGCGGCTGTGGCGGCATGCGCCGCAGATGCGCGCGATCGGTCTGTCGGCAACGGTGGCCGAGCCGGAATCGCTGGCGCGCTTCCTGGTGCCGCAACCGAAGGACAAGGCGGAATCGGCCGATATCGTCATCGCCGGCGGCGCCGCGCCGCCACTGGTCGAGATGCTCGACACGCGCGAGCGGCTGCCCTGGGCCGGCCACAGTGCACGCCACGCGCTCCCCGAAATCTACCAGCTGATCAAGCAGAACAAGACCACGCTCGTCTTCGTCAACACCCGCAGCCAGGCCGAGATGCTGTTCCAGAATCTCTGGAGCATGAACGACGACAATCTCGCCATCGCGCTGCATCACGGTTCGCTCGACGTCGCCCAGCGCCGCAAGGTCGAAGACGCGATGTCAGCCGGCAGACTGCGCGGCGTGGTCTGTACCTCCTCGCTCGACCTCGGCGTCGACTGGGGTGATGTCGATCTCGTCGTCAATATCGGCGCCCCCAAGGGCTCCTCGCGCCTGATGCAGCGGATCGGTCGCGCCAATCACCGCCTCGACGAAGCCTCGCGCGCGGTGCTGGTGCCGGCGAACCGTTTCGAGGTGCTTGAATGCCGTGTCGCGATCGATGCGATTGCCGAGAATGCACAGGATACGCCACCTCTGCGCACCGGCGCTCTCGACGTGCTGGCCCAGCACGTGCTGGGCTGCGCCTGCGGCGAGCCATTTCTCGCGGACGAGCTCTACGACGAGGTGCGCACCGCAGCGCCCTACGCTGATCTGACGCGCCAGGATTTCGACGATGTCGTCGATTTCGTCGCCTCCGGCGGCTACGCGCTGAAGACCTATGAGCGCTTCGCCCGCATCAAGCAGGACAAGCAGGGCCGCTGGCGCGTCGCCAATCCAAAGGTGCGGCAGAGCTACCGCATGAATGTCGGCACCATCGTCGAGGACGACATGTTGAAGGTGCGGCTGGTGCGCTCGCGCGGCGGCGGCCAGGGAAAGGCAGGCGGCTCGACAGGGGTGATCGCGCGCGGCGGCAGGTTGCTCGGCGAGATCGAGGAGGCCTTCATCGAGGGCTTGAGCCCGGGCGACACCTTCGTGTTCAGCGGCGAGGTCGTGCGCTACGAAACTCTGGTCGAGGATCAGGTCTACGTTTCGCGCGCGCATGACAAGGATCCGAAGGTGCCGTCCTATATGGGCGGCAAGTTCCCGCTCTCGACCTATCTCGCCGAGCGGGTGCGCCGGCTGCTGGATGACAGCCGTGCGTGGAACGGCTTGCCGGAGCAGGTGCGCGACTGGCTGTCGCTGCAAAAGGATGTGTCGCGCGTGCCGGCGGTGCGCGAGCTGCTGGTCGAAAGCTTTCCGCGCGCGGACAAGCATTACATCGTCTGCTACCCCTTCGAGGGACGCCTCGCACACCAGACACTCGGCATGCTCTTGACGCGCCGGCTGGAGCGAGCCCGCGCGCGGCCGCTCGGCTTCGTCGCCAACGAATATGCGGTGGCGATCTGGGCGCTCGGCGACATGTCATTCATGATCCGGAACGGCAAGCTCGACCTCAACGCGCTGTTCGACCCTGACATGCTCGGCGACGACCTCGAGGCATGGCTCGCCGAGTCCGCGCTGATGAAGCGGACGTTTCGCAATTGCGCGATCATCTCCGGCCTGATTGCCCGCCGCCATACCGGCGAAGAAAAAAGCCGCCGCCAGGTGCTGTTCTCGACCGATCTCGTCTACGACGTCCTTCGCAAGCACCAGGCTGATCATGTGCTGCTCCGTGCCGCGCGCGCCGATGCGGCCACAGGCCTGCTCGATCTGCGCCGTCTCAGCGACATGCTCACCCGCATCCAGGGCCGCATCACCCACCGGGAACTCGATCGTGTCTCCCCGCTCGCCGTCCCCGTGATGCTGGAAATCGGCCGCGAGTCAGTCTATGGCGAAGCTGCAGACGAGCTCCTGGCGGAAGCCGCCGACGAGCTGGTCAAAGAGGCGATGGGATAACGGCAGGATAGGACGTGACGGTAAGCGCGCTGGTTTCAGGGGATGATGAGGACATGCGCGTTTCGAAGGTCACAGTCAGCGACGTGACGTTCGCGGCCGATCTCTCCGGCGCATTGTTCTGGGAAGAGCAGCGCCTGCTCGTGGTTTCCGATCTGCATCTGGAGAAAGGCTCCAGTTTCGCCATGCGCGGCGTGCTGCTGCCGCCTTACGATACGTTGGCAACGCTGGGTCGTCTCGCTGCCGCCATCTCCCGCCACAACCCGCGCACCGTCGTCGCGCTCGGCGACAGCTTTCACGACCGCACCGCGCATGAGCGGCTGTCAGCGGATGATCGCGACGCCGTCGCCGCGCTACAGACCGGCCGCGACTGGATCTGGATCTCGGGCAATCACGATCCCGAACTGCCGCGCGATCTCGGCGGCACCGTCGCCGACGAAGTCGCGATCGGTCCCATTACGTTTCGCCACGAGCCGACCGGCGCGCACGGCGAGATCGCCGGCCATCTGCACCCCAAAGCCCGTGTCTCCGCGCGGGGACGGTCGATGGAGCGCCGGTGCTTTGCTTCCGATGGGATGCGCGCCGTGATGCCGGCTTTCGGCGCTTATGCCGGCGGCCTCAGCATCCGCGATGCGGCCTTCGCAAGAATCTTCCCGAAGAACGGCTTCGTTGCTCATCTGCTCGGCGACCGCCGAGTCCACGCCATTGCGGCGTCGCGCTGCTATTGAGATTTTGGCAACGCTTCGGAACAAATTAAGAACACTTTAGCAAGTCTTTGATATATCATTGTGATTCGGCGCGTTGCCGACACAATATCTAGCGTCTGTCAGACTTTGCGAGGACTACATGTCCACCATTGCCTTCGATCAATTCGCGCTCACCAGGATCGCCGATTTTGCGCGTTCGCTGTCGCGGCTGCACCAGGCGGCGCGGCGCTACGCGGTCGATGACGACCAGTTCGACCGCGAGTTCAACGCGGTGTGCCAGTCGATCTGGGGCTACACCATCGACGATGTCAGCGACGATCTGTTCTCGCCCGCCGACCATCTGTTCCTCGACGCGCTCGACGAAGCGCAGGCGCGCATATTCGCGGCCGAGCAGGGTTATGACCTCGTCGACGATCAGGGCATGCTGACCGACTGGTGGGGCTTCTGCTGGATGATCCTGGCCGAAAAGCGTGGCCTGCTGACGGCGGACAACCGCGCCGCCGCCCGCGCGGCGATCGAGGAGAAATACCTGGCGGCACCGAATGTGATCGGGGTGATCATCGGGAGATAGTGCCTCCGCAATGAAGGCGTGATTACAGGCGGGCTTACTCCAATCCCGCCCGCTTCGCCGATTTCTGCGCCGTCGTCTTCGGCACCGTCACATCAGGCAGCGCCTCACGCACGATCTCGGCCGACGCCGGTGCATCCGCCGCGACCGTCTCTGCCCGCACCGGAGCCACCTTCATCTCGCCAAGGCGCGCGCGAACCTGCGCGGTGAGGCCGGGATAGGAGGCGACCGGGGTGAAATCCGGCGCCTGGTCGTTGCCGACGCGGATGCCGGTATAGGCGACGAGACCGTCGGTGGTGGCGATCACGTCGCCGGCTTTCAACGAGGGGTCCAGCGCGAGATCGACCGGTGCGAGGCCGACCGGCTCGCGGCCGTTGCAGGTGCAGTCCGAACGCAGCGCCTTGCGATAGGCGAACGCGTTCTCGCTGTCGGTGTAACGCTCGCCGGTCTGAGAGGCGGCGCCGTCGATGGAGGAGCCGAAATAGACCTTGGTCGTACTGGCAGGACAGAACGCCTGGCACATCTGAGCGGGCGAGGCGAGGCCGCGCATCAGCGGAAAATACTTGCCGTCGCAGCTGCGCACGCAGAAGGCGGGGCCGGAGCCGCCGGCGGCAGCCGAACGCGTCGGCGGCACGTATTGCGGGGGCGCATTCTGCTGGCCGGTGAAGGGATCGGCGTAGGAGCTCGCTTGCTGCGGCACCTCGCGCTGCGGCCGCTTCTGCTGCACGCCGCCGAAGAAGAAATCGAACAGGCCTTCGGCCGAAACCGGGGCGGGAGCCGCAAGCAGCGGGGCTGCGAGGGTGGCGGCCACAAGCATCGCGCGACGCCGCCGGCGCGCATGGGACATGATTGTACGCAACGCTGACTCCACCCGACGCTACCGAACCGGCCGCGACCAGCGAGGCCTTGGCACGTGATTCACCATAAAGCGGGATGGTAAATGAGGGGTTGAGGAAGCGCTGTTCGACCGGTCCGTGCCCGGGACGCAGCGCAGCGCTCCTTCAGCGGTGCGCTGCAGAGCCGGGACACGAGAGCCATTACGCCTTCAAAAACTCCGACGCCTTGTACAGCGAGCGGAACGGTAGGCCGGCTGCACCGAACGTGTCGGTGGCGCCTTCCTCGCGGTCGACCATCGTCAGCACCAGCACCACTTCGGCCCCGGTCTCGCGGACGGATTCCACCGCCTTCATCGCCGAGCCGCCGGTGGTGGTGACGTCCTCGACGATCACCACGCGCTTGCCGGCAAGCGTCTCGCCCCTGGGCAGCCCCTCGATCGCGAGCTTGGCGCCATGCTCCTTCGGCTTCTTGCGGACGAAGAACGCCGCGATCGGATGGCCCTTGATCCAGGAGATCTGCGCCAGCGCGCCGGCGAGCGGCACCGCGCCCATCTCGAGGCCGCCGATGAAGTCGAGCTTGTCGTCCTTCAGCGTCTCATAGGTCAGCTCGGCGAGCAGGGTCGCGCCCTCTGGGTCGAGCATGGTCGGCTTGAGGTTGAAGTAGAAATCGCTCTTGCGGCCGGACGCGAGCGTCACCTCGCCGCGGCCGAAGGAGCGCCGGCGGATGATTTCGAACAGGCGGGCGCGGGAGGCTGATTTCGACACGGCGGTCCCTCGGGAGCGTTTTTTGAAGGTGGCGGAATTTATCTGCGACGGTCGCGACATTCCAGAGGGGACAGGTCCAGTCAACAGGGATCGGCCGACGGTCGGCCATCCCGGTCCGCCGGTTGTGGGGGTACAGCCTTTCGGAGTAGTGGAGGGCCCAATCCTATTGGGCAGGGAAACAGGGCATGACCATCGAACTCCACACCTGGAACACGCCGAACGGCCGCAAGATCTCGGTCGCGCTCGAGGAAATGGGGCTGCCGTACAAGGTGGTCCCGGTGAATATCACCAAGGGCGAGCAGATGGAGCCGGACTTCCTGAAGCTGTCCCCGAACAACAAGATTCCCGCGATCGTCGACCCCGAGGGCCCGGACGGCAAGCCCGTCAGCATCTTCGAATCCGGCGCGATCCTGCTCTATCTCGGCGAAAAGACCGGCAACTTCCTGCCGAAATCGATCTCAGGCCGCATTCCGGTCTACGAATGGTTGATGTGGCAGATGGGTGGCTTTGGGCCGATGCCCGGCCAGGTACATCATTTCATCGCACTCGAGAACGAGCAGGACCGCGTCTACGGCCTGAAGCGCTACATGGCCGAGACCCGCCGGCTCTACGGCGTGCTGGACCGCCGGTTGGCGGACAACGACTTTGTCGCCGGCGACCTTTCGGTCGCGGATTTCGCGATCCTTGGTTGGGCATGGCGCCACCCTCGCCACAAGGTTGATTTGGCCGATTTCCCCAACGTCAAGCGCTGGTACGATGCCCTGATGGCGAGGCCGGCGGTGAAGCGGGGCATGGAAGCGAAGCTGGATTGAGCTTCGCTTACCCTCCCCTGGAGGGGGAGGGTCGATCGCGCGCAGCGCGAGCGGGGTGGGGTGATGGTCTCTCCGCGTCGAACAGTATCCGTGGGGAGAGATCACCCCACCCCGTCACGCAATCTCGCTTTGCTCGATCGCGCGCCGACCCTCCCCCTCCAGGGGAGGGTGAAGAACAATCACACCTTCCGCGCTTCGACTGCCATCCTGAGCGCGAGCCCGGCCAGCACCGTGCCCATCAGCCAGCGCTGCACCAGCATCCAGCTCGGCCGGCTCGCCAGGAACAGCGCGATCGATCCGGCCGCGAGCGCGATCATGGCGTTGACGCTGACGCTGATCGCGATCTGGATCGCTCCCAGCATCACCGACTGCGCCAGCACGCTGCCGGCTGTGGGGTCGATGAACTGCGGCAGCAGCGCCAGATACAGCATCGCGATCTTAGGATTGAGCAGGTTGGTGACGAAGCCCATCGTGAACAATTTGCGCGCGCTGTCGATCGCGAGCTGCTTCACCTGGAACGGCGAGCGCCCGCCCGGCTTCACCGCCTGCCACGCCAGCCACAGCATGTAGCCTGCGCCGGCAAAGCGCAGCGCGTCATAAGCGAAGGGAATGGCGAGCAACAGCGCCGTGATGCCGAACGCCGCGCACAGCATGTAGAACACGAAGCCCAGCGCCACTCCGCCGAGCGAGACGATGCCAGCCGCCGGCCCTTGCGTGATCGAGCGCGAGATCAGATAGATCATGTTCGGCCCAGGCGTCAGCACGAGACCGAGAGAGACGAGGGCGAAGCCGAGCAGGGCGGAGGTGTGGGGCATGGGCGAACCGGTGCGGGAGATGGTTCGATTCTAATATGCGGGGGATCGCGTCGCCATCGCGCAATTGCTCGGAGGACAATTCCATTCCGGCGCCTCACTCTAGCGTCGTCCCCGCGCACGCAGGGACCCATACCCCCAAGAAAAAGTTTGACGCGAGCCCGGAGTGGGCAATCTTCGCCCCACGCGATCCTGTGGTTATGGGTCCCTGCGTTCGCAGGAACGACACCGCGTTTGTAGCGTCTGCGAAGCAGAGGCGGGACGAAGAAGCAGCCTCAATGCGCCTCGTCCCAATTATTCGCAGCGCGGGCATCGACGTGCAGCGGCACGGACAGCAGCACCGCCGGGAACGGCGCGTCCTGCATCACATGCTGCACCACCGGCAGGGTCGCCGCGACCTCGGCGTCCGGCACCTCGAAGATCAGTTCGTCGTGCACCTGGAGCAGCATCTGCGCCGAGAGCTTCTTCTCGGCGAGCGCGTCCTCCACCCGAATCATGGCGCGGCGGATGATGTCGGCGGCGGTGCCCTGTAGCCGCGCGTTGATCGCGGCGCGCTCGTTGAAGGCGCGCACCGAGGCGTTGGAGGCCTTGATGTCGGGATAGTGCATCTTCCGGCCGAACAGCGTTGTGACGTAGCCGTGGCTCCGGCAGAAGTCGCGCGTCTCGTCCATATAGGCGCGGATGCCGGGGAAGCGCTCGAAGTACTTCTTGATGTAGGCGGAGGCCTCCTCGCGCGCGATACCGAGCTGGTTGGCAAGGCCGAACGCCGAGATGCCGTAGATGATGCCGAAATTGATCGCTTTCGCGCGGCGGCGGACTTCGCTCGGCATGCCCTCGATCGGCACACCGAACATTTCGGAGGCCGTCATGGCGTGAATGTCGAGGCCGTCCTTGAACGCCTGCTTGAGCACGGGAATGTCGGCAATCTCCGCCAGCAGCCGCAACTCGATCTGCGAATAGTCGGCGGAGACCAGCTTGTGGCCGGGGCTGGCGATGAAGGCGCGGCGAATCTTGCGGCCATCCTCGGTCCGTACCGGAATGTTCTGCAGGTTCGGCTCGTTCGACGACAGCCGGCCCGTCGTGGTCGCGGCCAGCGCGTAGGTCGTGTGCACGCGATGGGTCTGCGGATTGACGTAGGTTGGCAGCGCGTCGGTGTAGGTCGACTTCAGCTTCGAGACCTGGCGCCACTCCAGAATCTTCCTCGGGAGGTCGTGGCCCTGCTCCGCGAGCTCGTCCAGCACCTGCGCGGTGGTCGACCACGCGCCGGTCTTGGTCTTGGTGCCGCCAGACAATCCCATCTTGCCGAACAGGATGTCGCCGATCTGCTTGGGGCTGCCGACATTGACCGGCTCGCCCGCGATCTCCTGGATCTCGGCTTCGACGCGCGCCGCGGTCTGGGCGAAGTCGCCGGACAGCCGTGACAGCACCTGACGGTCGATCGAGATGCCGCGCCGCTCCATGCGTGCGAGCACCGGCACCAGCGGCCGCTCCAGCGTCTCGTAGACCGTGGTCATGTGCTCGGCAACAAGACGCGGCTTGAGCACGCGCCAGACGCGCAGGGCCATGTCGGCGCCTTCGGCGGACAGCGGTGCGGCCTTGTCGATCGGCACCTGGTCGAAGCTGATCTTGCCCTTACCGCTGCCGAGCAGTTCGCCTTCCTTCAGCATGGCGTGGCCGAACCAGCGCTCCGCGAGCGAGTCGAGTTCATTCGAACCTCGCCCGGCATCGAGCACATAGGAGATCAGCTTGGCGTCGTCGGTGTTGCGCAGAGTGACGCCGTGCTGGGCCAGCATCACGGCGGTGAATTTGACGTCGAAGCCGATCTTGAGGATGCCCGATGCTTCCAGCACAGGCCGCAACGCTTCGATGGCGTCGTCATGCCTGACCTGATCGGGCGCGAGACCGGCGTCGAACAGGCCGGCGCCGCCGCCGGACTGCTTGTGCGCCAGCGGCAGGTAGCAGGCCTCGTTCGGCGCCAGCGCCAGCGCGATGCCGCAGAAATCGGCCTGCATCGGGTCGATGGAGTTCGCACGGATCTCGATCGCGACATGGCCGGCATCGTGGATGCGCGCGATGAAGGCGTTCAGTTCGGCGAGCGTATTGATCGTCTGATATTTGTCGCGATCGACCGGAAGCTTGCGCAGCGCTTCCTCGCGCGCTGCAGCCAGCGAGATCGGCGCGCCCTTGAGGCTCGCGGCCTTGTCGCCCTTGTCGCCGCCCTTGGCCGTTGCGGCAGGGGCGGCGAAGAGGTCGCCGGATGTTCCGGACGATGATGTCTTGGCCGCACTGTCGCCGCCGCGGGCCTCGCTGCTGTTCGCCACGTCGGCGTCGACATTGGCAGGATCGATCTGCGAATAGTCGGCGACGCGGCGTGTCAGCGTCGAGAATTCCATCGCCTTCAGGAAGGCAATCAGCTTCCGTGCGTCGGGCTCGTGAACGGCGAGATCGTCGAGCGGTACCTCCAGCTCGACCTTGTCGTCGAGCAGCACCAGCTGGCGCGAGATCCGCGCCTTTTCGGCATTCTCGATCAGAGCCTCGCGCCGCTTCGGCTGCTTGATCTCCGTGGCCCGGAACAGCAGCTGCTCGAGGTCGCCATATTCGACGATCAGCTGCGCCGCGGTCTTGATGCCGATGCCGGGCACGCCAGGCACGTTGTCGGTGGAATCGCCGGCGAGCGCCTGCACCTCGACCACCTTCTCCGGCGGCACCCCGAACTTCTCGATCACCTCGGGGATGCCGATGCGGCGATCCTTCATGGTGTCGTACATTGAGATCTTGTCGTTGACGAGCTGCATCAGATCCTTGTCGGAGGAAACGATGGTCACGGTGGCGCCGCGCTCGCTGGCCTGCCGCGCATAGGTCGCAATCAGATCGTCGGCCTCGAAACCGCCCTGCTCCAGGCACGGCAGGTCGAAGGCGCGCACGGCTTCGCGGATCAGCGAAAACTGCGGGATCAGGTCGTCGGGCGCCGGCGGCCGGTGCGCCTTGTATTCGGAATAGATCTTGTTGCGGAACGTCACCTCGGACTTGTCGAACACGATGGCCAGATGCGTCGGCCGGTTGTCCGCGGGCATGTCGCGTAAGAGCTTCCACAGCATGTTGCAGAAGCCGAGCACGGCGTTGACCTGCAAGCCATCGGACTTGCGGTTCAGCGGCGGCAGCGCGTGATAGGCGCGGAAGATGTAGCCGGAACCGTCGACCAGGAAGACGTGATCGCCCTTGCCGGCCGCCTTCGCCGCGACCGGTTTGGCAGCAGGCTTGTCAGCTGCGAGTTTGGTGTCGGCTTTGGCGGCGGTCTTCGGGGCGGTTTTGGGCATGGCCGCAATGTATGAATTTTTGCGCAGATTGACAGCCCGCCGTGAGAGATGTGCCACGTTTTTTGCGCCCGTTCGCGGAACGCGGATTTGATTGCGTGGGCGGCCATTCCATGTCCCTGTGCCGGGCCAAACGAGAGGACAGGCCATGACTTCGCAACTCGATACGCTGATGGAGAAGCTGCGATCCGTCGAGGCCGAGATCGAGGTCGAAATGGCCAAACGGCGGGAGGAATTGCGCTTCCGGGTCGAAAACCAGAGGATCATCTTCGAGCGGGAGGTGCTGGAGGCCCAACGGGCGATCAAGACGCGGTTGTCGCGCTATCTTCTCCACGCCCATCCCCTGAGCGTACTGACAGCGCCGGTGATCTACTCGATGCTCGTTCCGATCGTGGTCCTCGATCTCACCGTGCAGCTGTATCAGGCGATCTGCTTTCCGGTCTATGGGATTCCCAAGGTGCGTCGCCGCGACTACCTGGTGTTCGATCGCCACCATCTTGCCTATCTGAACGCGATCGAGAAGCTCAATTGCGCCTACTGCTCCTACGCCAACGGCATGGTCGCCTTTGTCCGCGAGGTGGCGGCTCGCACCGAGATCTATTGGTGCCCGATCAAACATGCCCGTCGGATGCTGGGGCCGCACCCTTACTACCAGGGCTTCGCGGATTTTGGTGATGCCAAGGGTTTTCGCGGCAAACTTGAGGCGCTCAAGAACGGCGTGAAGATCGAAGGCGCGATCTAAGCGGGGGGCCGCTTTTCCGACGTCCGCGCGGATAATGTGGCGGGACTACTCCGCCGCCTGCAATATCGGCCCTGCCTTCTTCGGCGCGATCCAGAACGCAGCCGGGCGCTCGAACAGGAAACCGGCACCGAACCGCAACGCGACCTGCCAGATCGCCAGCGCTCCGATCACGCCGACAAGGGTGACGATCAGCGATACTGTGCCGATGTCGGGGATGATACCCGTGCGCAGCAGCAGCGTCCGCGTCGCCGCCATCGGCAGGAAGAAGGCGAGATAGATCACGATCGAATGCTCGCCGCAGAAGCGGAAAAAGTTCAACCACTGGGCGCGAGCGAGCAGCGTGCCCATGGTGATGATGGCGCAGGCGCCGGCGAAGCCGAGCACGAGCGAGACAATCTTCCACTCGCTGGCCCCGGCCTCGACGAGGCCGGCATTGATCAGGGCCCATATCGCGAGCGCGGCCAGTGCCGACGGAGGATGGCTGCGTGCGCGATCCGACAGGGCGAACACGTAAGGCGCGAACAGATAGCCCGAGTAGAAATAGACGAAGCGCGCGCAGAACTCGTCGATCGCGGTCCAGCCTGTCGAGATGCGCGCCGTCTCCAGTGCCGCGGCGATGAGCCAGATCGCCGGCGGCGGGAAGCGCCGTGTCAGTTTTGTGACGACGAAGAAGATCGGCAGCAGATAGATGAACCAGAGCGTGCCGAACGGCTCGATGAAGGATTCTAGATACAGCAGGCCGGCGTCCCGCCAGCTTGTCTCCGCTGCGAAGGCCGGCGTCTTGAAGCCGAATTGGATTGTCACCCAGACGACATAAAAATAGGCGAAATGCACCACCTTGCGGTCGAGATAGGTTCGCCAGTCGCGATCGATCACCAATGGCAGGAACAGGCCCGAAATCAGGAAGAAATCCGGCATCCGGAACGGCTTTGCGAAGGCCACCAGGACGTGCATGAAGCCGGTCTCGCCGGCGGCGAGCTCGACTCCCAGCACCGAATGCATCATCACGACCATGACGATGCAGATGCCCTTGGCGTAGTCGATCCAGTCAATACGCGCGGCAGCCGGGGCGTTGACGCTTCCGCTCGCGGCGATTGTGCCGATTGCTGCCATGGTGTCCCTTTTCGAGGCGTGCTCCGCCCGGCTCTGTGCGGGCGTGAAGCAGTGTGGGCCCTTGCGGTTTACGATTTCTTTACCGGTACAATTCGCATGCCGGTTTTTGCGTACCGACTGTTCCCTCAGGCCGGGAAAGTGCTAAACCGCCCCGCATTGGGGTTTCGTTAACCAAGCCAAGACAGGGTTTTTCATGCGCATCGCGATGATCGGAACGGGCTATGTGGGACTGGTGTCCGGAGCCTGCTTTGCGGATTTCGGTCACGACGTCACCTGCGTCGACAAGGACGAGAAGAAGATCGCGGCGCTTCATCGCGGCGAGATCCCGATCTACGAGCCCGGCCTCGACGAGCTGGTCGCGACCAACGTCAAGGCCAAGCGCCTGGACTTCACCACCGACCTGTCGAAGCCGGTGGCGGATGCTGACGCGGTGTTCATCGCGGTCGGTACGCCCTCGCGCCGCGGCGATGGTCACGCCGATCTGTCCTATGTCTACGCCGCGGCGAAAGAGATCGCGCAGTCGCTGTCCGGATTCACCGTGGTGGTGACGAAATCGACCGTGCCGGTCGGCACCGGCGACGAGGTCGAGCGCATCATCCGCGAGACCAATCCCAAGGCCGACGTCGTCGTCGCCTCGAACCCTGAGTTCCTGCGCGAAGGCGCTGCGATCCGCGACTTCAAGTTCCCCGACCGCGTCGTGGTCGGCACCTCCGACGAGCGCGGCCGCAAGATGATGGGCGACATCTACCGCCCGCTGTCGCTGAACCAGGCGCCGCTGATGTTCACGGAACGCCGCACCGCCGAGATGATCAAATACGCCGCGAACGCGTTCCTCGCGACCAAGATTACCTTCATCAACGAGATCGCGGACCTCTCCGAGAAAGTCGGCGCCAATGTCCAGGAGGTCGCACGGGGCATTGGCCTGGACAACCGCATCGGCACCAAGTTCCTGCACGCGGGTCCCGGCTTCGGCGGGTCGTGCTTCCCGAAGGACACCAAGGCGCTGATCAAGATCGCGCAGGACTACGACGTCTCCTTGCGCATCGTCGAATCGGTGCTGGCGGTCAACGAGAACCGCAAGCGCGCGATGGCGCGCAAGGTCAGCCAGGCGCTTGGCGGTAGCTTGCGCGGCAAGACCATCGCCGTGCTCGGCCTCACTTTCAAGCCCGACACCGACGATATGCGCGACGCGCCGTCGATCCCGCTCGTCACCGGCCTGATCGACATGGGCGCGAAGGTCAGGGCGTTCGACCCCGTCGGTATGGAGCAGGCCAAGGGTGAACTCCCCAGCATCACCTATTGCGAGGATGCCTATTCGTGCGCGCAAGGCGCCGACGCGCTCGTCGTCGTCACCGAATGGGTGCAGTTCCGCGGCCTCGATCTGGACCGGTTGAAGGCGACCATGGCTCAACCCGTCGTCGTCGACCTCCGCAACATCTATAGCCCCGAAGACATGCGTGCGGCCGGCTTCACCTACGAAAGCGTCGGCCGCCCGTCGGCGCAGGGCTGACGATCCACCCCCATACACAATTCCGTCATGGCCGGGCTTGTCCCGGCCATCCGCGTCCTGTTCACTCGCGGGTGAAAGAACGTGGATGCACGGGCAGTTCTGTGCGAAGACGCGCTTCGCGCTTTTGCCCGGCCATGACGACCGGATAATTTCTTGCCCCGCAGCTTCGACACGCCCCTCCCAATCGATGCCGTGCTCGACGACCTCTCGCGCACGCTGGAGGCGCACAACGCCGCCGTGCTCGTAGCCCCTCCGGGCGCTGGCAAAACCACTCGTGTGCCGCTGGCGCTGCTCGATGCGCCCTGGGCCAAGGGCAAGAAGATCATCGTCCTGGAGCCGCGCCGTATCGCCGCGCGCGCCAGTGCCGATCGCATGGCCAAGTCGCTTCATGAGCGCGCCGGCGAAACCGTCGGTTACCGCGTCCGCTTCGGCTCGAAAATCTCGCGCGCGACCCGCATCGAGGTGGTGACAGAGGGCATCTTCACCCGCCAGATTCTCGACGATCCCGAACTCTCGGGCATTGCCGCAATCCTGTTCGACGAATTCCACGAGCGCTCGCTCGATGCCGATATGGGCCTCGCGCTGGCACGCGATGCGCAAACCGGCCTGCGCGAGGATCTGCGCATCCTGGTGATGTCGGCGACGCTCGACGGTGCGCGCGTCGCAAAGCTGCTGGGCGACGCGCCTGTCGTCGAGAGCGAAGGCCGTGCTTTTCCGGTCGAGACGCGCTATCTCGGCCGCAAGGCCGATGCGCCGGTCGAGCGGCAGATGGCGGATGCGATCGCCTCGGCTCTGCGCGCCGATGGCGGCTCCGTGCTGGCGTTCCTGCCGGGCGCCGCCGAAATCCGCCGCACCCAGAATTTTCTGGCCGAGCGCGTTCAGGATGCCAGCATCGAGATTGTGCCTCTGTTTGGGGCGCTCGACGCCGCTGTGCAGGACCGCGCGATCTCACCCCCGCCGAAGGGCACGCGCAAGGTGGTGCTGGCGACCTCGATCGCGGAGACGTCACTCACCATCGAGGGTGTCCGCATCGTGGTCGATTCCGGTCTCGCCCGCGTGCCGCGCTACGAACCGGACATCGGCCTGACCCGGCTCGAAACTGTACGCGTTTCGCGCGCGGCGGCGGATCAGCGCCGCGGGCGTGCCGGCCGTACCGAGCCGGGCATCTGCTACAGGCTCTGGGACGAGCCGCAGACCTCCTCGCTCGCGCCCTACACCCAGCCTGAAATTTTGAGTGCCGACCTGTCCTCGCTGGTGCTCGATCTCGCGCAATGGGGCGTCTCCGATCCTGCCGCGCTGTCGTTCCTTGATCCGCCGCCGCAGCCGGCCTGGAAGGAGGCGAAAAGCCTGCTTTCCGAGCTCAACGCGCTCGACGGCGATGGTCGTATCACCGCGGAAGGCAAGAGCCTGCGCGCGCTGGCGTTGCCGCCGCGGCTGGCGCGCATGATCGTGGATTCACATCGCGCAGGCGAGGGCGAAGCCGCCGCCGAGATCGCCGCCATTCTCACCGAACGCGGGTTAGGGGGCGACAGCGCCGATCTCGAGCACCGGCGCGACCAGTTCCGCCGCGACCGTTCGCCGCGGGCCACCAGTGCGCGCGATCTGGCGCGGCGCTGGGCCTCCCAGGTCGCGGCGTCGGAAAAGGCAGGGTCGCAGGAGGATCTCTCCACCGGCCTGATGCTCGCCTACGCCTTCCCGGATCGCGTTGCGCGCAACCGCGGCAACGGCAGCTTCGTTCTCGCCAACGGCCGCGGTGCCGCCGTCGAGCAGACCTCATCGCTCGCCCGCGCGCCCTATATCGCGATCGGCGAAATGACGGGAACGGCGGCGAGCGGCCGCATATTGCTGGCGGCGCAAATCACGCAGGACGAGATCGAGCGGCACTTCGCCGAGCATATCGAAACCGTCGACGACATTTCCTTCGATCGCGGCGCGATGGCGCTGCGGGCGCGGCGCAAGCGGATGCTGCACGCGATCACGCTATCCGAGGCGACGCTTGGGGTCTCGCCGTCGGAGGACACCGCGCGGATCTTTGCCGAGGGTCTGATCGCCGCGGGCCTCGATCGGTTGCCCTGGTCGAAGGCTGCAAAGCAATGGCGAGATCGCGTCATGTTCCTGCGCAAGGCCGAGGGTGACAGCTGGCCTGACCTGTCGGACGCCGGGCTGATCGCGCGGCGTGACGATTGGCTGGTGCCGGCCCTCTACGACAAGATCGCGCTCAAGGACATCTCGGCCGGCGATCTCTCAGATGCGCTGATGGCGCTGCTACCCTGGGAGATGCGCGCGCGTCTCGATCGCGAGGCGCCGACGCATTTCGAGGCGCCGACCGGCACCGTGCTTGCGATCGATTACGAGGCCGAGCAGGGCCCGACTATCGCGGTGCGGCTGCAGGAATTGTTCGGCCTCAACACCCATCCGTCGATCGCCGCCGGCAAGGTGCCGCTGGTGCTGGAATTGCTGTCGCCGGCGCAGCGCCCGGTGCAGGTGACGCGCGATCTCCCCGGTTTCTGGCGCGGCAGTTACGCCGGCGTGCGCTCCGACCTGCGCGGCCGTTATCCGCGCCATCCTTGGCCGGAGGATCCGGCAAGTGCGCTGCCGACCCGGCGGGTGAAGCCGCGCGGGACGTGAGAAGCCACGACGCGCATTAACCGTTCGCTCATCCTTTTCGTCAAAATGACACCGGCCATGCCGCGGCGTCGCTCGCGGACCGGCGCGGCGCGTGGTCAAATCGGGCTTTCGGCTCGGAAGTGGTGTGATGCGTAACATTATGATCATCGCGGCCGTGCTGATCGGTCTCGGCACGTACATGGCGCAGATGGCGGACAGGATGAGTTCCGCCTCCGCGACGTCAGCACCGCGGACCACGGTCGCCGTCGCGGCCACCTCCGGTGGCCGCAGCCTCAATATCCCCCGCGACGGTCGCGGCCATTTCCAGACCGAAGGCCGCATCGACGGCCAGCGCATCGGCTTCATGATCGACACCGGCGCTTCCGTGGTCGCGCTGAACCAAACCTCCGCCGCCCGCTTCGGCCTGCGGCCCTCGCGCGGCGAATACAACGCCACCGTCTCCACCGCCAACGGCACCATCAAGGCTGCCCGCACCCGTATCGCCATGCTGGAGGTCGGCGGCCTGATCGTGCGCGACGTCGACGCCATGGTGCTGCCCGACGAGGCGCTGTCCGAGAACCTGCTCGGCCTGTCCTTCCTGTCACGCCTCAAGCGTTTTGAGTACGCCAACGGCCAAATGGTGCTGGAGCAGTAAGGGGTCTCCAGAGGCTCCTGCGACCTTATATTTCAAAAAACGTCTCTGTTTTGACTGCTCCCGCGGTCAGATTTCCCCCGTTACCAAACTGCCGCAATTATCATCCATAAGGCGCCAATCCCGCCTTCCGCTGCGGCCCGGCATTCGCTAAGGCTGCACCAATTCCCGCCATTTTCACGAGACCGTCTCAATGTTTCCCAAGCCGAAATCCGTATTGTTGCCCAACACCTACGCCTTCGAATCCGAGCCGATGGTGAAGGCCACGGGTTTCCGCGAATACGACGCGCGCTGGTTGTTCCAGAAGGAAATCAACCTGATGGGGGTGCAGGCGCTCGGCATGGGGCTGGGTGCGCTGATCGCGGAGCTCGGCGTCGGCCAGGAGATCGTCACCGGCCATGATTTCCGCGGCTACTCGGCCTCGATCAAATACGCGCTGATCTCCGGCCTGATGGCGGCAGGCTGCAAGGTGCACGACATCGGGCTTGCCGTGACGCCGATGGCCTACTTCGCGCAGTTCGATCTCGACGTGCCCTGCTGCGCCATGGTCACCGCTTCGCACAACGACAATGGCTGGACCGGCGTGAAGATGGGTGCCAATCGCCCGCTGACCTTCGGCCCCGACGAGATGACGCGGCTGAAGGAGATCGTGCTCAACGCCGATTTCAAGAACAAGGCCGGCGGCTCCTACCAGTTCCACGAAAACTATCCGGCGCGTTACATCGCCGATCTCACCAGCCGTCCGAAGCTGACGCGCAAGCTCAAGGTCGTCGCGGCCTGTGGCAACGGCACCGCCGGCGCATTCGCGCCGCAGGTGCTGGAGGCGATCGGCTGCGAGGTGATCCCGCTCGACACCGAGCTCGACTACACCTTCCCGAAATACAACCCCAATCCCGAAGACATGGAGATGCTGCACGCGATCCGTGATGCGGTGCTGCAGCACAAGGCCGATGTCGGTCTCGGCTTCGACGGTGACGGCGACCGCTGCGGCGTCGTCGACAACACCGGCGAGGAAATCTTCGCCGACAAGGTCGGCGTGATGCTGGCGCGCGACATGTCGGCGATCCACAAGGACGCGCAGTTCATCGTCGACGTGAAGTCGACCGGCCTCTTCATCACCGATCCGGTGTTGCAGAAGCAGGGCGCCAAGACCACCTATTGGAAGACCGGTCATTCCTACATGAAGCGCCGCACCCACGAGACCGGCGCGCTCGCCGGCTTCGAGAAGTCCGGCCACTTCTTCTTCAACAAGCCATATGGACGCGGCTATGACGACGGCCTGGTCTCGGCGCTCGCGATCTGCGACATGCTCGACCGTGCGCCCGGCAAGTCGATGGCGGATCTGAAGAACGCGCTGCCAAAGACCTGGTCATCGCCGACGATGTCGCCGCATTGCGCCGACGAGGTCAAATACGGCGTCATCGATCAGGTCGTGAAGCATTTCGAGGATTTACAGGCGAAGGTTGCGAAGATCGGTGGCCAGGCGATCCGCGATCTCGTCACCGTCAACGGCGTGCGCGTCACGGTCGAGGACGGCAGCTGGGGCTTGGTGCGAGCCTCCTCCAATAAGCCCGAGCTCGTCGTCGTGGTCGAGAGCCCGGTCTCCGAGCAGCGCATGCACGACATGTTCGAGATGGTGAACAGCGTGCTGCGCACCCATCCCGAGGTCGGCGAGTACAATCAGAAGATCTGAGCGCCTGCGGGCGCTCAACCGCTTGGCGGCCCGAACAGTGCGCGCAGCTTCGCGCTCGTGCCGCGCGCTCTCCAGGCATCGCCAAGCATGGCGACCCACTCGCCCAGCGCGATCCGGATCGGATTGAAGGACGGCGTGCCACCGACGAGGCCGAAACGAAGCGGCTGGTCTCCAGGATGCTCCGCAAAGGTCCCGAACAGGCGATCGAACACGATCAGGATGCCGCCATAGTTCCTGTCGAGGCACGGTGCGTTGCAGGCATGGTGGACACGATGATGGGCGGGCGTGTTGAGCACCCATTCGAGCACGCCGAGGTTTGGCCCGAAGTCGCTATGGATGAAGAACTGGTAGAGTAGGTTGATCCCGAGCATGGTCACGATCGCGAAGGGATGAAATCCGATCAGCGAGAGCGGCAGGAAGAACAGGAAATTTCCGGAGACGTTGCCGGTCCAGCCGAGCCGGATCGCCGCCGTGAGGTTCAATCGCGTCGTCGAGTGATGCACCGCATGAGTTGCCCACATCCAGCGAATGCGGTGCGACGCCCGATGCTGCCAGTAATAGAGAAACTCGCTGCCGAGAAATAATCCCGCAAGCGCGGGCGGGCTGGTCTGCGCGAAATCGAACAGGCGATGCTCGTAGAAGAACGCGAACGGCACGGCGAGAACTCCGGCCTCGATCGCGCGCAGCACGTTCTGCCCCAGTGCGACGCCGAAAGATGCGACGCTCTCGCGCCAGTCGTGGGTCTCGCGATGCGCCAGCCGGCCGATACCGTATTCGAGCAACATCAGGCCGACCGCGGTGGCCAGGATCACGCGGCGGAACGTCGGGTCGAGCAGGATTGACGCGTAACCCATGGTGGCCTCCTATTTCGGCGCGCCGCCGGTGCTGTCCCTGAGCGCCTGCGCGCGTGGCAGGGCTTGCGCGCAGGGAGATGTGAGCTGGCCGGCGTGGGATTGCAGGCAGGCAAGGATGCGTCCGCCACCCGGTGTGACGTCGCTGCACAGCCGGTCAAAGTCGGTGCGGCAGGCCTGCATGACCGCGCGCGCTTCGCTGCGCATCTGCGGGGTCAGCTGGGTCTGCAATTGGGATTGGGCGAGCGAGGGCGTCGAGGCGGCGACACCGAGAGCGATGACGATTGCGGCTCGTGTGAGCGATGTAGAGCCGAAGATGGATGGCATGGGAATTGGCCTTTCTGGTCCGGTGCGATCGACCGTCGCCGCGCGGGGGCTGGCGCGACGACGGCCGTGGTGAGGTCAGCGCGAGATCGTGCCGCTGCGGGTGTAGGTGTTGCCGGCAGGACCCGTGCGCGTGACGTTGCGCGAGCAGCTTCCATTGGCGCAGCCGCCCGTCGCGGTGACGCTCGACGTCCCACGAGGACCGTTCGCGGTCGCGGACCGCGTCCAGGCATTGGCGTCCGCGGCGGCCGCGACCGAAAGCGCGCCGATGACGAGGGTGGAGAGAAGAAATCTGGTCATGGTGTCGTCTCCTTGACGGTGGGGGCGTTCCGTGGGCGGAAGCCATGCGAGGAGACTGGGGGCGCCGCGTCGTTTCTGCTTGGCCGGGACGAAACGATTGTTATGACTTTGTCGGCTGCGTGTAACAGTGTGTAACATCGGCCCCTGCGGGCTTGCGCGCGCCGCCATGTCATCCAGAATGTGGCGATGAACACCCAATCGGCCACGATTCTCATGGTGGAGGACGATCCCGAGATCAGCCGCCTCGTCGCCGATTTCATGCGGCGCGAGGGCTTCGAGGTCGCTTGCGTCGGCGACGGCAAGGCGATGGATGCCATGCTCCAGCGCCTGCGGCCCGATCTCGTGATCCTCGACCTGATGCTGCCGGGCGAGGACGGGCTTTCGATCTGCCGCCGCCTGCGTGCCGACGATTCCATCCCGATCCTGATGCTCACCGCCAAGAGCGACGAGATCGATCGCGTCGTCGGCCTCGAGATGGGGGCCGACGATTATCTTGCAAAGCCGTTCGGGCCTCGCGAGCTGCTGGCGCGGGTTCGCGCCATTTTGCGTCGCGCCAACGGTACGTCGCCGAGGCCCCTGGTTCGCCGCTTCGCATTCGACCGGTTCGTGATCGATCTCGATTCCCGCAGTGTGGAGACGCCGGAGGCCGAGACGGCTGCACTGCAACTGACGAGCGCCGAGTTCGACCTGCTGGGCTGTTTCGTGCAGCGGCCGCGCCGGGTGCTCACGCGCGACCAGATCCTCGACTGGACCCGTGGCCGTTCGGCGGAGCCGTTCGACCGCACGGTGGACATGCTGATCTCGCGGCTGCGCCGCAAGCTCGATGCTGCAAGCCCCGGCTCCAACCTGATCACGACGGTGCGCAACGGCGGCTATCTGTTCACCGCGACCGTCAGGCAGGTGTCGTGATGCTGCGGGTGACGCTTGCCGCGCGGCTGGCCCTGATCGGGCTGATCGGGTTCACGGTGGTGATGACTGTGATCATGGCGATCTTCTACCGGACCACCGTGCAGGAGAACGAGCTGACGCGGCCCTCGCCTGCGCGTCTCGATGCGCTCGCGACGCTGGTCGAGCGGACGGCCGCCGGCGAGCGGCGGTCTGTGCTCGATGCCGTGTCGTCGCCGCAGTTCAAGGTTCGAATTGCGCCGGATGGCGCGCCGGTCAACGGAGAGACGCCGCCGCCGCAGCAACAATTGCGCGAGACCTATGCCGCGGGTTTAGCGGGGCGCCCGGTCGAAATCGTGTCGCCGCCCGACCATCGCGCCAGCCGCTGGTTTCCCCGCCTCGCGCGGCTGATGGCCAACGCGATCGAATTCCGCATCGGCCTGCGCAGCGGCGAGATGCTGATCGTCGATGCCTATACCCGCCTGCCGGTCACGCCGTTCGGCCTGCCGGTCGGTTTCGGCGCGGGCCTGTTCGGATCAATCGTGGCGCTGCTGGCGCTCCTTGTCATGCAGCGCGAGACGCGGCCGCTGGCGCAACTCGCCGCGGCGGTCGATCGCGTCGACCTGTCGGCCGATCCGCCGCCGCTGCCGGATGCGCGTCGCAGTGCGCCGGAAATCCGCGCCGTTATCGCCGCGTTCAACCGCTTGCAGGGGCGGCTTGCGGAGATGCTGCGGGCTCGCATGACGCTGGTCGGGGGTATCGCCCATGACGTCAGGACTTTTGCGACACGGCTGCGGCTGCGGGTCGAGCACATCCCCGATGATGCCGAGCGGCAGCGGGCGGTTGCCGATATCGACGACATGATCCGGCTGCTCGACGACGCGCTGTTGTCGACGCGCGCCGGCGCCGGCGGCCTGTCGCAGGAAATGGTGGAGCTGGCCGCGCTGGTCGCCGTCGAGGTGCACGACCGGCGCGCTCAGGGCGCACCGGTCGATCTGGTCATTGATGAGCGCGTGCGGAATGCGGTCGTGCTTGGCGACCGGCTGGCGCTACGGCGAATCCTCGCCAACATCATCGACAACGCGCTCGCCTATGGCCATGCCGCGCATGTCAGGACCGCGTTGAAGGACGGTGCCGTCGTCGTGTCGATCGACGACGAGGGGGCCGGCATTCCCGACGATCAGCGCCAGGCCGTGCTGGAACCGTTCCTTCGGCTGGAGAAGTCCCGCAACCGTGCAACCGGCGGCGCCGGCCTCGGCCTCGCCGTGGTGCGCAGCCTGGTCGAGGCGCATGGCGGAACGATCGGTATTGCCGCGGCCCCCGGCGGAGGTACGCGGGTCAATGTCGCGCTGCCGGTGTTTCAGCCGGCGTGAGACTCAGGCCGTAACCACTGCCGGGATCGGCAGCGTGGTCACGGACTTGATCTTCTCCATCGCAAAGCGCGAGGTGACATTCTTCAGCGGCACCGCGCTGATCAGCTTCTTGTAGAAGATGTCATACGCCTGCATGTCCGCGACCACGACGCGCAGCATGTAGTCGACGTCGCCGGCCATCCGGTAGAATTCCATCACTTCCGGCATCGCGCTGACGGCCTCGGCGAACTTCTTCAGCCAGGCGTCCGAATGGTCGGCGCTCTCCACCGACACGAACACGGAGATGCCGAGCCCGATCTTGTTCTGATCGACCAGCGCCACCCGTTTGATGATCACGCCGTCCGCCTCGAGCCGCTGGATGCGCTTCCAGCAGGGGGTCGATGACAACCCGACGCGGTCGCCGATCTCGGCGACGGACAGGGAGGCATCATCCTGGAGCACCATCAGGATCTTGCGGTCGATGGCGTCGAGGCGACGGCTGGTCTCGGGAACCTGGAGGGCTACATCAGTCATTGGAAGAACTTTGTTCCATTATGAGGGTTGCTTTCCCTCATATATAGAAAAATCTTCTATCGCAAGTCTATAATCTTGGCGGTGCGTTTAGCGTTGGCTCTCGGTAACCACGTAAAATCTCTTCAATTTCAAGGCGCTGCGGGGCGGCGAGCCCGCCGCCATGGCGGGTGCATTTCAATGCTGCGGCCGCCGCGGCGAATCGCAGTGCCTCCCGCACATCGGCCCCTTCGGAGAGGCGAAGCGTGAAAGCGCCGTGGAAGACGTCTCCGGCGCCAAGTGTATCGATGGCTTCGACCGGAAACGCCGGTGTCTCGTCCAACTCGCCCGTTTCGTCCAACCAGATGGCGCCGCGCGGGCCGCGCGTCGCGGCCAGAAAGGCCGGCGTCAGCCGCGACAGATGTCGCAAGGCTTCGCCGTCATCGGCCACGCCGGTGGTCTCCTGCAGCTGCGCACTGGCGAACAGCAGGTGCGAGGCCGCCGTGAGCAGGCCATCGGTCAGTGCCATCGCGCGATCGACGCCGACGACGACGGCAATGCCGCGGCGGCGTGCTTCGACACAGAGGTCGGTACAGAAAGCGGCGCAGCGGCTCTCGACCAGAACCGCCTGGCAATCCGCCAGCAGCTCCTCGACATCGGGCAGGCTCACGCTCCAAAGGCCGGGATCGCGATAGATCGTGAGTGTCCGCTCGCCGGAGGGCTCGATCATGATCGCGGAGACCGGCGTCGCGAGACCCGGCATACGCACGATGTGCGTGGTCTCGATGCCCTCCTGCGCCATCCGCTCAAGAATGAAGGCGCTCGATGTTTCCCCCACGTCGCCCATCGGTCCGGCGAACGAGACTTGGCCGCCGAGCCGGGCAATCGCGATCGCGGCATTGAGCGCATTGCCGCCGCAGATCTCGGCGAAATGGCTGGCGTTGGCCTTGCTGCCGCGGTCGGGCACGGTCTCGACACGAAAGGTGAGGTCGCGCACGGGAATGCCGACGCAGAGGATGCGCGGGGCGATCCCGGCCATCGACGGTCTCCGCTCAGGAGCCGCTCTTGTCGTGCACCCAGCGGCCGAGCAGATGATGGGCGATCGCGAAGGGATGCGGGCCGGCGAGGCCGTCCGGGTGCGTCCGCGTCAGCATCAGGGCCGCCTCCTCGCGCGTGAACCAGCGCGCATCCTCCAACTCGGAATGGTCGACGACGATGTCTTCGTTCAGCGCCCGCGCGCTGCAGCCGATCATCAGCGATGACGGGTAGGGCCATGGCTGGGTCATGTAGTATTGCACGTCGGTGCAGCTGATGCCGGACTCTTCCAGGATCTCGCGGCGCACGGCGTCCTCGATGGTCTCGGCGGCCTCGACGAAGCCGGCGAGGCAGGAATACATGCCCGGCGGAAACTGCTTCTGGCGGCCGAGCAGGCACTTCTCGCCGGAAGCGACCAGCATGATCACGACCGGATCGGTGCGGGGAAAATGCTCCGCCTTGCAGGTCGGGCATTCGCGCTTCCAGCCGCCTTCCTTCATCGCGCTGCGGCTGCCGCAATTGGCGCAATAGCCGTGGCGCTGATGCCAGCTCACCATCGACTTCGCCATCGCGACCGCCGAAAGCTCCTGCGGCGGGATCGCGCCCTGCATCGCCATGCCACGCAGCTCGGTGACGGTGTAGTCCTCGCGCCCGACCAGTTTCTCGGCAGCGGCCTGCGACAGGCCCATGCCGAACATCGCGGCGCCGTCGCGAAGCCCCAGAAAGATCGTGCCGGGATTGGCACCACATTTCAGCGCCTCGTCGAGTCCCAGCAGAGCGCGCACCTGTTCGCCCTCGCGCTTCACCAGCAGCGAGTCGCGGTAGACGACATAGGCGCGCGACGACGGCTTCTGCTCCATCGCGAACAGCTTTTCGTCGTCGCGGCGCAGATGCGCGGCGCGATCGAGGATGTTGGTGACGAAGGCCGGCTGTCCCAGCGGAAACGAGTCGAATGCTGACATTATTGTTCTTTCAACCCAACCAGATTTTCTTGCGAAGCGCGCTGATGAAATTCTGCACCTCGGTGGCATCATGCGCCAGAGGCTGCATCACACCCCAGACCGGCCTCGGCCAGGCGGCGTCACCGGTGCGGCGCGCGATGATGTGCACGTGAAGCTGCGGCACGAGGTTGCCGAGCGCCGCGATGTTCAGCTTGTCGCATCTGGTGATCTCCTTCAGCGCGCGCGAGACGCGGGAAATCTCCGTCATCAGTTGCGCCTGCTGGACCTCGTCGAGGTCGATGATCTCGACCGCATCGGGTCGCCGCGGCACCAGCAGTAGCCAGGGATAATGCGCGTCCTTGATGACCAGCACCTTCGACAGCGGCAAATCGCCGATGTCGATGGTGTCCTCTTTCAGGCGGGAGTGCAGCGACCAGGCGGGTTCGGACATATGCGTTTCCGGATGGCCCGATGGGGTCGGGCTTGTTTGGTCGGACCATACGATACCGAGTCCCAGAGGGGAAGGTTAGGGGCCGCGGGGGCGGCATGCTCCGCTGTCGTCCCGGGGCGCGCAAAGCGCGAACCCGGGACCCATAACCACAGGGAGAAGTTTGGCGAAGATTCGTGGTGAACCAGCTCGCGCGAAGACTACTTCCCTGGTTATGGATTCCGGGCTCGCGCTGCGTACCCCCGGAATGACGGGGCGCCTACGCCTCCGCCAGCACCCGCGCGTTGGCGCGGACCGAGGCTTCGCTGACGCGGATGCCGAGGCCGGGCCCATCCGGCACCACCACATGACCGGCGCGGTTGGCGATTCGCTCTTCCAGCACGTCCTCGGTCAGTACATGATGCGGCATGTAGAACTCGCAGCCGAGCGAGATCCCCGGCGTCGCCGCGATGAGCTGTGTGCCGGCGGCCAGCCCGATGCCGCCCTCCCATAGCGTGCCGCCATAGCCGGGCAGGCCGGCGATATCGGCGATCGCCATGATCGCCTGGGCCTCGAACAGGCCGCCGGCCTTCATCAGTTTGATCGAGACGGCGTCGGCCGCCTCGCGCCGCACCACCTCCATCATGTCGCGGCGATCGAAGCAGCTTTCGTCGGCGAGCACGGGCGTTTCCAGCGCCGCGGTGAGCTGCGCCATCACGTCGAGATATTTGCGCGGTACCGGCTGCTCGATGAAGGTCGGCGCGAACTGCTCGACGTCGCGCAGGATCTTGATGGCGCCGAACGGCGCCAAGGCCTGATTGTAGTCGACGCGAAGGTCGACCTTGTCGCCGAACTCGTTGCGGATCGCCTCGAGATGCTCGAGGTCCTCGCGATGCGGCTTCACCCCGGTCTTGACCTTGTAGATCACGTTCCCGTCCGGAACCATTTTCCGCATGCGTTCGAGATCGGCGGCGAAATCGGGATCGGCGATCGAGAAGGAGAGGGGAATCGTGTCGCGCACCCGGCCGCCGAGCAGGTCGGCGACCGAGAGCCTCGACGATTTTCCGACGATGTCGAGCAGCGCCATCTCGATCGCGACTTTCGCTTCGGCGTGCCCGACCAATGCGCGGTCGAGCTCGGCCATCAGCGCGCGGATGCGGCGCACCGGCTTGCCGAGCACGATTGGCCTTAAATAAATGTCGAGCGCGGAGAACGCCGCTTCCGGCGTTCCCGTGAACACCTCCCACGGTGCCGCCTCGCCCCAGCCGATCACGCCGTCGCTCGCGGTGAGCTCAAGCAGGACACGTTTCACCGTGCCCTTGACGTTGCCGACGCCCTGCAGGCGGGCCATCTTGATCGGGCTTTCGATCAGGAACAGCCTGATACGTTCAACGGTCGCTTCGGTCATGTCAGGCCTCCATTGACGTGCCAGACCTGGCCGGTGACGTAGGATGCTTTGGGCGATGCCAGGAAGGCGATGATCTCGGCGACCTCGTCCGGCCGCCCGCGGCGGCGCATCGGGATCAGCGCCTCGGTCGTGGCGATCTGCTCGGGTGACAGCCGGCTCTCGCCCGGCTTGTCCTTGATGATGAGGCCCGGCGCAACCGCGTTGACGGTGATGCCGTCCTTGGCAAGCTCGATCGCGGTGAGGCGCACCAGCGCTTCCAGTGCAGCGCGGCTGGCAGCCGTCGCAGCAAACGGTGCGAACTCCGGCCGGATCGCGTGCGCGACGAACGACGACACGGCAACAATCCGCGCGTCGGCCCCGGCGCGCAGCAGCGGCAGCGCGGTATCGACCAGCCGCGTGAAGGCCAGTGCGGATTCGTCCATCGCCTGGCGGAACTGATCCGTCGGCGTGCCGATCGCGCTGCCGCGGCGGGCATGGCCGCCGACCAGGATCAATCCGTCAAGCCGGCCGAAGGCGCGTTGCGTTGCCGCGATGGCATCGGTGACCGCGGTCTCCTCGGCGAGATCGCCGAGGCATTTCGCGACGACGGCCCCCTTCGTTTCGGCGTCGGCCGCAGTGGCGTCGAGGCCGGCCGCGTTCGAGCGGGTATGCAGCAGCAAAGCGATGCCGGGCGCAGCAAGCAGCTTTGCAGTGGCGCGGCCGATGCCGCTGGCAGCACCGGTCACGAGATAGGCACGGTTGATATCAGGCATCAGGTTGCTGCGTTGGCCGGTGGCAATGCGCCGGTGCGGTGGAAATGGCTGAGGAAGGCGCGCGTCGCCGCTTCCTGCGGATTGTCGATCACCTGCCGCGCCGGGCCTTCCTCGACCACGATGCCGTCGCGCATGAAGATCAGGCGGTCGGCGACCTCACGGGCAAAGGCGATCTCGTGGGTCACGATCACCATGGTCATGCCCTCGGACGCCAGTTGCTGGATCACGGCAAGCACCTCGCCGACGAGTTCGGGATCGAGTGCCGAGGTGGCCTCGTCGAACAGCATGACGTCAGGCTCCATCGCCAGCGCGCGCGCGATCGCGACGCGCTGCTTCTGGCCGCCGGAGAGCGTCGCCGGATATTGGTCGGCCTTCTCGGCGAGGCCAACCTTGGCGAGCTGCGCCCGCGCGAGCTTCTCGGCGTCGGCCTTGGCCATGCGCCGCACCGTGACTGGTCCCTCCATCACGTTCTGGAGCGTCGTCATGTGCGGGAACAGGTTGAAATGCTGGAACACCATGCCGGTGGTGGCGCGGAATTTCGCCAGCGTCCTCACGTTCGGCAGCGTCGAACCGTCGCCGAACGAAAAGCTGGTATCGCCGACGCGGACACTGCCGCCGTCGGGCACGACCAGCAAATTGATGCAGCGGAGCAGCGTCGATTTGCCCGAGCCTGACGGACCGATCAGCGCCACGACGCCGCCTTTGGGCACGTCGAGGTTGATGTTCTTCAAGACCTCGTTGTCGCCAAAGCTTTTGCGCAGGCCGCGAATCTCGATTTTCGAAATGTCGCTCATTCGCTGACCGCCAGTCGCTTCTCGCCGCGGCGGACAAGGATTGTGAGCGGAATCAGGATCGCCGCATAGGCGACCGCGACCGCGGTGTAGGTCTCCAGCGGCCGGTAGCTGTCATGGGCGGCGACCTGGCTCTGGTAGACCAGATCAGGCACCGCCAGCACCGAGACCAGCGAGGTGTTCTTGAACTGGATGATCGACTGATTCATCAGCGCCGGGATCATGCGCTTGATCGCCTGCGGCAGCACGATGCGCCGCATGCTCTGGCCGGGCGTCATGCCGAGCGCCGCGCCGGCTTCGGACTGCCCCTTGTCGATCGAGATGATGCCGCCACGGATGATCTCCGAATAGAACGAGCCGCCGTAGAGCGACAGCGCCAGCGCCGAGGCCGTGATCGGCGTCATCTCGACGCCGGCCAGGATCGGCAGCGCGTAATAGAACCAGATCAGCTGCACCAGGATCGGCGTGCAGCGGAACGCCTCGATGAAGGTGAGGGCCAGCAGGCGCACTGCCTTGAAGCGCGACAGGCTGCCGAACGCTCCGAACAGGCCGAACACCAGCCCGAGCACGACGATGACCACGGTGAAGCCGACGGTGACGCCGAGCCCGTTGAGAAAGAGCCAGCGATAGCTCCAGAGGATGCCGAAGTCCCACTGATACATGTGTGTGTTACTCGTATCCGATGTCGCCCAGAAATTGGTCGTCATGCCCGGGCTTGTCCCGGGCATCCACGTTCTTGGTGCCGGGGGTAAGGCGTGGATGGCCGGGACAAGCCCGGCCATGACGATGCGGAGACTTCAGGCGCTCATCAAACCTTACAATGAAACGCCCGGCGGAATGTCCGCCTCGGTCACGCCGACCAGCTCCATGTTGGTGATGATGGCGTTACGGATGAATCCGAGGCCCTTGTTGAAGTCGATCCAGGTGTTGACGTAGTCGCGGAAAGTCTTGTCGTTCTCGCGGCGGAAGCCGGCATTCGACGTGGTCGCGAAGATCGGCGTCGGCAGCACGAACTGGCCGAGCGAGGGATTCTTCTTCAGCACGGTCAGCGACAGCATGGTGATCAGGCACTGCGCATCGACGCGGCCGGTCTGCAGCGCTGCGGTGGCGTCGTCGGCGGTCTTGAGGCGCGAGATCTGCGCCTTCGGCGTCAGGCGGCTGACGACCTGGTCGTGCGAGGAGCCCTGGTCGACCGCGATCTTGATGTCGGGCGAGTTCAGCTCGGCCCAGCTCTTCGGCTTGAAGTCCTTCTTGCAGAGGATGCCGAACGCGTTGTTGAAGACCGGCACAGAGAAGTCGACCACCAGCGCGCGCTTCGGGGTCGGATTGAGGCCGAAGAAGATGTCGATCTTGTTGGACTGCAGATCCAGCACCGAATTGCCCCAGGTGGTCTCGGTGATCTCGAGCTCGGCTTCCATGTCGTCGGCAAGACCCTTGGCGATGTCGATGTAGAAGCCCTTCCACTGGCCGCTGGCGAGGTCCTTCATGTAGTAGGGCGCGCCGCCGCCGACCGCGCCGATCCGCATCTTCTTGGTACGGCGGATGCGGGCGAAGGTCGATTCGTTGGGATCGGCCGCCTGGGCCACGGCCGGCGAGGCCAGCGCGCTCGCGGTCACCGCGCCAATGGCGCCAAGTCCGACAATCGATGCAACATCACGACGTGTAACCATTGGGATCAATCGCTTTTCTGGTTGGGTGGAGTTCCGGCAGCGTTCATACCAAGGCGGCCCTATCAGCGAAAGCACAGCCTATCGGCTGGGCAGAACCGGAATTGCCCGGATGCTGGGCAAGATCAAGCGGTTCAAGCCGATCCCCGCTTGCTTTCCCGCCCTTTTGGCCCCAAATAGGGACCGGGAGATTGGCGGTGGACGAGCCACTCGCCAACCGGGTCAGGTCCGGAAGGAAGCAGCCCTAACGAGGTCCGGATCGGGTCGCTCGTCAGTCTCCTACTTGTTTTTCCGAGCGAATTGCGCCGGCGGCTCGAGCCGCCAGCGCGCTCCTTTCCGCAAGAGCCGGCGAGAGACACTTCCATTGCGGATCGACCGATGACCGACGCTGGCGCCCCTTCCAATCCTGACAGCGCCGGCCAGGCTGGCACGCCGTACCGGGTGCTGGCGCGCAAATATCGCCCGTCCTCTTTTGATGATTTGATCGGCCAGGAGGCCGTGGTCCGCACCGTCTCCAATGCGTTCGAGACCGGACGGATTCCGCAGGCTTGGATCCTCACCGGCGTCCGCGGAGTCGGCAAGACCACCACCGCGCGCATCCTCGCCCGTGCGCTCAACTACGAGATGCCGGACGGCTCGGTGAAGGGCCCCACCATCCACATGCCGACGCTGGGCGTGCATTGCCAGGCGATCATGGAAAGCCGGCACATGGACGTGCTGGAGATGGACGCGGCCTCGCACACCGGCGTCGACGACGTCCGCCAGATCAATGACAGCGTACGCTATGCGCCGGCCAGCGCCCGCTACAAGGTCTACATCATCGACGAAGTCCACATGCTGTCGACGGCGGCGTTCAACGCCTTCCTGAAGACGCTGGAGGAGCCGCCGGAGCACGCCAAGTTCGTGTTCGCGACGACCGAGATCCGCAAGGTTCCGGTCACGGTGCTGTCGCGCTGCCAGCGCTTTGACCTGCGCCGCGTCGAGGCCGACGTGCTGATGAAGCACCTCGCCAACATCGCCGGCAAGGAAAACGTCGAGATCGAGCCGGAAGCACTCGGCATCATCGCGCGCGCCGCCGAAGGCTCCGTGCGCGATTCGCTGTCGCTGCTCGACCAGGCGATCGCGCATGCGGCAGGCGCCGTGAAGGCCGATGCCGTCAGGCAGATGCTGGGACTCGCGGATCGCACCCGCGTCATTGACCTGTTCGATTCGCTGGCGCGCGGCGACATCGCGTCCGCGTTCAAGGAGTTCCGCGACCAGTACGATGTCGGCGCCGATCCGATCGTCGTGCTCTCCGACCTTGCCGAATTCGTCAATTTCGTCACCCGCGTGAAGATCGTGCCGGCGACCGCCGACAACGTCGCCTATGGCGAGACCGAACGGGTCCGCGCACGGGATTTTGCCTCGAAAATCTCGATGCGCGTACTGTCGCGGATGTGGCAGATGCTGCTCAAGGGCATCACCGAAGTGCAGGCCGCGACGCGCCCCGCGGCGGCCGCCGAGATGGTGCTGGTCCGCATCGCCTATGTCGCCGATCTGCCGACGCCCGATGAAGCCCTCAGGATGCTGGAGCAGAACGGCGGCGGCTCGCCGGTCGTGAGCGGCGGCAGTGCCGCGCGCAGCGCGCCGTCGGCGCCCGTTGCCTCTGCGGCGCCGGTTCGCATGCCGACCTCGTCGTCGTCGTTCGGCGGCGGTGCGGCCCGGCCGCAGATGGCGGCGCCCGCGCCGGATCCGCAGGCCGCCGCGCCCGTGCTCCGCGTCACGAGCTTTACCCAGCTGGTCGCGCTCGCCGGGCAGAGGCGCGACCTCATGACCAAGAGCGCGCTCGAATCCGACATGCGCCTCGTCCGTTTCGAGGAGGGCCGGCTCGAAGTCGCGCTCGAGCCCAACGCCTCCAAGACCATGATCACCGAGCTCGCGCGCAAGTTCGAGTTGTGGACCGGCCGGCGCTGGACCGTAATCGTCTCCAACGAGCAGGGCCAGCCTACGCTGCGTTCGGTGAACCAGGCGGCGAAGCAGGAACATGCGCGCACCGCCGAGGCCGATCCGCGCGTGCAGGAGGTGCTGTCGCGCTTCCCCGGTGCAAAGGTCGTCGAGGTCCGCAGGCTTGCCCCCGAGACGCCGGAATCCAATATTAACGCGGACTATGGCAGTGACGATCCGCCCGACGGTTCCGAAGCCGACGACGATCTCTGAGCCGACCTTTCCAAGGACGAACACCAATGGCTGACTTTCTCGGCATGATGAAGCAGGCGGCGCAACTGCAATCCAAGATGCAGGAGATGCAGGACGCGCTCGCCAATGTGGAAGTCGAGGGCATCTCCGGCGGCGGTCTCGTCGCCGTGCGCATGACCGCGAAGATGGACGTGAAGGGCATCAAGATCGATCCCTCGCTGATGAAGGCGGAAGAGCGCGAGGTGCTGGAAGACCTGCTCGTCACCGCGCTTGGCGATGCCCGCCGCAAGGCGGAGACGGCGGTGCAGGAGAAGATGCAGTCGCTCACCGGCGGGCTCGGCCTGCCGCCGGGCCTGTCGGGGCTGTTCGGCCAGTAATATGGGCGCTGTTGCGGGTCCCGAAATCGAGCGGCTGGTCCAGCTTCTCGCACGGCTGCCGGGCCTCGGCCCGCGCTCCGCGCGGCGTGCGGCATTGCATCTGATCAAGAAGCGCGAAGCGCTGATGATGCCGCTGACCTCCGCCCTGCAGGTCGCGCTCGACAAGGTCCAGGTCTGCAAGACCTGCGGCAACATCGACACGCAGAATCCCTGCACGGTCTGCACCGATCCGCGGCGCGATCCCGCCATCATCGTCGTCGTCGCCGACGTCGCCGATCTCTGGGCGCTAGAGCGGGCCAATGCGACTCAGGGGCGCTACCATGTGCTGGGCGCGACCTTGTCGCCGCTCGACGGCGTCGGTCCGCAGGACCTCACCATCGACGCGCTGGTCGCGCGTGCACATGCGGCCGAAGTGCACGAAGTCATCCTGGCGCTGAATGCCACGGTCGACGGCCAGACCACGGCGCATTACATCACCGACCTGCTTCAGGACGCCAACGTAAAAGTAACCCGGCTGGCGCACGGTGTGCCGGTCGGTGGCGAGCTTGATTATCTTGACGAAGGTACGCTATCGGCCGCGATGCGGCAGCGAACCTTGTTCTAGCCATCCAGACCTACGGAACGGACGACATGACGAAACGATTCGCCACACGATTGGCTTTGGTCGCGACGATGACGCTGCTGGCGACCCCGGCGCTCTCCGCGCAGGGCGACGAAGCTCCGCCGCCGTCAAAGCCCGGCAAGCCGATCAACACCGGAGACGTGCTCTCGGGCGAGTTGAACGCAATGAAGGTGCGCGACGTCAAGAACGCCGGCAAGCGAATCGCGACCTACCAGATCACCTCCGAGCCGCGCCGCCTGCCGCCGCCGAGCGGGCTCTGCAATCTCGAGACGGGGCCGGAGACGTTCCAGCTCGTTCCGAGCGGCGATGCCCAGGCCGCGCAGCTGAAGACGTTCGTCGGCAAGGAAATCTCGATCAAGGTCGACGAGGTCGCCTGTGCCAGCGATCCCGGCCAGATGAGCGAAGCCGTGGTCACGAAGTGGAGCATCATCAAGAAGCAGTAGGGGGCGCTACACCCTTACCGGCCCCAGCGCCTCAAAATGCCTGCGCTTCTGCAGCCATGTCAGCAGGATCAGGCTCGGGATCGCCACCAGCACGCAGATCACGAAGAACAGCGGCCAGCCGGTCGCCTTGGCGACATAGCCGGCGACTGACGACAGATAGGTGCGTCCCACGGCCGCGAGCGCGGTGAGCAGCGCATATTGCGTCGCCGTGTGCAGCGGGTTCTGGCACAGCGCGGAGAGATAGGCGACGAAGATCACGGTGCCGATGGCGCTGGTGAAGTTCTCGCAAGTGATGGCGAAGGCGAGCGCCCATTGGCTGGTGCCGATAAAGGCGAGCCATGAAAAAGAGAGGTTCGCGAGAGCCTGCACCACGCCGCCGATCCACAGGCACGTCGCCAGCGGGTAGCGCCGGGCCAGGAAGCCGCCGGCAAAGCCGCCGATCAGCGTCGCGGCGAGGCCCACGCCCTTCACGATCGCCGCATAATCGTTGCGGGAGAAGCCGAGGTCGATCACGAACGGCGCGGTCATGGTGCCGGAAAACGCGTCGGTGAACTTGAACAGCACGACGAAGGCGAGCGCGGCAAGCGCGTCCTTGCGCGCCAGAAATTCCGAGAAGGCACCGATCGCGGCGTGTAGCACGCGCGCGAACGCGGTCCCGGTTTGGGTCGCCGCCTCGGCCCGCGCCGATTGCTCGGGCTCGGTCGCGGCCAGCGCGGTGACCGTGCCGATCAGCACCATCGCCGCCATCACCACATAGCCCCACATCCAGGCCGAGGTGCGCGGAATGCCGGTGCTCTCGAAGCCCGAGACGATGAACAGCGCGCCCGCAGTCGAGACCAGCATGCCGATCCGGTAGGCCGCGACATAGGATGCCATGCCGGCGGCTTGTTCGCTCTCGGGGAGGCTTTCGACGCGGAAGGCGTCGACTACGATATCCTGCGTCGACGACATCGTGGCGACCAGCAGCGCGCCGAGCGCGACATAGAACGGCGAACGCGCGGGATCGGTCAGCGCCAGCAGCAGGATCGCGACGATCAGCAATAGCTGCGAGAACAGCAGCCAGCCGCGTCGCCGCCCGAACGCGCGCGTGAACAGCGGCACATGCAGCGCATCCACCAGCGGCGCCCAGAGGAATTTCAGCGTGTAGGGCGTACCGACGAGGGCGAACAGCCCGATCGTCCCGAGATCGACCCCCGCCTCCCGCATCCACACCAGCAGCGTCGAGCCCGACAGCGCCAGCGGCAGCCCCGAGGAGAAGCCGAGGAACAGCACGATCAGCACGCGCGGCTGCAGGTAAACGGCCAGGCTGTCGCGCCACGACGTGGCGGGGGCGTCGGTGATGGCAGGGGACGTCGCGTCGGGTGCGTTCATGAGGAGGTGTTAGCAGATTCTGGGGGGCGATGCCTCTGCCACCACAATGCTCGTCATGCCCGGGCTTGTCCCGGGCATCCACGTTCTTGGTGCCGCTAAAAAGTTCGTGGATGGCCGGGACAAGCCCGGCCATGACGACGCGGCGTCACTCCCCCGCCTGGAGCTTCCTCGGAAACAGTTCCGGCGCACCGGTCGCCACCAGATGCGGGCCTTCGGGCGCGTCGGTCTTGCTGAAATCGAGTTCCTCGATCCGCCCGGCGCGTTTCTCGATCTTGTCCGCAGAGATCAAAATCTGGCGAACGTCCTCATTCGCGTCGGCGAAGTGCTTCTGCAGCTTCGTCACGCGGTCGCGCAGGCGTCCGAGGTCGTCGCCGAGCTTGATCACCTCGGTGCGGATCTGGTCGGCGGCATCGCGCATGCGCGCGTCTTTCATGATCTGCTGCATCACCTGGATCGCCAGCATCAACAGCGACGGCGACACCAGCACCACACGGGCGCGATAGGCCTTCTGGATGATGTCGTCGAAGCCGTCGTGGATCTCGGCGTAGACCGATTCCGACGGCACGAACATCAGCGCCATCTCCTGGGTCTCGCCGGTGACGAGATATTTTTCGGCGATATCGCTGACATGCTTCATCACGTCGCTGCGCAGCCGCTGCGTGGCGATCCGCTTCTCCTCGTCGCTGCGGGCGTCGTGCAGCGCGGTCATCGCCTCCAGCGGGAATTTCGCGTCGATGCAGAGCGGGCGCTGGTCGGGCAGGAACACTACGCAATCGGGCCGCTTGCCCGTCGAAAGCGTGAACTGGAATTCGTAGGCGGCTTTTGGCAGACCATCCTGGACGATCGCCTCCATCCGCGCCTGGCCGAAGGCGCCGCGCGACTGCTTGTTGGCGAGCACATCGCGCAAGGTCGTCACCTGTGTGGTGAGGTCGGTGAGGTTCTTGTGCGCGTTGTCGATGATGCCGAGCCGCTCGTGCAGCGCGCGCAGGCTCTCCATGGTGTTGCGAGTGGTGTTTTCCATGGACTGGCCGACGCGATGGGTCACCGAATCCAGCCGCTCGTTGACCGCCCGCGCCATGTCGGCCTGGCGGCCGGCCAGCGCCTGGCTCATGGCGTCGACCCGGCCCGAGGCCTCGCTCTGGGCATGCAGCACCTGGGAGAGGCGCTCCTCGAGCTCGTCGGCGCGGATGGCATGCGCCATCGCGAGTTCCGCGCCGCGCCGCGCCGAGCGCGCGATCACGACGGCGATCGCCACCAGCAGGATGAGGACAAGGGCGCCGAAGCCGATTAGCGCGTCGATGGCACGAACCGGCCAGTCGCCAGCCACGAAAATGATCTCGTTCATGTCTGTCCTTCTAGCCGATTCGGAGGGCCGCACGAACGAATAGCGAACATTCCGAGGTAAATGCCCCGTTAATTTTCATGGTTAACGAAACCTGAAGTTTTATGGTTAGCGAAGGGTTAACGGAGTTCCCCAGCCGCATTGACCGCATCCGGCGCGCGGCTTAAATCGCGGCCATGGCCCTCAGAGAAATCATCATCCTGCCCGACAAGCAGTTGCGTCTGGTCTCCAAGCCGATCGAGAAGGTCACGGCCGAGATCCGCAAGCTTGCCGACGACATGTTCGAGACCATGTACGACGCGCCCGGCATCGGGCTCGCGGCGATCCAGATCGCGCAGCCGCTGCGGCTGATCACCATGGACCTCGCCAAGCGCGACGAGAACGGCGAGACCAAGCCGCTTCCGCGCGTCTTCATCAATCCGGAAGTCATTGCCTCGTCCGAGGAACTCTCGGTCTACGAGGAAGGCTGCCTGTCGATCCCTGAATATTACGAGGAGGTCGAACGGCCCGCCAAGGTGCGCGTGCGCTTCACTGATCTGGACGGCAAGGTGCACGAGGAGGATGCCGAAGGCCTCTATGCCACCTGCATCCAGCACGAGATCGACCATCTCAACGGCGTCCTGTTCGTCGACTATCTTTCGAAGCTCAAGCGCGACCGCGTCATCAAGAAGTTCGAGAAAGCCGCCAAGCGCGCGGAGTAAGTCGTTTGTAAGTGCCGGTGCTGCCGCAAACTCCCATGCGCTCCCTCCCCCCTTGCGGGGGAGGGTGGGGGAGAGGGGTAGCCCAGCAAAAGGTCTAACCGGGGCGAAGAACCTGTCCGTGCTCAAACCGAGAGAGCGCGTCGTGTGGCACCCCTCTCCCTAGCCCTCCCCCGCAAGGGGGGAGGGAACGCATCGAGTCCTTGTCATGCCCCTCCGCCTGATCTTCATGGGCACGCCCGATTTCTCCGTGCCGACGCTGCTCGAGCTGGTCGGGCACGGCCACGAGATCGTCGCCGTCTACACCCGCGCGCCGAAGCCGGGCGGGCGGCGCGGCCTGCAATTGCAGCCGACCCCGGTTGAAGAAGCCGCGCGAAAGCTCGGCGTTCCCGTGTTGACGCCGAAGACGCTGAAGACGCCGGAAGCGCTCGCCGAATTTCGCGCCTTCGATGCCGATGCCGCCGTCGTCGTCGCCTATGGCATGATCCTGCCGCAGGCGATCCTCGATGCGCCAAAGCTCGGCTGCTACAATCTGCACGCCTCGCTGCTGCCGCGCTGGCGCGGTGCCGCGCCCATCAACCGCGCCATCATGGCCGGCGACGCCGAGAGCGGCGTGATGGTGATGAAGATGGATGTCGGGCTCGACACCGGCGACGTCGCCATGGCCGAACGCCTTGCCATCACCGACGCCATGACGGCGGCCGATCTGCACGATCGCCTCTCGCGCCTCGGTGCCGATCTGATGGTGCGGGCGATGGCCGCGCTCGCACGCGGCGGCCTCCAGCTCAGCAAGCAGAGCGAAGACGGCGTCACCTATGCCGCCAAGATCGACAAGGCCGAAGCGCGGATCGACTGGACCAGGCCGGCGCACGCCGTGCTGCGCCACATCCACGGCCTGTCGCCGTTTCCCGGCGCCTGGGCCGAGCTTGCGGGCGTGAGCGAGAATGCGCGTATCAAGATCCTGCGCTGCGAGCTGGCCAAGGGATCGGGCGCGCCGGGCGAGGTGCTCGACGACCAGCTCACCATCGCCTGCGGCGAGGGAGCGATTCGCATCCTTGAGCTGCAGCGCGAGGGCAAGGCGCAGATGCAGGCCACAGACTTCCTGCGCGGGGTGCCGCTGAAGCCGCCGATGCGGCTGGCCTGATGCCCCGCTACAAGCTCACCATCGAATATGACGGCGCGCCGTTCTTCGGCTGGCAGGTGCAGGACACGCTACCGTCGGTGCAGGGCGCGCTGGAGGCGGCGGTGAAGGCGATGACCGGTGTGGATCTGCGCGTGCACGGTGCCGGCCGCACCGATGCCGGCGTGCATGCGCGCGGCCAGGTCGCGCATGTCGACATCGAGAAGCAGTTTCCGCCCGGCCGTTTTCGCGATGGTCTCAACGCCCATCTGCGCCCGCATCCGATCGCGGTGCTGGAGGCCGAGATCGTGCCTGACAGCTTCGAGGCGCGCTTCTCGGCCATCAAGCGCCACTACCGCTACCGCATCGTCAACACCCGGGCCAACCTCGCCCTCGACATCGGCCACGCCTGGCGCGTGCCGCGCAAGCTCGATGCCGATGCGATGCATGCGGCGGCACGGCGCCTGCTCGGCAAGCACGATTTCACGACCTTTCGCGACACCGAGTGCCAGGCCAAATCGCCGGAGAAGACGCTCGACCAGCTCGACGTGCTGCGTGATGGCCGCGAGATCACCATCGTCACCTCGGCGCGCTCGTTCCTGCACAGCCAGGTGCGCTCAATGGTGGGATCACTGGTGTGGGTCGGCGAGGGGCGCTGGACCGCGGACGATCTCTCCGCAGCACTGGCAGCCCGCAACCGCGCCGCCTGCGGCATCGTCGCGCCGCCGGACGGGCTGTACCTGGTGAAGGTGGACTACTAGGGCACACAGGCGTCATGGCCGGGCTTGTCCCGGCCTTCCACGTTCTTCCTTTTTGGCGGCGGCTAAGACGTGGATGCCCGGGACAAGCCCGGGCATGACGGCGGAATGTTTGGCGAGAACGGCGCCTACCCAAAATACCGCGTCAGTATCCCCCGGTACACCTGCGTCAGCGTCTCCAGATCCTTCACCGGCACGCGTTCGTCGACCTGATGCATGGTCTGGCCGACCAGGCCGAACTCGATCACCGGGCAATAGCTCGAGATGAAGCGCGCATCCGAGGTGCCGCCTGAGGTCGACAGCTCCGGCTTGCGGCCCGTCACCTCCTCGATCGCGGAGACCGCGAGCTCGGTGAACGGGCCGGGCTTGGTGACGAACACGTTGGAATTCGACGGCTCCCAGATGATGCGGGCCTTGATGCGATTGCCGCAGGCTTTGGTCAGTCGCGTCTCGACCAACTCGCGCAGGCTCGCTTGCGTGTGGTTGTCGTTGTAGCGGATGTTGAACTTTGCGCGGGCCTCGCCGGGGATGACGTTGTTGGCCTTGTTGCCGACGTCGACCGAGGTGAATTCGAGATTCGAGGCCTGGAACTGCGCGCTGCCATGGTCGAGCGGCTCGTCGCTGATGGCAACGATCAATCGCGAGATGTCCGGCACCGGGTTGGAGGCGCGATGCGGATAGGCGACATGGCCCTGCACGCCGTCGACGACGAGCGTGCCGGATTGCGAGCCACGGCGGCCGACCTTGATGGTGTCGCCGAGCGCCTCGACATTGGAAGGCTCGCCCAGCACGCAATGGTCGAATTTTTCGCCGCGCTCGGCGGCCCATTTCAGTAGCTTGATCGTGCCGTTGATGGAGACGTCTTCCTCGTCGCCGGTGATCAGGAAGGAAATCGAGCCCTTGCCGTCGGCGCGCGGCCTGCCGTGATGGGCGGCGAGATGCTCCAGCACCGCGGCGGCCGAACAGGCGATGCCGCCCTTCATGTCGACCGCGCCGCGGCCGTGCAGGAAGCCGTCTTTCACCTCGCCGGAGAATGCGCCGACGCTCCAGGCGCTCTCGTCGCCGGGTGGCACCACGTCGGTGTGGCCGGCAAAGGTGATGTGCGGGGCTTCAGTGCCGATCCGCGCATAGAGATTGTCGACGTCGGCGGTGCCGGGCTCGGAGAACGTCACACGGTGGCACGTGAAGCCGGCGGCGGTGAGCGCCTGTTCGAGCACCCCCAGCGCGCCGGCATCGGCCGGAGTTACCGAGGGGCAGCGGATGAGATCGCGGGCAATCGAGAGAGCATCGGTCATGCGCCCCGCTTAACATGCATGCCGCCGGGTGGGCTAGCGCTGGGCGGCACGAATTCGAGCTCGCTCTGCTGGTCCCAGCTTTTTGCAGGGGACGAGGCGGGTGCGGGGTCGTCCTCGACCTCGGCGAGCGGATCGAGACCGAACCGGTTGTGGCCCGAAGTGCCGCGCACAACGAACATTTCGACGAGGCCCCACAGCCACAGGGTCGAGGCGGTGAGGCCGAGCGCAAGCGTCCAGTGTGAGTCTGGTAAAAGGTCCGAGAACTGGCTGAACAGGCCGGGCATGAAGACGAATGGAATGATCCACCAGCCGCTCCTGCCGCGATCGTGCAGCCGCTTGATGGCCGTTGCCAGGAAAATCCATGCGAACACCGCCAGTCCGGACGACTTCAGGATCAGATCCGTGCGGTCAAGAGAGGCCAGCGCGCGATAGGCCCGGGGATCGACCAGCCTGAAAAGGTCGTCGAGGCCGAAGTCGAAATCGAGTGTGAGCCTGGAGGTGAACGCTTTTTCGCCGCTCGCGACGTGGATCGCCTGATCGATCATCCCAAGCAGGGCCGCCAGCAACGCGACGATCAGCAGCGCCTGCCACAGCAAGGCACGGTTGATGCGGCCGTCGAAGCGGAAGAGATACCAAGTCCAGTCCATGCGAACGGCTCCGGGCGGGTGGAGCCGCCCGGGAATTTGTCGCGATGGAGGGATGGTGGGTTCGAAGGGGCTACCAGACACGTCATCCTGAGGTGCGAGACGCGCCGTGCGGGGAGCCTCGAAGGATGAGCGGCCGGGATGACGCCGCAGCCGGGCCGTCGCCCTTCGAGGGCCGCCGAAGGGGCGGCTACCTCAGGGTGACGGTGATAAGCTTGCAACTTGCTGCGCGCCGATCAATCCCGCAGCAACTCGTTGATGCTGGTCTTCGCGCGGGTGCGCTCGTCGACGCGCTTGACGATGACGGCGCAGGCCAAGCTCGGGCCGGGCTCGCCGTTCTTCATGGGCTTGCCGGGCAGCGCGCCGGGCACCACCACCGAATACTCAGGGACTTCGCCCATGAAGATCTCGCCGGTCTCGCGATCGACGATCTTGGTCGAGGCGCCCAGGAACACGCCCATCGACAGCACCGCGCCCTTGCGCACGATCACGCCTTCGGCGACCTCGGAGCGCGCGCCGATGAAGCAATCGTCCTCGATGATGACGGGCTCGGCCTGCAGCGGCTCGAGCACGCCGCCGATGCCGACGCCGCCGGAGATGTGCACGCGCTTGCCGATCTGCGCGCAGGAGCCGACGGTCGCCCAGGTGTCGACCATGGTGCTCTCATCGACATAGGCGCCGAGATTGACGAAGGACGGCATCAGCACGACGTTCTTGGCGATGAAGGCCGAGCGGCGCACGATCGAACCGGGCACCGCGCGGAAGCCGGCATCGCGAAAGCGGTTCTCGCCCCAGCCCTCGAACTTCGAGGGCACCTTGTCCCACCAGGTCGCCTTGCCCGACCCGCCGGGGATGACGCCCATGTCGTTGAGGCGGAAGGACAGCAGCACGGCCTTCTTCAGCCATTGATTGACCTTCCACTTGCCGTCGGCGCCGCGCTCGGCGACGCGCGCTTCGCCCTTGTCCAGAATTTCCAGCGCCTGGTCCACGGCCTCGCGCACCTCGCCCTTGGTCGAGGTCGAGATACCGTCACGCGCGTCGAAGGCGCTGTTGAGGGTGGATTCGAGGGCTTGGAGGGACATCGGGATTTCCTCAGAGGCAGGCGGGAATTGTGATGGATTGGTGGGCTTTTTCGGGATTTGGACGGGGAGAGTCAAGGCATACTCCGCTTTCATCCCGGGGCGCGCGAAGCGCGAGCCCGTGACGACGGCGGTTATTATCGTGACAGTCTACCCAAAAACCCTGCCAGATCATCCGTGACGTGATCCACATGCGCCGCATCGCGGCCCTCCAGTTCCCAGTCCTCGCGCACCACTTCCTTGGTGCCGTCGGGCACCACCAGCACGGTGGTCATGCCGAGCTCGTGCGGGACGGTGAGGTTGCGGGCGAGGTCCTCGAACATCGCGGCGCGGGCCGGATCGACGGCATGGTCCTCGAGGAATTTCCGGTAGGTCTGCGGCGCCGGCTTCGGCTCGAAACCGGCCGCGATGATGTCGAACACACCGTCGAAATGCGAACCAAGGCCGAGCCGCGCCAGCACGGCGTCGACATGATCGACCGAGCCGTTGGTCAGGATCAGCTTGCGTCCCGACAGTCTTGCGATGGCTTCGCCGAGCGCCGGGTTCGGCTCCAGCGGCGAGTGGTCGATCTTGTGGACGTAGGCGAGGTAGTCGTCGGCACGCACGCCATGCAGGGTCATCATGCCGCGCATGGTGGTGCCGAAGCGCTTGTAATAGTCCTTCTGGATGTTGCGCGCTTCCGCAGGGCTCACGTTCAGCCAGTTGCACACGAACTCCCCGATCCGCGCGTCGACCTGCTGCCACAGATTGACGTGATGCGGGTAGAGCGTGTTGTCGAGGTCGAACACCCAGGTGTCGACATGGCCGAAGGCGCGGGGGGATTTCATCAAAGCTCTCTCAATCACGGCATCGCAAACCGCAGCGTCTTGCCGCCGCTGCTCATGTCCACCACGCCAAATCCCGTCGCCGCGAAGCCGCGCGCGCCGCAATCGGTCTGCTCGTTGGTCTCGAACTTGGTCTCGCGGGTGCAGAGCTGCCTGTCGCCGCCCCAGTTCAGCGGCTTGTCCTTCAGCTTGATGACGCGGTTGTCGGCGTCGATGGCCTCCGCGAAGCTGAAGATCTGTTTCGGCTGGCCGGTCACGTCGGGGTGCAGGCAGGCCTTGGGATCGAGGCGATACCAGCCGCGGCTGGTCACGGACTTGCCGTCGTCGGTGGCGATCGCCGCCATCACCTTGTGCGGCGTGTCGTTGCACCAGGTCAGGCCGCTCGCCGACGGGGTCTGCGTCGCATCAACCATGGTCTTGAAGAAATTCGGCGACGACACCGCGTCGGAGGGCAGCCCGCGGCTCTTCAGGAACGCAGCCAGCGCGGCTTGCGTCTTCGGCCCGTCGACGCCGTCGATCGCGCCGACGTCGTAGCCGATGATCACCAGCAGCCGCTGGATGCCGGCAAGGCGCGCCTGCTCGTCGTCATATTCGGAATCCTCGGCGAGATACGTCACCAGGTTGCCGTCGTCGCCCTGCGTCGGCGTCACTTGCGTGAAGGCTGCCTGGGTCTGGCCGCTGCGGCATTGCCGGGCGGCCGCGATGACGAAATTGTCCTGCGCCACGCACAGCGTGTCGCTGCCGCTCTGCGGGATCGGCGAGGCGCCATAGACGCCGAGCGCGCGGGCGTTGAGCAGGATGCGGTCGGCGGAGAGCGTGCCCTGCACCACCACGCGGCAGGTGGCGGGATCGATCCTGAACCAGCCCCGCGTCGCGGTCGCCGCCTTGTCGTCGATACCGATCGCGGCTTCGACGACATAGGACATGCGGTTGCAGATCTTGAGGTCGGCAAGCGCGGGGGCGGCGGAAAACAGAAATGAGACCGCCGCCGCCGGCAGTGTCATCAGGAGACGCGTCAGAGGTGAGCGGCGGGGCCGAATTCTCTGCTCGTCATGCCCGGGCTTGACCCGGGCATCCACGTCTGCGCCACGCGAAAGATTGTGGAGGGCCGGGACAGGCCCGGCCATGACGTTCTTTCGTCGCGGCGTCCAGCTCATCACTTATGTATCAGCGTTCCCGTGCCCGTGTTGGTGAAGAGCTCGAGCAGCACCGCGTGCTGCATCTTGCCGTCGATGATGACGACGCCCTCCACGCCCTGTTCGAGCGCGTAGATGCAGGTCTCGACCTTCGGGATCATGCCGCCGGAAATGGTGCCGTCGGCGATCAGCTTGCGCGCGTCCTTCACCGAAAGCTGCGGGATCAGCTTCTTCGACTTGTCGAGCACGCCCGGCACGTCGGTGAGCAGCAGCAGGCGCTTGGCCTTCAGCGCGCCGGCGACCGCACCGGCAAAGGTGTCGGCGTTGACGTTCAGCGTCTGGCCTTCCTTGGAGGTCGCGAGCGGCGCCAGCACCGGGATCAGCTCATAGCCGATCAGCTGGTTGAGCAGCGTGAGGTCGACCTTCTCGGGGTCGCCGACGAAGCCGAGATCGACCGCCTTCTCGATGTGCGAGTCCGGATCGATGATGGTGCGCGTCGTCTTCGACGCCTTCACCATGTTGGCGTCCTTGCCCGACAGGCCCACGGCCTTGCCGCCGGCTTCGTTGATGTAGCCGACGATCTGCTTGTTGACGGAGCCGGCCAGCACCATCTCGACGATCTCGATGGTCGCGGCGTCGGTGATACGCAAGCCGGCTGCGAATTCCGAGACGATGCCGAGGCGCTTGAGCATGGTCGCGATCTGCGGCCCGCCGCCGTGCACCACCACCGGGTTGATCGCGGTCTGCTCCAGCAGCACGATGTCGCGGGCGAAGTTCTTCGCGGTCTCCTCGTCGCCCATGGCATGGCCGCCATATTTGATGACGATGGTTTCTTCGTCATACTGCTGCATGTGCGGCAGCGCTTCGGACAGGATGCGGGCCTGGTCGAGCGGGGAGATGTCGGTCATGTCGCGGTCTCGCTGGCGGGACTATCGGGCCGCCTTCTATCCGATTGGCGGGCGGCGCGCAAAGCGTGGTGTTCGCTCTTACCCTCCCCTTCCAGGGGAGGGTAAGACGGCGCGTCACTTCCTCGCCGCTACCGCCGCCAGCGTCACCGCCAGCCAGCTCGCGATCATCACCGTTCCGCCGGTCGGCGCCGCATAGGGAAACAGCGAATGACCGGCATATTGCCGCAAGGTGAGGTCGCCCGCGAACAGCACAGCGCCAATCACGAAGCCAAACGCGGCAATGAGGCCAATTCCGCCGTGCAGAAGTCCGCGCGCGAGCAGCGCGACCGCGGCGAGTATGGCGGTTGCATGAAACAGCAGCATGGCGCTGGCCGAGGCGAGGCGGCTGGCATCGGCGCCGTGGGCCGAAGCGGCCGCCAGCGCGACGCCGGCGGCGCCCATCAAACCGGCAAGCCCAACCAGCAGGCGCGCCATCACGAGCTCCGCTCCTCCAGTAGCTTGGCGATTGCGGCGCGCAGTTCGGCCATGCCGGTCGAGCTGCGTGACGAGGTCGCAAGCACGTTCGGGAACGCAGCCGGATGCTTGGCCAGCGCGGCCTCGGTCTCGGCGATGCAGGTCTGAAGCTCGGACGCCTTCACCTGGTCGGCCTTGGTCAGCACGATCTGGTAGCTGACGGCGGAGCGGTCGAGCGTCCCAAGGATTTCGAGATCGACGTCCTTGAGCCCGTGCCGCGCGTCGACCAGCACGTAGACGCGCGCGAGGCTGGCGCGTCCCAGCAGGAATTTGTGGATCAGCTCGGTCCAGGACGCGACCTGGCTCTTGGGCGCCTTGGCGTAGCCATAGCCGGGCATGTCGACGAGGCGCAGGTCTTTTTTCCCGGGGACCTCGAAGAAGATCAGCTCCTGGGTGCGGCCGGGCGTATGCGAGGTGCGCGCAAGCGCATTGCGCCCCGTGAGCGCGTTGATCAGGCTGGACTTGCCGACATTGGAGCGGCCGGCAAAGGCGATCTCCAGCCCGTCCATCGGCGGCAGCGTCTGGACCGAGGGCGAGGCCCAGATGAACTGCCAGTCGCGGGTGAACAGCTTTCGCCCGGCCTCGATCAGCTTCGCATCTTTGTCGTCGGTCACGTCGTTCATCCGACCACTCTATCCTCTCGTCATGGCCGGGCTTGTCCCGGCCATCCACGTCTGTCGATGCGGCACCCTCCAAAACGTGGATGCCCGGGACGAGCCCGGGCATGACGACTTGGAGGCATTTGCGCCCACATGAGCGCGCACGCTGGAGTGAAGCTACGTCGCTTTCTTCGCGAACGTCGCCTTGAGATTGTCGAACAGTTCCACCTTCACGCCGTTGCGGCGCATGATGAAGCTCTGCTGCAGTACCGAGAGCGTGTTGTTCCAGGCCCAGTAGATCACCAGACCCGCCGGGAAGCCCGCCAGCATGAAGGTGAAGATCAGCGGCATCCAGTTGAAGATCATCTGCTGGGTCGGATCCGGCGGCGTCGGGTTCAGCTTCATCTGGAACCACATCGTGATGCCCATGATGATCGGCCAGATGCCGAGCGCGAGGTAGTGACCGAACAGCGGCAGCGTGGTCGGGTCGAACGGGATCAGGCCGAACAGGGTGAACAGATTGGTCGGGTCCGGCGCCGAGAGGTCCTTGATCCAGCCGAAGAACGGCGCGTGCCGCATCTCGATGGTGACGAACAGCACCTTGTAGAGCGAGAAGAACACCGGGATCTGGATCACCACGGGAAGACAGCCGGCGACCGGATTGATCTTCTCCTTGCGGTAGATCTCCATCATCTCCTGCTGCTGTTTCACCTTGTCGTCGGGATAGCGCTCTTTCAGCGCCGCGAGCTGCGGCTGCACCGACTTCATCTTCGCCATCGAGGCGTAGGACTTGTTCGCCAGCGGGAAGAACAGCAGCTTCACGATCACGGTCACGAGCAGGATCGAGATGCCGAAATTGCCGAAGAAGCGGTAGAAGAAGTCGAGGCCGAGGAACATCGGCTTGGTGATGAAGTAGAACCAGCCCCAGTCGATCAGGAGATCGAAGTGGTTCAGCCCGAGTTCCTTGTTGTAGCCGCCGAGGCCGGCGAACGGGAACACGCCGACGACGCCGGCTTCCTTGGCGCCCGCGAACAGCCGCGCATTCGCGGTCGCAGTGCCGCCGATCGCGACGGTGACGGGGTCGAGCAGATAGTCGGTCTGGTAGGTGTGGAGGTTGCCGACCGGGTTCGATGAGAACCGCGCCTGCAGCCGTGCACCGGTGTCGGGCAGCAGCGCCGAAGCCCAGTATTTGTCGGTGATGCCGAGCCAGCCATTGGTGACATTGTTGAAGTTCACCGTCTTGGCTTCGTCGACTTTCTTGTAGGCGTATTCCTGCAGCTTCTCGTCGCCGAGATAGCCGATCAGGCCTTCGTGCAGGATGTAATAGCCCGAGACCTGCGGGGCGCCGTGACGCGAGATCAGCGCGAACGGATAGAGCGTGACCGGCGCACTGCCGACATTGCTCACCTCGTCCTTGATCGTGAACAGATAGTGGTCGTCGACTGCGATGGTGCGGCGGAAGGTGAGGCCATCCCCGTTGTCCCACTTCAACACCACGGGCGCGGTCGGCGTCAGGCTGCCCGACCCCTCCTGCTGCCAGACGGTCTGCGCATCGGGCATCTTCGCCGTGACACCGGTCGCCGCGACCCAGCCGAACTCGGCGTAATAGGGCTCAGCTGTGCCCGAGGGCGAATAGAGGATGATCGGCGGCGATTTCGGGTCCACCGTCTCGCGGAACTGCAGCAGAGCGATGTCGTCGATGCGGCCGCCCTTCAGCGACACGCTGCCGGAAAGCCGCGGCGTGTCGATCTTCACGCGCGGGCTGGAAGCGATCGCGGTGTCGCGGGCAACGACTGGCTGGCCGGGCTGGGTGGCGCCCGGGGTCGACGGCTGTGCGGGAGCGCCGGGCTGCGGCGCTGCGCCCGGCGTCGCCGACGCCGTCGGCTGCGGCGTGCCCTTCTGAAGTTCGGCCGCCTGCTGCTGGGCGCGCTGCTTCTCCATCGCCGGCACGTTGTAGAAATACTGCCAGGCGATCAGCACCAGGCCTGATAGAATGACGGCGAGGATGGTGTTGCGATTGTCGGTCATCACTGGTGTCTCGTCATCAATCGGGTTTGCGGCCGGCGGCGGCAGCGGGGCCAGAATCTGGCCTTGAAGGATCTGGCCTCGAAAGAACTGGGCTTGAACCCGGCTTTGGACCGCGTCCCTTGTGCGCCTGCCGCGAGGGCTTCGTGAACGCCCTGCGGAGATCGTCGAGCATGGTGGCGAAGTCACGCGAGAGCGCGTCTCTTCGGCCGACCAGCACATAATCATGATGGGGCTGCATCGACACCGGGTCGACCCGCTTCACCAGTTCGCGAAGCCGGCGCCGGATGCGATTGCGCTGGGGGGCGTTGCCGTTCTTTTTGGTGACGGTAAAGCCGATCCGGATCGGGCCGCCGTCGTCGCGGCCAGGATTCTCGCGGTCGAGGCTTTTGCGGTCAAGGCTTTGCAGGACGAACGCGGGACTATTCACCCGCGCGCCATTGGCAACGGCGAGGAAATCCGCCCGCTGCCTCAGCCGATCCATGATGAAATCCCAAAAAGGGGTCCGGCTCAGGCGCTCAGACGCTTGCGGCCGCGGGCGCGGCGAGCGGCGAGGACCTTGCGGCCGCCGGCTGTGGCGAGACGGGCACGGAAACCGTGACGGCGCTTGCGCACCAGTTTGCTGGGTTGATAAGTCCGCTTCACGGGTTTTTCTCCGCTGACCGGGCAATTTGCCTGTAGAATTGATGGTAAAGCCCGGAAGATGCTGCCCAAAACGGGCCTTTTTCGGCCCCAAGAGAGCCGCTCCCGGCGTCACACCGGGTCATCGCGGACAATTGGGCGGCTTATATGCGAGCGTCTTGTTTTCGTCAACGCCGCAAGAGCGCGCGATTCCGGTGAATATCGCTGCTCGCGCGGGGTTTTTAACCCATGAGGTGGCGACTCGCCATATCAACGCTTACATCCCACCTCGGCAGATTAGCGATCCGTAATTTGACCGGACACCGGGCGGGTCGCATCCTCCATCACCCAAGGCCAACAGGGGCGAATTTCGTGGCAGCGACAGATCGCCAGCCGGTCCAGGATCTGGATCAGCCGGACCAGCCGGCGACGCGGCCGCGTGGGCCGGCCGGGCTCGGCCTGTCCGGCAAGCTCTTGCTGCTCACTGTCCCCCTCGTGATGATCGCGGCCAGCCTGCTCTATGTGCCGGCGATCGCCAATTTCTGGGTGAACCGGCTCAACGACCGGGTCGCGGCGGCCAACACGGCCGCCCTCGTGCTGGACGCCGCCCCGCTCGGCATGGTTCCCGATTCGCTGTCCCGCGAGATCCTCAAAAGCATCAATGCCCGCGCGGTCGCGATCAAGATGGGGCAGCAGCGCCGGCTGCTCGCCAGCGACAATCTGCCGGCCGCGATCGAGCATGACGTCGACCTGCGCGACATGACCGCCTGGGAGGCGATCACCGGCTCGTTCCAGATGATGCTGGAGACCGGCAACCAGGCCATCCGCATCGTCGGGCCCGGCGTCGGCAATGCCCAGTTCGTCGAGATCGTCACCGACGAATTGCCGCTGCGGCAACAGATGTACCGCTTCTCCCGCAACGTCGTGGTGGTCGCGCTGATCATCGCGGTGCTGACCGCGGGCCTCGTCTATCTCGTGCTGCATTATCTGTTCGTGCGGCCGATGCGGCGGCTGACCGCGAGCCTAGTCGGCTTCCACGAAAATCCGGAGAGTTCGGCGCGCATCATCGTCCCGAGCCAGCGCAGCGACGAGATCGGGGTCGCCGAGCGCGAATTGTCCGACATGCAGCGCGATCTGATGTCGATGCTGCATCAGAAGAGCCGGCTCGCCGCGCTTGGCCTTGCCGTCTCCAAGATCAACCACGATCTGCGCAATCTGCTCGCCTCGGCCCAGCTGTTGTCCGACCAGCTCGCCAGCGTGCCGGATCCGCGGGTGCAGCGCTTTGCGCCCAAGCTCGTCCGCTCGCTCGAGCGCGCCATCGCCTTCTGCCAGTCGACGCTGTCCTACGGCCGCGCCCAGGAGGCGGCGCCCGACCGGCGGATGATCCCGATCGAGCCGGTGGTGCTGGAGGTGCGCGAGACTGCGGGCCTCGCCTCCGATGCTGGAATCGTCTGGGTCGCCGCGATCGAGCGCGGGCTTGCGGTCGATGCCGATCCCGACCAGTTGTTCCGCGTGCTGCTCAACCTCGTCCGCAACGCGGCGCAGGCGCTCGAGAGCCATTCGTCGGGCGAGGGCGGCGCGCAGCAGATCCGGATCACCGGCAAGCGCGAAGGCGCGGTCGCCATTCTGGAAGTCTCCGACACCGGTCCCGGCGTGCCCCAGAGGACCCGGGATCACCTGTTCGAGGCGTTCCAGACCTCCGGCCGCCCCGGCGGCAGCGGTCTCGGCCTCGCCATCGCCGCCGAACTCGTCCACGCCCATGGCGGCGACATCCATTTGGTCGAAGGCACCATTGGCGCCACCTTCCGGATCGTCATCCCCGACCGCCCGGTGGAACTTCTCTCCATCCGCAACGAGCGGGCGCGGGCGTAAGTCGGCCAGCGGCCGAGTTGCGTCTTCATTTTCAGGGGCCGTTCCCGATTTCTTCCGTCATTCCGGGGCGCGATGAAGTCGCGAGCCCGGAATGACGAGGCAACCATCATCCTCCTGCAAAATCTCCCCATCCCGGCGCTTGCCAATCGAGGCAAGAGCGGTTAGTCAGAGCGCTCTTTCGCACCCCTCCGGCGCTGTCCGGAGGCTGCCTGCGGGCCCAGGCCCGCACTGTTCGCGAAAAACGCGCCCGTAGCTCAGCTGGATAGAGCATCAGACTACGAATCTGAGGGTCGGACGTTCGAATCGTTCCGGGCGCGCCATTTCTCGACGATCGACAATTCCGCTGAGATTTCATGCCCTGCCGCGGGCAAGCGGCGCATCAAGCCGTTTGCAGCGCGCGAGCCGCTCCGCCTGAACAAGCGCGCCTTGCCGCCGCTGAGCGATCAGCTTGATTCACGTCAATGCATCTCAGCGTTGCGCGACTATCCTTTGAAGATGCAGCTATTCAATTCAACGAAGGACTACGGTGCGGTTGCGCAGGCGCTGCATTGGCTGACGGTGTTCCTTGTTGCTCTCGCCTGGGCGCTCGGGATTTTTGGCGACGTGCTGCCCAAAGGAGGGCCGCGGGAGTCCGGACTGTTCGTTCACGTTTCTGCGGGATTAGCCGTGCTCGCCCTTCTCGTCGCGCGCCTGACCTGGCGGTCGGTTGATCCGTCTCCGCCGCCGGAGGCGACCGAATTTGGCGACTGGATGGGACGGTGGCTGGATCCTGCCGCCCGGATCGCGCACTACAGCCTCTATGTGTTGCTGGTCGCGGTTCCCGTCGTCGGCATCGTGCTTCAGTTTGCGCGCGGCGATGCCCTGCCGCTGTTTGGTCTGGCCGAGATTCCATCGCCGTGGCTGAATGATCGTGCCTTCGCCCATAATGTGAAGGAGGTGCACGAAATTCTCGCCCATGCTCTGGTGATTCTCGCAGCCTTCCACGCCGCCGCCGCGCTGATCCATCACTGGATATTTCGCGATCGCACGCTCGTGCGAATGCTGCCTCACGCCGACAGATAGCGCGGGCGGCATTCCGGGCGCTTCAAGGATTGTTTGGACATGAGCCGCCTTCGCGCGCATCCCGAAAATCATCTGGTCGATCGGATCGGATGGTTGAGAGCCGCCGTTCTCGGAGCCAATGACGGCATCATCTCCACCGCGAGTCTGATCGTCGGCGTTGCCGCGGCAGCCGCGACGCGAAACGATGTCTTGATCGCGGGGATTGCGGGATTGGTGGCCGGTGCCATGTCGATGGCGGCCGGCGAATATGTTTCCGTCAGTTCGCAGTCGGATACCGAGCAGGCCGATCTTGCGCGGGAAGCCAAGGAATTGCGCGAGAGCCCGGCGTTTGAGCTCGACGAGCTTACCGACATCTACGTCAAGCGCGGTGTCGACAGGCCGTTGGCGCGGCAGGTGGCCGAGCAGTTGATGGCCAAGGACGCATTGAAGGCCCACGCACGCGACGAATTGGGAATCTCGGACGTCACCGCGGCCCGCCCCGTCCAGGCCGCGCTCGCGTCGGCGGCCATGTTCTCGGTGGGCGCCGCCATGCCCTTGCTGATGGTCGTCATATCCCCGGTCAACGCGCTGGTGCCGGTCGTATCCGCGGCATCGCTGGCCTTTCTCGCCGTGCTGGGAGCGATCGGTGCAAAGGCCGGCGGCGCCAAGGTCCTGCGCGCCACCATTCGGGTGACGTTCTGGGGAGCGTTCGCGCTGGCGCTGACCGCGGGTATCGGGAAGCTGTTTGGTACGGTGGTCTAGAGCGGTCCCATTCCAATCGCGCAACGAGGTCGATTGAATGCTTGCCGGCTTCCTGGTTCGGGCCCTGCTGGTCGTGTTGCCGGCGTTCGGTCTTGCCTTTGGCTTTGCCGTTCCGCTGCTCGGACAGGCCGCGTGGCAGGATCGTGTCTGGGCGATCTTCACGATTCCGGTTCTGATCGTGCTCGTGTCCGACATCGTCACCAGCCTGCGACGCGGTGAAGTCGGCCTCGATATCGTTGCAGCCTTGTCGATGGTTGCCGCCCTCGTCGTGGGGGAGGAGTTGGCGGCGATCGTGGTTGCCCTGATGTATGCCGGTGGGCAATTTCTCGAAGCCTTTGCCGAACGCCACGCGCGCAGCGAGATGACGGCGCTGCTGGCGCGGGTGCCTCGGACGGCCATTCGGCACCGGGACGGCGAACTTGAAGAGGTGGCGCTGGACCTGATTGCGCCGGGCGACCGTCTGTTGATCCGGCAGGGCGATGTCGTCCCGGTCGATGGCGTGGTGGCCAGCACCCTCGCGGTGCTGGATCAATCCGCGCTCACGGGAGAGCCGATCCCGGTCCAGCAACATGCCGGTGACGAAGCGATGAGCGGATCGACCAACGCCGGCGACGCATTCGATCTCGTCGTGTCGCGCCGTGCCGCCGAAAGCACTTATGCCGGCATCGTGCGCCTGGTCGAAGGCGCGCAACGCTCCAAGGCGCCGATGTCGCGGCTCGCCGATCGCTTTGCGATGGTGTTCCTCGCGATGACGGTGCTGATCGCTGCCGCCGCCTGGTTCTTCACCGGCGATCCGGTCCGCGCGGTTGCCGTTCTCGTCATCGCAACGCCGTGCCCGCTCATTCTCGCGGTGCCGGTTGCCATCGTCTCCGGGCTGTCCCGGGCGGCGGGACATGGCATTCTGATCAAGGGAGGCAAGGCGATCGAAGCGCTCGCGCGCATCAATTCGCTGGTCCTCGACAAGACCGGCACTCTTACCGACGGCAGGGCGAAGGTCGTGGCCGTCAACGTATCGGCCAATGCCGATCCCGACGATATGTTGCGCCTCGCAGCCTCGCTTGATCAGGCGTCCAAGCACATCATCGCCCAGACCATCGTTGCCGAGGCGCAGAGCCGTCAGCTCAAGCTCACGATCCCATCCAGCGTGGTCGAAACGCCAGGCGAGGGCGTCCAGGGCGTCGTGGATGGGCGGTCCGTCACGGTCGGTGGCATCAGGTTCGTGGTGTCGAAATTGACGCAAGCAGGGGAGAATTTCGTCCCGCCATCAAGGGATGCCGGCGCCGCCACTGTTGCCATTGCAATCGACGGCCATATGGCGGGCGAGATCAGGCTGGCCGACGAGCTGCGCTCCGGCACGCAGTCTCTGCTTCAGCGTTTGAGAACTCTGGGAGTCCAGCGGATCGTTCTGGCAACGGGCGACCGCCGCGACGTGGCCGAGGCGATCACGGCCGGTCTGGACATCGATTCGGTTCGTGCGGGGCTGACGCCGGATCAGAAGGTCCTGGTCGTGCTCTCAGAGCGGAAGAACGGCCCCGTCATGATGGTCGGCGACGGCGTCAACGACGCGCCCGCACTTGCCGCGGCCGACGTCGGCGTGGCCATGGGAGCCAGAGGCGCCGCTGCATCCGCCGAGGCCGCCGACGTCGTCATTCTGGTGGATCATCTCGACCGCATCGTGCCGGCGATCGAGATCGCCCGGCGTTCCCGCTTCATTGCCCTGGAAGGTGTCTTTGCCGGAATGGGGCTCTCGGTGATCGGAATGGTGGCCGCCGCGCTGGGTTACCTGACGCCGGTACAGGGGGCCTTGATCCAGGAGGCGATCGACGTTGCGGTGATCGTGAATGCGCTGCGGGCGCTCGGCGGGCGCTAACGTGCATTTCATTGAAGGCACAGGTTCCATTCTGAACCCGGCGCTCCAGCCGTAACCGCCGGTTAACCATGGATATTTACGGTGTAGCAAGCCTCTGAATTGCGGCTGTCAGTTGATTTTGAGTCCAAACCCATGGCGTTCGGTCGAAGCGCATCTCCGCGAAGCATCGCCCCGACGGAGCCTGCGGCTTCGTGGGAAGCGCCGCGGGCTGCGACGGCGAAGCCCGACGGCAACGGCCCCGCGCTGATCAAGGGGTCGCTGACCGTCTCCGGCGCGCTCGCCTTCCTGCGCGACAATGGCCGTCGCATCCTGACGCTGGCGCTGGCCCTGTTCGCGCTCGGCGTCATTATCCTCATGGTTCTTCCGGTCCGGTATGCCGCAACGGCCCTGGTCGTCGTCGATCCGCGCGAGCTGCGCGTGACTTCGGACCAGGACGTGCTGCCGGGCATCGGACAGGACGCCGCGGCGCTGCAGAGCCAGATCGAGATCGCCAAATCGGACGGCTTTCTCCGGCCCTTGATCGAGAAGCTCAAGATCGCGGACGACGAGGACATCGCGGGCGGTCATACCGACATGACGCGCCTGCTCGAGAAATTCCGCAGCCGCCTCGACATCTCGCGCCGTGGGCTGACCTACGTCATCGCCATCTCGTTCACGTCGAACAGCGCGGAGCGCGCCGCCTACTATGCCAATGCCATCGCCGAGGCGTTCGCCGCGAGCCAGGGCCGGGTCCGCACCGAGGCCACGGACGAGGCGGCCGACTGGCTCAAGGACCGGTTGAAGGCATTGAACGAGCGCCTGCGTGCGTCGGAGGATGCCGTCGCGGCATTCCGGCTCGAGCACAAGATCCTCAATGCCGGTAAGGATTCCACCACCCAGCAATTGCGGGTGACGGACATCAACCAGCAGGTCTCCGCCGCCCGCGCGCGCACCGAGGAAGCCAGGGCGCGTTACGAGCAGGTGCAGCGCGATCTCAAGGCCAATGTCGAAGGTCCCGTGAAGCAGGACCTGTTGAGCATGCTGCGCGCGCAGCGCTCGACCCTGAATGACCAGATTGCGCAGAAGAAGGCGGTGTACGGCGACCGCCACCCTGATCTTGCGATCTCCTACAGCCAGCTGGCCGACATCAACAGGCAGATCGAGGTCGAGCGGAAGAAGAACATCGACACCGCGAAGTCCGAATACGAATCGCAGCTGGAGCAGCAGAACGCGCTGGAGAAGCAGCTCAAGGCCATCGAGACGCAGATGCTGGTCGACGGTCAGGCGTTGGTGAAGCTGCAGGAGCTGCAGCGCGATGCCGACGCCAACAAGAACATCTACGAGCAGTTCCTGTCGCGGTTCAAGACCACCAACGAGCAGCGTCAGCTGCAGAGCTCGCAGACCAAGGTCGCGTCGCCCGCGATCCCGCCGCTGCGTTCGACCCGTCCGCCGCTCGCTCTGCTGCTTGCCGCGCTCGCGATCGGCTCGCTGTTGACCTCGACCGCCGCCGTTGCGGCGATGGGAAGCATGCCTGACGGGGCCGAGCCTGCGGAGGCGCCTGTTCAGACGCCCGCCCGCGCGGAAATGATCAGCGTGCCCCATCGGCAAGCTCCGCCCTCGGCGCCCGCCGCGCCCCAGCCCGAAACGATGCCGAATCTCCCTGTCTGGGCCCGCATTCCCGATCTCGCGTCCGGCGTCGCTCCAGGCACTGTCTGGCAACGACCGACCACCGCCACCGCCGAGCTCGATCTTGGCGCTTACCTGCGTCCGCTGCTCGAGCGGATCGATCGCGCGCCGGTGCGCGGCTGCAAGGTCGCCCTTGTGCTGTCTGTCGGCAAGAGCGCCGGCGGCAACACCGTTGCGCGCTCCCTCAATCGTGCGGCGGTCAGTCGCGGCATGATGAGCGTGCTGATCCGGCTGCAGCCGGAATTCGCCGGTGCCCAGCCTCCTGTCACCGAATGGCAGGATGGCTCGACCACGGCGGGACTTCAGTCGATCGACGAGTTGCTGAGCACCGGCCGCAAGGCCGATGCGCGACCGGAGGACGACATCCGCTCGGAATTCGATCTCATCATCGTCCATGCGGGCAACCTCGCCTTGCAGCCCGACGCCATCGCGCTGGCCGCGCATGCGGATCTGATCATCCCGGTGGCGCGCGCAGGCGAGCTCGGCTCGGCGGCGATCCGGCGGGTCACCGCGGCGCTGGCGAGGTACAACACCGTGCCGACCGGCCTCGTCGTCAATCATGCGCCCGCGGGCTCCGCGGCGCCTCATCCCGACGGCGGCGCATTGAGCCGGGCGATCTGACGATGACGACCTCGCGCGGTCGTCTGCTCCTTGCCGCGATATTGTTTTCGATATCCGTGCCGCCGGCATCGGCCGACACTTGCGTGCCCGTGCCGCAGACCGTCGCGCCCGACAGGCTCGCCGCCTTGTCGCGCGGTTTCAATGCCGACGGCTGGATCAACGGTGAACGATCCGCGCCCCCCAGTAGCGAACTGCTGCTGCAGCTTCGCAAGGCGGGCATGAGTCATGTCCGGCTGCCGGTACCCGCGGAGCGCGTGATGCTTCGCTTTGCCGCAAAGGCCGAACGCGACGAGACGCTGCGCGCGCTCGACACGGCGTTGAAGCAGCTCACGGCGCTCGGCTACTCCGTCTCGGTCGATCTGCATCCCGGCGAGCGCTTCAATCGCCTGCACAAGGACGATCCCGACGCGGCGCTGCGTGAGATGAAGGATGCGTGGAGCGCCCTCGCCGACATCATTCGGGCCTATCCCGCCGACCGCGTCTTCGCCGAGCTGCTCAATGAGCCCGATGTCGAAGCTGACAGGTGGCAAGAGGAGGTCGAATCGCTCGCCGCCTTCGTTCGCCAATTGCTTCCCGCGACCACGCTGGTTGTCGGGCCGGTCAACTGGCAACGCGCAGACTCGCTTCCGCAATTTCGCCCGTTGCCGGATCTGAACGTCGTCTATGCCATCCATTTCTACGATCCCATGGTGTTCACCCATCAGGGCCACTGGGATGCGCAGGATCCGCTGCACGACATCATCGATTTGCCCTACCCGATCAGCGCGAGCGATCCCGCCGTCCGGATGCTCCGCCACGACTTGCAGGCGAGGGGCGCGGCCAAGGCGCTCGGCATGCTCGACACTGCGATTGCCATTGCCAGGGACAAGCCGAGCGTCGATCAATGGCTCGAGCCCGCGGTCGCATGGCAGCAGAAGTTTGCGCGGCCGCTCATCGTCAACGAGTTCGGGGTGCTGAAAGCCGGCGCGCCCCGCGACAGCCGCCTGCGATGGCTCGCGTCGGTCACCGCCTTTGCGCGGGAGCATTGCTGGGGCTGGACGCATTGGGAGCTGGCGCAGGGATTCGGCCTCGTCGACAGCAGCACCGGCAAGCCCGATCCCGGCGTGATGCGGGCGCTGCTCGGGGCGAGCAAGCCGGGCAAGCGATGATGCCGGTTCGCTATCGTTAACGAATCCTTACACATCCCGTAGCTATCGTGGCCTCCGCGCTACGCCAAAGGACGAGTGATGAGTGGCGGGACTTCACCGCGATATCGGACCGTGCAGGCCGGCATGTCCGGGCCATCGCCTTTGCGCGATCTGGTCCCGACGCTTCTGATTGCAGTTGCGACGATCGGCTTCGTTCCGCTTCTGCACGTGGCGAGCCCGGTGCTGTCCCTCACCGTCGAAGTCCTCGTCGCCATCGCCATTGTGCTGGCGGTTCCGACCTACGCGCCGGCAGTCGCGATCTTCGTCCTGTTTTTCCAGAACCTGTTCGTCTCGATCTTGTCGCCGCTGGTGTCGATCCCGTCCGATCTGGATTTCATCAAGGGCTATAATTTCCTCGTCTGCTCGGTGATGTGGCTGACGACGTTCGGTCTCTACGTGCTCGGCCAGCGCAATCAGTCGGCAGAAGTGATCAGGATCATGCGCTGGGGTGTCGTCACCCTCGCCGTGGTGGCGCTGTATTTCGCGATCGGCTTCGTCCAGAACGGGCAGGCGGCATCGGTCTATTTGCGCAACATCGTGCTGCCGCTGTTCCTGTTTCAACTCTCGCTGCTGACCGCCGCGACCTTCGAGGTGCGCGCCACGCCATTCCTGGTGACGCTCGCGGTCATTCTCATCATCTGTGGTTATGTCGAGTTTGCGTTCCGCGATGTCTGGCTGGCCCTCACCAACGGCTACACGTTCTGGGGTTTCGACGAGCTCAAGGCGACCCATTCGGGCGTCTGGGAAGCGCAGATGCGGGCCACCGGAAACGTGCCCGTCGACCTCAAGGATCGCTTCAGCTTCGACTTCCTCAACACGCCGCTGCTCGAAGGCTTCGGCCTGTCGAAGATCCTGCGTATCCACGGGCCGAACATGAGCGCGATCAGCTTCGGCTACGGCATCGCCTTCTTCGGGCTGTTCCTGTTTTCGGTCGGGCGTCCGTTCCTGGCTCTCGCCGCGCTTCCGCTCCTCATCGTCTGCAGCGTCAAGGGCGCGCTCATCACGGTGGTGTTCGTGGTCGCCGCCTGGATCTCGACCCGCATCCTCGGCGCGGTGGTGACGCTGGTGCTCGGCCTGCTGGCGCTGATGGTGTTCGCGGTCGTCGCAATCCGTCTCGGCTTGCAGATCGGCGACTATCACGTCATCGGCCTGATGGGCGGCCTCAACGGCTTTCTTGAAAAGCCGTTCGGCCGCGGTCTCGGCATCGGCGGCAATTTGTCGGACGGCTATTTCTCGATCGACTGGAGCGCGGCGCAGGCGGCCGGAACGATCGACGGCGCGGTCGAAAGCGCGATCGGCGTGCTGATCTACCAGATGGGCATTGCCGCCCTCGTGCCGCTCGGCTTCTATTTCGCGATGGCCCTCAAGGCCTGGCGCCTCTACGCGTCCTCAGGATTTCTGACGCAGGGCCTCGCCGGCTTCGGCGTCATGGTCGTGCTGCTCAACGGCCTGTTCCAGGAAGAAGCCCTGTTCGCGCCGCCGGCGCTGGGGCTGATGCTCTCGCTGACGGGACTCGTGATCGGAAGCCAGATCAGGACGCAGACGGTGGTCGTGCCGCAGCAAGAGCCGGAGGCGCTCACGCACTACCAAGCCGCGACTTAATCCGCACGAACTGGGACTCGCGTCGCCGAACCGGTTTGCTCAGTCTCGCAGATATCACCTGCCGATGCTGACCCAGTCCTGCGCCTTCTTCCGCCATTCCCTGTCAAAACGTGCGGCGAGGTCGGCGGCCGCATCGCGCGAGAGCAGCTGGTCGATGCTTGAGATCTCAATCCCATCGATCTCGGGAATGTCGGTATATCCGAGATTGGCGAGCCGTTTGCCGAAAGGCGGGTGGGTCGAATCCGGATCATGCTCGCGGCTCAAACCCGCGACGGCAGCAGCAGCCATCGGTTCCGGCGCCCAGATATCCGCGAGCTGCTTGACGATCCGCTCGAACGGCGGGCGTGGCGCATGGATGGCACCCAGCATCTCTTTCTCGAGAGGCGCGAACACGAGATCGATGAGACGTGTTCTGCAAGCTTCGACCAGCACAAGTGCACGCGCCGTTTCGGCGCGGCCAACCTTATCGGCTGCGCCGAGATCGGCATGAAGTTCGTTCTCCCGCGATAGCGCCCGATATTCCCTCTCGAGCCATTCGAGCATGGAATGGAGCAGAGCCCGCACGATGCGTCCCGTGATGGTCCACTCCGGATTGGCGTAGAGGAAGACATTCTCCGAAGCCGCGATGAAATCCGCGAGGTTGATGCTTCCCGAGGTGTGGCGAAGCCTGGCGTGCGCCACCTCATGGGCCACGACGGCGCGAACCGCGCGCGCGTCGAGGATCATGAGCATCGGCAGGCCGACGGTCATCGTGACCCGTTGCCCGAACAGTCCGGCGTATCGCCTCACTTCGCCGATCGAGGCATTGAACTCCGTGTCGATCAGCAGGGTGCGGCGCGACCGGACGAAGCTGTGATCGAGCTCCTTCCACATCGCCCAAAGGCCTGGAGCTGTCGCCTCGTCGGCCTCAAAATCCCGATGCTTGCGCGAGGGCAGGAGCAGAAGGCCGATCGCGAGTGCCAATGCGCCCAAGAAGATCGAGAACACGACCGGTGCCGTGACCAACGCGGTGATCGTGTAGCGATCCATCGCCATCAGCCAAACAGCCAGGATCACGCAGGCCAGCACGACGGCCGGAAGTACGGCGTAGCGGCCGAGACGCAGGATCGTTTTCAGGACAAGCCGCTTCATCCGCGTATAGATGGTGGAGCTGCCCGGTCAGGCCTTGCCGCACGAGCCGTTGCTCTGACGCAAGCTGGCGACGTCGGCGCGGCCCTGGCCTTCGGTGACCTGGATCAGCGTGATCGCGCCGGGCGTCACGATTCCCATCTGCGGCTGGGCGGAAAGATAGGTGGTGCTGCCGGCGCGCAGATCCAGGCTGACCTTCTCGCTTCCTTGCCCGAACAGATTGGTACTCAGAGGAAGATTGTTGACGGCGACCTCGTGTCGGCCCGGAGGAAGGTCGCACGAGACGAACCCCGCGGCCTGGCTGCCGCCAATCACGCGCCCATCGACGGCGTAATTGGGCATGACCGCAAATCCCAGGGCTGACGAGCGATAGACCACCAGGCGTGCAGTATTTGACTTGACGTTGTCAGTCAGAGCCGCGTCACCCAACTGCCCCGATGCGCACCCCGCAAGCAACGTGGCCACGACAAAGATTCCCACCAACCCGCGCATTCCAGCCCCAAATCGATTCCAATCGTCCCCGGAGACAATATTGGACAGGGTGGTAGCTGAAGTCAATCACGACCAAAGGTCGTACAGCGTCGCGCGCTCACCGCCACCCCAATGCCGGCGCGACGTGCTTCAGGATCGCCTCGATCGCATGCGCGCAATAGTCGACGCCGAGCTGGTTCGGGATGGTCAGCAGCAGCGTGTCCGCCTCCGCGATCGCCTCGTCCTGGCGCAGCTGTGCGATCAGCGCATCCGGCTCGGCGGCATAACTCCGGCCGAAGATTGCGCGCGTCTGCGGATCGATGAAGCCGATCTGGTCTTCGCCGCCGCGCTCCCCACCGAAATAGGCGCGGTCGCGGTCGTTCATCAGCGCGAAGATGCTGCGGCTCACGGACACGCGCGGCTCGCGGCTGTGGCCCGCTTCCTTCCAGGCGGCGCGATAGGCGCGGATCTGGGCGGCCTGCTGCACATGGAAGGCTTCGCCGGTCTCGTCGTTCTTCAGCGTCGAGCTCTGCAAATTCATGCCGTGCTTTGCCGCCCACACCGCCGTGGCGTTCGAGCCGGCGCCCCACCAGATCCGGTCACGCAAGCCCGCGGCATGCGGCTCGAGGCGCAACAGCCCCGGTGGGTTCGGAAACATCGGCTGCGGATTCGGCTCCGCAAAACCCTCGCCGCGCAGCAGGTCGAGGAACACTTCCGCATGGCGCCGGCCCATGTCGGCGTCGCTCTGGCCCTCGGCCGGGCGATAGCCGAAATAGCGCCAGCCGTCGATCACCTGCTCGGGCGAGCCGCGGCTGATGCCGAGCTGGAGCCGGCCGCCGGCGATGAGGTCGGCGCTGCCTGCATCCTCCACCATGTAGAGCGGATTCTCGTAGCGCATGTCGATCACGGCCGTGCCGATCTCGATCGTGCTGGTTCTCGCCCCGACGGCCGCGAGCAGCGGGAAGGGAGAGGCGAGCTGGCGGGCGAAATGATGCACCCGGAAATAGGCGCCGTCGGCCCCTAACTGCTCCGCCGCGACCGCAAGCTCGATCGATTGCAGCAGCGTGTCCGCCGCCGAGCGGGTCTGCGACTGGGGCGAGGGCGTCCAGTGTCCGAAGGACAGAAATCCGATCTTTTTCATGGACGTCATTTAATGACGGCAGCGACGGCGTCAACCGGCTGCGGTCGCAACGGGGCTCTGCGCCGAGGCCGACGCAAAATGGCCGGCGCGCTCGACCAGGAGATCCAGGAAGCTGCGCGCACGCAGCGACATCCAGTGCGTCTCCGGATAGACCGCGTGCAAGGGCAGCGCGGCGATGCTGTAGTCCGGCAGCACATGCTCGAGCTCGCCGCGTCGAAGACCGTCCGCGGCATTCCAGTCGGGCAGGATGGCGATGCCGAGATGCTGCATCGTCGCCTCCTGCATCGCATCGGCGTCGTCGACATGAATGGGGCCGTTGATCGACGCGACGTGACGGCCATGCTCGGATTCGAAGGCCCATTGGTGCGCCGGCGACATCCTGGAATAGACGATGCACTGGTGCGAGCCGAGATCGTCAGGCGTGCGCGGCAGCGGTCGGCCATGCAGATAGGTCGGCGTTGCGACCAGATAACGCTGCACGGTGCCAAGCCGGCGGGCGACCAGCGTGCTTGCCTCCAGGTTTCCGATCCGCAGCGCAAGCTCGATGCCTTCTTCCACCAGATTGACGAACCGTTCGCTGAAGCGGATATCGACCCGCACCTCCGGATAATTCCGCACGTACTCGGCGATCACGGGCATCATGTAGCGCCGCCCGAACGACGACGGCACACCGATCCGCAGCGTGCCGGTCGGGCGAGGCGCGGCCTTATCGACGCTCGCTCGCGCCATGTCGAAACTGTCGAGGATCTGCCGCGCGAGATCGTAGATGCGGTGCGCCTCGGCCGTCGGCTTCAGCGTGCGCGTCGTGCGCAAGAACAGCTGCGTGCCGAATTCGCTCTCCAGCATCGCGATGCGCTTGCTGATCGCGGGCTGGCCGATGCCGAGCTCCTTCGCTGCAGCCGAGAAGCTGCCACCCTCGAGGGTGCGAACGAAAGCGCGCAGGCAATCGATCCGGTCCATAATTCATTCCGATCCGGAATAAATTATATCCCACTTATTCCGTAGTGCGCAACACGGCAAGCCATTAGGCTTCTTCAAAACAAGCAATCACAGGGGGAGACGACATGGCACGCAACATCGGAATTGTCGGCGCCGGAATCGCCGGTCTGCATCTCGCGCTCTACCTGCAGAAGCACGGTGTGGACGCGACCATCATCACGGACCGGCCGCCCGAGGACTATCGCAACATCCGCTTGCTCAACACCGTCGCGCATCACCACGTGACCATTGCACGCGAGGATTATCTCGGCGTCAATCACTGGACCGATCCGAAGGACCATTACTACTACCACGATCATGTCTTCAACTTTCCGCAGCCGCTGCGCTTTCGCGGTGACTTCTCGAAGGCAAGTCGTGCCGTCGACTACCGGCTGTATCTTCCCGCGCTGATGCAGGATTTTACGAAGCGCGGTGGCAAGATCGAATACCGCCGCATCGAGGAGCGCGACATCCGTCCGCTGGTCGCGCGCTTCGACCTGCTGGTCGTCTCGACCGGCAAGGGGCCGCTGGGCCAGCTCTTCACCTATCGTCCCGAGCACTCGCCCTATCAGCAGCCGCAGCGGCGCCTCTGCGTCGGGCTTTACACCGGTGTGCGGCAGCCGGATCCGATGAACGTCACACTCTCGGTCTCGCCCGGCCATGGCGAAATGATCGTGATCCCGACCGTTACCTTCGGTGGCATCGCCAACGCCCTGCTGATGGAGAACGTGCCCGGCGGCGACATGGAAGAGCTGGCGACGCTCAGCTACGATGACAATCCGAAGCACTTCCTGAAGGTGCTGCTCGGCAAGCTGGAGAAGCACCACCCGACCACCTACGATCGCATCGACACCGCGCGCTTCGATCTGGCGCAGCCGCAGGATCTCCTGCAAGGCGGGGTAGTCCCGACGGTGCGCAACACCATGGTCGAATTCGACGATGGCAAATGCGCCATCGCGCTCGGCGACGTCCACGCCATCGTCGATCCCATGATGGGCCAGGGCGCCAATGTCGCCTCCTATGCAGCCTTCGTGCTCGGAGAGGAGATCGTCAACGCCGACGCGTGCGATGCGCGCCTCTGCGAGACAATCGATCTGAAGCGGCAGGATCGCGTGCTGGCGGCCTCGCGCTGGACCAACGTGATGCTGCAGCCGCCCACGGAAGCGCTGGGCATGCTGATCGGCGCCATGAGCCAGAATCCGGCACTGGCGAACGAGTTCACCGAGAACTTCAACTATCCCGACCGCCAGTGGGACCGCATCTCCACGCCGCAGCGCATCCAGGCCTGGATCGAGCGCATGTCGGCGCCATCAGAGCCCGTCAGGGCGATTGCGTGATTTCAGATGCGAGCGGAAACTGACATGCAGCGCGCCAATCCGGCGTCGTTCCGCGAGGCCGCATCGCGCTTCGCGACCGGCGTCGCGGTGCTGACCGCCCTGGACGAGCACGGTCGCGTCTGCGGCATGACCGCGAACAGCTTCGTCACCGTCAGCCTGTCGCCGCCGACCGTGCTGGTCTCCGTCATGCCGGGCCGGATGCACCGCGCGATCTCGGCGACCGGCCGCTACTGCGTCAACGTGCTGCCGGACCATGGCCGCGACCTGTCGCGGCATTTCGCCAGCCAGCCGAACACGGGTGCAGCGCCGGACTACGACATCGTCGACGGCCTGCCGCGCCTCCAGGGCTGCATCGCCTGGTTCGCCTGCGAGGTTACGCGTCAAATCGACGTCAGCGACCACACGCTGATCATCGCCGAAGTCTCGACCTGCGATCATCGCGACACCACGCCGCTGGTGTTCTTCTCCAGCCGGTATCATCTCGGGCCGGGCGTGCCCGTGGACCGGTGAGCGTGCCTCAGGCGTAGGCCACCCAGCCACGGAAAGTAAAGCCGGTGTAGAACAGGGTTGGGTCGGAGAAGCCTGCGTCGCGCAAGATCACTTCATCCTGCTCCGGCGCCAGAATGCTCAACTGCCCGTCGACGGCCTTTCGCGCGGCGGCCGCCTTGTCGGGTTCGAGCCCGGATGCGGCGAGAAAGGCGGAATATCGCGACAGCCAGATCGGTCGCTCAAGGTCGCCGCCAGGGATGCTGAAATGGGCTGTCACGAACGGCGCGCCAGGCTTGAGGCGGCGGCGGATTTCGGACGCTATGCGACGCCGTTCCTCGACATCGACGAAATGCAGTGTCAACAGGCACGTCGCGCCGTCGAAGGGCCCCGCGGGTGCATCGTCGATATAGCCCTGGTGCAGACGCGCACGCGACGCGAAGGGGCCCAGCGTTTGCTTCGCAAGATCGAGCATCGCTGCGGACGGATCCACGCCATCGAAGGTCCAGCGCGGCCGGGCCTGCGCAAAGGCCTGCAATTCAAGGCCGCCGCCCGCGCCAAGCACGAGTATTCGTGCGTCGTCATGCGCCCGCTCGCCCAGAAGGATGGCCGCCATGGACAGCATGGAATTGTAGCCCGGAACGAACCGCGGTGGCCCCTGCGTGTAATTCGCCACCAGTTGTGGATCGGAGAAAGCGGTTGGGATGTCGGTCACGATGTGGTCCTGCTGACTGGAGTTCATCACGCGTGATGCGCGCCGATGCCTTGAAGCTTGCGCGACCCGAGGCGTTTGCGCAGATCGTCACCCAGCATCGCCAGCGTCACTTCGCCGAGGCGTGACAGCAGCAACGCCTCCGCATCGCAAAAGGCCTGATCCAGCGCGGCATTGACGGCCTGCTCGACGAGGCAGCCGGGCGCCTCCGTCCGGTTGCCCATGGCCAGAAGCGAGGGACTGCCGAGCGCGGTGTAGACGTCGCGCAACGTCACCTTTGAAAGATCGCAAGCCAGCGTCCAGCCGCCGCCGTGCCCCTTCTCGGAGCGCACGTAATTGAGGTCCCGCAGGCCCGCCATGATGCGGCGGATCACCACCGGGTTGGTGTCCATGGCCTTCGCCAGGGTCTCGGACGTGAAGGGTCCGGGCTGCTGTGCCATGTGCAACAGCACGTGCAGCACGCCGGACAAGCGGCTATCTCGTTTCATGTAACTTTACATGTTACATAAGCGGTAAAAGGTCAAGCCTCCAGCAACCCGCGGCGGGCCACGCCGGCGATAGCCGTGTCTGGGATCGATTTCCGGCGCTCGGACGAGCCGCTACAGCAGCGCCTTCGGCAGCAGCATGTGGATGCCCTTGTTGCCGTCGACGAGCTGCGTGACGCGCAGATTGCCGGCCAGCGAACACAGCATATAGGCCTCGTTGCGCGTCCGGTTCGTTCGTGCGCAGACATGCTTGACCATCTCCCGGACCGCCTGCTTGGCGGCATCGTCGAGATCCTCGTCGAGGCCGATCGACATGAGATGTGTCGCGCTCTCGGCAAAGGGCCATTTGATCTCCATGTCCTTGCGCACGGTCAGGCGGAACGTCCCGGTCACCCCGGTCTCGAGCGCGGTGATGCAGACTTCTCCGTCACCCTGCACGCCGTGGCCGTCGCCGGCGAAGAACAATGCGCCCTCGTTGAACACCGGCAGATACAGCGTCGTGCCGGCCCGGAGCTCCTTGTTGTCCATGTTGCCGCCGAACGCGCGCGGAACGGGCGAGCCGCAGCGGCCCCAACTCGGTGGCGGGGCCGTGGCGATGATGCCGAAAAAGGGAGCGAGCGGAATCTCCGTGCCCCACGGCATGATGCAGACCTCGCGCTTGCGGTCGATCACGGGATGGATCGTTTCATAATCCGTGAACTCGTCCGGCAGCGTCCCAAGCAGGGGTAGGATCGACACGAAGCCCCAGTCCTGGCGCACCTTCACGTCGAGGATGTCGACCTGGAGCGTATCGCCGACATTGGCGCCGCGCACATAGACGGGCCCGGTGATGAAGTGAGGCCCCGGCCCGGGTTGCATCGTGTCCAGGGCGAGCAGATAGTCTTCGGGAACAAGGGACCGATCGTCGGGCAGCGTCTCTCGTCCTCCGGCTGGAAAGCTGTGCAGCGTGACGCTGTCGCCGGAACTGACTTCGAGGACAGGCGGCGTGTTGCAGTCCAGATAGCCCCAAACCATGTTTTCGGGCGTGGCGGGGATCTCGTGGCGGCGCTGCATTGGACAACTCCAGGCGTGGCGGTTCAGGCACTCGTTGGCTCCAGGAGCAATCCGCGCCACATCGCCACGGCTGCGACGGGCAAAATCGTCCTCGGATATTCTAGGCGCCGGCGATCCCTGGGCTATACTGACCTCAGGCCCAGCGCGGGGCCGGCGTTCGAGCCTCTGCAAATGACGGGCCGATGGAGAGAGCGATGAGGCGATCCCGATTCACCGAGAATGAGATCATTCATCTCCTCGCCGAGGCGAGTTCCGGGGTGTCCATTGCGGAGATCTGCAAGACCGCCGGCATCACGGAACGTACCTTCTACCGGTGGCGCCGCAGCTTCGGCACGCTCGATGTTCCCGCCGTCCAGCAGATGAACGATCTGAAATCCGAGAATCTGCGTTTGCGCGGGCTGGTCAACAATCTCTTTGAACTTCTGCGCAAGGCGGATGGCGGCGTCAGGAAAGACGAGGTTCCTTCGCAGTCACCGACGGCGCCGCGCGAGGCGTCCCGGGCAAGCCGCATCGCGGCCGAAAAATGCGGAGGGGCGCTGACCGGCCGCTTCTCGTCGGTGCGCGTCAATCCGTAGTCGCGTGCAGTCGTCGCGGACGGGCGTGGCTATACGCTACGCGGTCTGCAAATCTTTTATGCAGTCAAAATGTCAGAAATGACGAAAACCGCTCGCGCGCGGTGCTGAATTCGGCAGCGCGATGATGCGGCGGGCAGCAAAGCCGCGTCTTCAGGCCATGCACCGGCACTCTGCGTCAATGGCGCGACATTTTGAAGGGAAGCGCCAAATCGCAAGCAAATCGCGTCGCTTATTTCGGCTTGATGCGGAGCAGTCGGCGCCTAGTCTTTGGGCTGCCCCGTCCGCATTTCCTGGAGAAGTCAGCGCCATGACCGACCGTGTTCGTCCCGCTCCGCCGAGCAGCCGTGCGCTCAGCCGCCGCACCTTCCTTGCCGCCTCGTCCGCTGTCGCCACCGGAATCGGTGCCGCGCCCCTGCTCGGATCCCGCATCGCCTCCGCCGCCGAGCTCAAGACCGTTCGCTTCAGTGAGGCCGTGCACAATCTCGGCTACATCAACCTGTACGTCGGCATGCATGCCGGCATCTTCAAGAAAAACGGTCTCGACATGAAGGTGACCGCCGCCGGCGGCGACACCCAGACTTTTGCGGCTGTGCTCGGCGGCTCCGCGGATTTCGCGATCGGCGATGCGACCATGGCGCAGATCTCCCGCGAGAATGGCGGCCCCGGCGTCGTGGTCGGCACGGTCGTGCAGCGCGCCCACTATTTCGGGGTGTCCAAGACGCTCAAGCCGATCACTGACCCGAAGGAGTTCAAGGGTCTCAAGATCGTCACGTCGCCCGAGCCCAACACCAATTTCAGCGTCACCAAGCGGATGCTGGAGAAGGCCGGCCTCAAGCTGGGCACCGACGCCACCATCGTTCCGGTCAATCCCGGCACCGAGATCGCGGCGATGCTGGCCGGGCAGGCCGACATGGCGGTCGCCTATCAGCCGAGCGTCGCCGCCGCGGAGGCTCAGGGCGCCAAGGTCGTGTTCGACTTCTCGAACTATGTCGGGCCGTTCTGCAACACCGGCATCATGGTGCTGCCCTCGACGCTCCAGAAGGACCCTGCAATGGTGCAGGCGCTGGTCACGTCCTTCGAGGAGGCCTCGCGCAAGACCTACGCCGATCCCGCCTTCGCCAAGGAGGTTGCGCGCAAGGAATTCCCCGATCTGCCCGGCGAAGTCGTCGACAAGGCGATCGACGCCGAGCTGAAATATCTCATCCCGGCGCAGTCGGTCATCACCAAGCAGGATCAGTGGAAGAACCTGATGGACATGCAGATCTACCTCGGCAACGCCAAGGGATCGGTCCCGTTCGATCAGATCATCGACAACTCGTTTGCCGAAAAGGCGATTGCCAGCCTGAAATGAGCGCTGAGGCTGCCACATACGCAATGCCCGGGGAGGGCGAGGCCGTGAACGGCGCCGCCCTCCCGCTCGTCGTCGAGCACGTCGCCAAAGGCTACGACTTCAACGGCCAGGTCGTGCCTGTCATTGCCGATCTCAGCCTGACGCTGCGCAAGGGAGAGATCGTCAGCATTGTCGGGCCCTCCGGCTGCGGCAAGACCACATTGCTTAACACGCTCTGCGGTCTGCTGGCGCCCGATGCGGGGCGCATCCGCTGGCACGGCCGGCAGGTCGTCGGTCAGCCTCAGAACGTCGGCTACATGCTGCAGAAGGACCTCCTGTTCCCGTGGCGCACGGCGCTTGCCAACACCATGCTCGGCCTGGAGATCCGCGGTGTTGCTGCCGCCGAGGCCGAAGACCGCAGCAGGGCCATGCTCGACCAGCTTGGACTGCATGGCTTCGCAGACCACTATCCCGCGACGTTGTCGGGCGGCATGCGGCAGCGGGTCGCGTTGGCGCGCACGCTGGTGAATGATCCGGACGTGCTGCTGCTGGACGAGCCGTTCGCCGCACTCGACTTCCAGACCAAGCTGCTCATCGAGAACGATATGGTCAGTCTGGTCCGCAAAGGCGGGCGCTCGATGTTGCTTATCACCCATGACATCGAGGAGGCGGTTTCGATCGCGGATCGCGTCATCGTGCTGACGCGGCGGCCGACCGCGGTGAAGGCGACTTATGAAATCGAACTCGGCGCTGATCGCGCCGACGTCATCTCGCTGCGCGAAAACCCGGATTTCAGCCGCTACGTCCGGCGCATCTGGGCCGATCTCGATGTCGCGATCCAATGACGACGGATATCGAGACCAGCATGGTTGACGCGTCGAAGCCTGCCGGAAGCGGTCCCTCGCCGGTGGCCCGTGCAAAATGGACGCGCTTGCGCTTCGGCATCGCCGTGCTGGCGACCCAAATTCTCGTTCTGGCCGCTTGTCTTGTCCTGTGGGAGCGCGTCACGCCGAAGGGCAGCCCGGCCGCCTTCATGTTCGGATCGCCGTCGGCGATCGCGGGCTTCCTGATGCAGATGGCGCAGGACGGCAGCCTGTGGCGCGATGCGGCGGTCACCGGCATGGAGACCCTGCTCGGCTTCTTCATGGGCAATTTGGTCGGCACCCTGCTCGGTCTGTCGCTCTGGTATTCGCGTTTCGTGTCCCGGGTGGTCGAACCGTTCGTCATCGCACTCGGCTCGATCCCCATCATCGCGCTCGCGCCCATCGTGATCATCTGGTTCGGCACCGGACTGGTCTCGAAGGTCGCGATGTCGACCCTGTCGGTGGTGATTGTTGCGCTGGTGACGTCCTACAAGGGCGCGGTCGGCGTCGATGGAGACCAGATCAATCTCATGAAAACCCTGGGCGCGTCGAAATTCCAGATCTTCCGGAAGCTCGTGATCCCGGCGTCGCTCACCGATATCTTTGCGGGGCTGAAGCTGACGGTGGGCTTCGCGCTCATCGGCGCGATCGTCGGCGAGTTCATGTCGTCCTCCGAGGGCCTGGGACATGCCATCTTCAAGGCCGGGTCGCTCTACATCATTCCCAAGGTCTTCGCCGCACTCGTCGTGACGATCGTGCTCGCGCTGGTTCTCACCTGGCTGGTCGGCAAGATCGAACGGCTGCTGATGCCCTGGCGCCGACAGGCATAGGGCAGATCGCCTCCGACCCTCATTCGCATCGCACGTCAACCTCAACACATCCGAAAACGCCACGGAGGGATCATGTCCAAGCGCATCAGCAAGGCCGGCAACATCAAATACGCGCTGTCCGGCGACGACAAGTTCATCGCAAGCGTCGAGCCCGGCGAAACCTTCGTGGTGGAATGCGCCATCAATGCCAATGACGGCACCATCCGCCATCTCGGACAGCAACTGACCGAAGCCGACGTGACGATGCCGTTCGTCAACGGCGCCACCGGTCCGATCGAGGTGCGTGGCGCAAAGCCCGGCGACATGCTGCGCCTCGACGTGGTGGACATGGAGCTCGACAAGCTCGGCTTCACCGCACTCTGGCCGGGCATCGGCATGTTCCCGGATTGGGTCCGGCGCAAGGAGTTCGGCATCCAGACCCGCGTCGTCGAGGTCAAGGACGGCCATGTGCACTGGAACGAGCATCTCCGCCTGCCGGTCAAGCCGATGATCGGCGTGGCCGGTGTCGCCCCGGTGCACGGGGCTGTTCTCACCGTCGACAACGGGACGCATGGCGGCAACATGGACGTCCAGGAGATCACCACGGGCAACAGCATCTTCTTCCGCGTCAACAAGGACGGCGCGCATCTCTTCCTGGGCGACTGCCACGCCATCCAGGGCGACGGCGAATGCAACGGCATGGGCGCGATCGAAATCGCGGCCAATCTCACCGTCAAGGTCTCGCTGGCCAAGGCCCCCGCGAGGCTGAACCACCCGCGCATCGAAACGGCCACCCACATCTGCACCCTCGGCTGCGCCCGCCCGCTCGAAGACGCGATGCGCATCGCATTCGAGGAGATGGTCTACTGGATGGAAGACGATTGGAAGATTCCGGCGGCCGAAGGCTACATGCTGCTCGGCCAGATCGCGGAAGCCCGCTGCACCCAGGTGGTCAATCCGAAATACACGTATATCTGCAAGGTGGAGAGGAGTTTGCTGGAGCGGTATCACGGGTGAGTGGGACGCTGACCGGTTCGGACGCGTTGCGCGTCGAACAGGTTCGAATGGTTTTATGCCGCCGATCTTCGTCCGCGGGGTTGTGGCGGGGCAATCAGCGCTTCTGCTGGAATTCCCCACTCGCGGTGCAGTCGCCAGGCCATCTTCATCGTGAGCGGGCGTTTGCGCGTCAGGACGTCGGAGGCGCGCTGGCGCGAGCCGAGCAGGCGGCCGAGGTCCGCCTGGGTATGTTGCCCGGTCTCCATCCGATAACGGATCGCGTCGACCGCATCGGGCGGATCGATCGGCCAGTGCTTGCGCTCATAGTCTTCGATGACCAGTGCGAGAAGGTCGAAACGATCGCCCTCCGGCGAGCCCGGCTTTGGTTCGCTTTCGAAATAGCGCTCGATCTCGTCGAGTGCGGCATCGTAGTCGCTTTCGGAGCGAAGCGGACGGATCATTTTCTTGGCCATGAGACAGTCTCCGGGTCGATGCGGTCGTATTCCGCGTGAGTCCCAATGAACTTCACCAGCAGGCGGCCAAACGCAAACGACACATGCACGACCAATCGATATTTGTTGCCGCCCAGGTCGAAGATGACCCGATTGTCACCCACGAAGTCGACCGTGGTGCCGAACTGCCGCTTTATCTCGGCCGGCCCAGCCCAACGTGCCTTCGCGGCAATCGCTACCCAGGCGCGGATCGGACCCTCGGCGCGCGGGTGTCGCGTCCAGAATTCCCTCAGGGTCCGAAGGGCGATCACCTGCATCTCGACACCCATAGCATGTCACCATTTTGGTGACAATTGAATTCATGCGCGCAATATGCGGGGACGCGGCGTGAAGCTCGAGGATATCGATACTGAGAAACGGTAGGGCTCTGCGTTACGCGATGCCCGACGATGCCATCATGCCCCTGTATTGCCCGACGGAGCAACGACTGTTTGCCCGACGGGTCAATTTTTTCGCTAAATCCGCAAGTCGTTGATTCCGCTCATGCCGGCTACTGTGCATGGGGTTGTTTTCGAGGATTTGTTTTGGCCGGCACGACAGCCGCAGGCCGAACCGGACTTGATACGGCTCGTGTCTACTTCATCACCCGCAGGCCCTTGGTCGTGAACCGCTGCGTCTTGCCGCCGGGCCGCACGGGCCGCCTGGTGCCCGCCGCCTTGCCGGTGCCGGGCGGCTGGTGCGCGGGGACGAGCTGGTCGGGGCGGGAGCCGATCAGGTCGGCGCGGCCCATCTCTTTCAGTGCCTCGCGCAGCACGGGCCAGTTGTCGGGGTCGTGATAGCGCAGGAAGGCCTTGTGCAGACGGCGCTGGCGCAGGCCCTTGATCGCCTCGACCTTGTCGCTGCCGCCGTGGCGCACGCCGCGCAGCGGGTTGACGCCGGTGTGGTACATCGCCGTTGCGGTCGCCATCGGCGAGGGCAGGAAGGTCTGCACTTGATCCGCGCGATAGCGATTCTTCTTCAGCCAGAGCGCGAGGTTCATCATGTCCTCGTCGGTCGTGCCCGGATGCGCCGCGATGAAATACGGGATCAGGTAATATTTCTTGCCGGCCTGTTCGGCGGCGGCATCGAACATTCGCTTGAACTGGTTGTAGGCGCCGATGCCGGGCTTCATCATCTTGTCGAGTGGCCCGCGCTCGGTATGTTCAGGCGCGATCTTCAGGTAGCCGCCGACGTGATGGGTGACGAGCTCCTTGATGTATTCGGGGCTCTCGACCGCGAGGTCGTAGCGCACGCCGGAGGCGACCATCACCTTCTTGATGCCCTTGGTCTCGCGCACCTTGCGATAGAGCCGGATCAGATCGTCATGCGAGGTGTTGAGGTTCGGGCAGATCTCCGGGAAGACGCAGGACGGCCGCCGGCACGCGGCCTCGACCTTGGGATCCTTGCACGCCATCCGGTACATGTTGGCGGTGGGGCCGCCGATGTCGGAGATGACGCCGGTGAAGCCCGGCGTCTTGTCGCGGATCAGTTCGATCTCGCGCAGGATCGAGCCTTCCGAGCGGTTCTGGATGATGCGGCCCTCGTGCTCGGTGATCGAGCAGAAGGTGCAGCCGCCAAAGCAGCCGCGCATGATCGTCACCGAGAACTTGATCATGTCCCAGGCGGGAATCTTGGCCTCGCCATAGGACGGATGCGGCGCGCGCGCGTAAGGAAGATCGTAGACCGCGTCCATCTCCTCGGAGGTCAGCGGGATCGGCGGCGGGTTGAGCCAGAGGTCGCGATCGCCATGGCGCTGCACCAGCGGCCGCGCATTGCCGGGATTGCTCTCCCGGTGCAGCACGCGCGAGGCGCGGGCATAGGCTTCCTTGTCCTGCTCGACCTGCTCCAGCGCCGGCAGCCGGATCACGGTGGCGCCCTTCTGGCGCGTTGCGCCTTCGTCGGCGGAGTCGAGATCGTCGGCGTGCAGCTCGGCGTAATCCTCGGGCACGCGGCGGAACAGCGCGACGCCCCTGATGTCCTTGAGCTCGCGCGGTGCTTCGCCGGCGGCAAGGCGGTTGGCCACCTCGACGACGGCGCGCTCGGCATTGCCGTAGAGCAACAGGTCCGCCTTGGCGTCGGCCAGCACCGAGCGGCGCACCTTGTCGGACCAGTAATCGTAATGTGCGATCCGGCGCAGCGAGGCCTCGATGCCGCCCAGCACGATCGGCACGTCCTTGAACGCCTCGCGACAGCGCTGCGCGTAGACCACGGTGCAGCGGTCCGGCCGCTTGCCGCCTTCGCCGCCGGCCGTGTAGGCATCGTCGCTGCGGATGCGGCGGTCCGCGGTGTAGCGGTTCACCATCGAATCCATGTTGCCGCCGGTGACGCCGAAGAACACCTTTGGCTTGCCAAGCACCTTGAACGGCTCGGCCGAGTGCCAGTCCGGCTGCGAGATGATGCCGACCCGGAATCCCTGCGCCTCCAGCAGCCGACCGATGATCGCCATGCCGAAGCTCGGATGGTCGACATAGGCGTCCCCGGTCACCAGCACGATGTCGCAGGCATCCCAGCCGAGCGTGTCCATCTCGGCGCGGCTCATGGGGAGGAACGGCGCCGGCTTGCGCGGCTGCGCCCCGGCCATCAGGGGCTTTTCGGCGGCAATGATCTGGGTGTCCATGCGCACAGCCATAGGACTCCGGGCCCGCGAATACAACCGACGGGCACGTGAAGATTTGCGGTTCCGCCGGGAGCTATCCGGCCGGCGCGCCCGCGTTAACCGTTCGCGAGCCCCTGCCGGACCTCGGCCGTTGTGGCCGGCTCGCCACCGTGCGCGCGGACCATCCGCAGCGCGTCCTCGACGAGGCGGAGATTGGTTGCCGTCGAGCCCAGCAGCGCATCCTCGAGTCGGACACGGATGTGCCCGCCTACCGCGCGCGGTCAGTGCCATCAGGTGTGTGATGCCGTCCACATACTAGCAGTCGTCGTCGCGCCATCCTCCCTCCAGTTTCAAAGGGAGAGATCCATGTTTCTGGTCGATGCGCTGCTGATCCTGGCGATGTTGTTTTTCCTGTTTCTGCCGATCTCCGATCGCAGGACGGTGCGGATGAGGCTTTGCATGCTCTGCGCGCTGCTGGCGATGTTCTCGGTCTCGATCACTCGCACCCCGGTTGCGCCGGTGCTGATGGCGAGCATTTCATCGCCTCCGGGAATGGTGCGCGTGCCGCATATGCACCTCAGCGATCCGTCTTCAGGGCTCTCACCGCGCCCGACATCGGATATGCGATTGCTCCATGGGCAATGAAACTTCTGACGGCAGTGATGAAGCCGGCGCGGCATCGACCGAGACCGCTCGATGCGCTCAATCCGCCGTCAGCGCCTTGGCATAGACCACGCCCGAATTGGTGATGTGCGTCGTCATCAGGGCCTCGAAGGCCGCGAACTCGCCGTGCGCGAACAGATCGAGCAGCTTGCGGTGCTCGTCGAACGAGGAACGGGTGCGTACGTCGATCGGCGAGGTCAGATTGGTGCGGAGTGCTGCAACGCGGCTGGATGCGAGCTGGTAGGACTCGACGAGATAGCGGTTGCCGCAATGCGCGAACAGGCCTTCGTGAAAGGCGGCATCGGCGCGGCCATAGGCGATGTTGTCTTTGGCTGCGACCGCGGGCTCCATCGCCGCGATCGCCTCGCTCAGTGTTGCGACCGCGCCATCGCGGTCATGGCGGAAGGCGAGCTCGGCGGCCTTGGGCTCGAGCGCGATGCGGAAAGTGCAGAGTGCTTCAATGTCGTCGGCGCTCGGCGTGAACACGAAGCTGCCGACCTGCGGCCGGATCACCACCAGACCCTGCGCCTGCAGCAGGCCCATCGCCTCGCGCACCGGCGTGCGGCTGACGCCGAAGGAGTTCGCCACCATCTCCTCCGAGATGGCGGCGCCGAGCGCGAACTCGCCGTCGATGATGGCCTGCCGCAGCCGCTGCATCACCCGCTGCGACAGCGATTTCGGCGTATCGAGCTTGAGCGATCGCATATGATCTCAGAATACCTTGCCGGGATTGAGCAGATGATCGGGATCAAGCGCCGCCTTCAGCGTCCGCATCAGCGCGATCTCGGCTTCGCTGCGGGCGTGACCCAGCCACTTTTTCTTCAGCGTGCCGATGCCGTGCTCGGCGGAGACGCTGCCGCCCATCTCGCGCACGAGGCCGTAGATGATCGCGTCCATCGCCTCCTTCGGCTGCGGTTCGACGGAGAGCCCCGTAACCCATGAGACGAGATGCAGATTGCCGTCGCCGATATGGCCGTAATAGACGCTCTCGCAGCCCGCGATGCCCTCGGCGAGCGCTGTCTTGCAGCGCCCGACGAACTCGTCCATCCGCGCCACAGCAAGTCCGATGTCGTAGGAGATGTGCGGTCCCAGCACCTGGCCGAACTCGGCGCAGATGTCACGGACCCGCCAGAAGCCTTGCGTCTGCGCCAGCGATTGCGCGACGGCGGCATCGACCAGCAGCCCACGCTCCATCAGCTCTTCGAGCCAGCTCTGAAAGCGCGGCGCGTCCAGGCTTTCGTCGGTGCCTTGCGCTTCCACCAGCACATAAAGGCTGTCGCCAGCGGCGACCGGCGGCTTGACGCCCGCGCGCGTCGTAATCACGTCCCAGTAATCCGGCCACATCACCTCGAAGGCCGACAGCAGCGGGCCGAGTCCGGATCGCGCCGCATCCAGCAGCGCGATCACCGCCGCATAATCCTTCAGCGCGCACAGCGCAGCCATGGTCGAGCGCGGCTTCGGGAACAGTTTCAGCACCACGCGGGTGATGATGCCGAGCGTGCCTTCCGAACCGATGAAGAGATGCTTGAGGTCATAGCCCGCATTGTTCTTCATCAGCTTGTTGAGATTGGTGATGATGGTGCCGTCGGGCAGCACCACCTCCAGGCCAAGCACCAGTTCGCGCGTCATGCCGTAGCGGATCACGCGGTTGCCGCCGGCATTGGTGGAGAGATTGCCGCCGATCGCGCAGGAGCCGCGCGAGCCGAGATCGAGCGGAAAGAACAAGCCGGCCTCGTCGGCGGCTTTCTGGATCGTCTCCAGAGGCGTGCCTGCTTTCACCGTCATCGTCATCGAGGCGCGATCGATCTCCTCGATGCCGGTCATGCGCTCGAGCGAGATCGCGACCCAGCCCGGCTCGGGCGAGGCACCGCGACAGAGCCCGGTCAATCCGCCCTGCGGCACGAACGGCAGGTGCGCCTGTCGGCAGGTCAGAATCGCATCGGCAACACCTCGCGCATCGACGGGGCGGATTACCGCGAGGGGTGACTGCGGCAGGCTCGCGCTCCAGTCGTTGCAGTTGCGCGCGGGCACGTCGGTGCCGATCAGCACCGCGGCCGCGCCGATCTTGTCGCGCAGCGCGCCGAGCATCTGGTCGGGGCGCTCAATGGGGGCCACCATGTTCATGCGAGACCTCCTTGGGATCTGGCTGCGCCACGAAAGCGGAAAGGATTTGCGCTCTTCTTGTATGTAAGGTACAAGTCAGAAAGTAAAGCAAAAACAGGGCGTCAACGGGCTACTCAGGATCGTCGCAGATCAGAGGGTGGATTCGGGGACGCAGCAAAGGGCGGTTATGATGACGGAGGCAATTCGCGGGTTCTGGGTGGCGTCGGCGACACCGCTGGCAACGGACGGCAGCACGGATTCCGCCAAACTCGCAGCCCACGCCCGGCAGCTCTTCAGCAAGGGCGTCGACGGCGTCGTCCTGTTCGGCACCACCGGCGAGGGCACCTCGTTCAATGTCGGTGAACGCGTCGCGACCATCGAAGCGTTGCTCGAGGCCGGTGTCGCGGCAGAGCGCATTGGCATCGGCGGCGGCTTTCCCGCCATCAGCGATAGCATCGCGCTGACGCGCGCGGTGCTCGGCCTCGGCCTGCGCCACGTGCTGTACCTGCCGCCCTACTTCGATCGCAGCGTGATGCCCGAAGGCATCGAGGATGCCTTCGCCGCGATCTTCGATGGCGTCGCCGACAATCGCCTGCGCGCCTATCTCTACCACATCCCCCAGGTCTCCGGCGTCGCGATCCCGACCAGCGTTGCCGCGAATTTGCGCAAGCGTTACGGCAGGGTGGTGGCGGGCCTGAAAGACTCCAGCGGCGACTTCAAGCAGTTCCAGGCGTTTCGCGCAGCCAGCCCCGAGCTTGCCATCACCGTCGGCAATGAGACCGACATCGCCCGCGCGATTGCCGGCGGTGGTGCCGGCACCATCTGCGGCATGGCCAACATCGCGCCGGAACTGGTCAAGGCGATGATCGAAGGTAAGGACGTCGAAGCGCGCATGCAGGCCGCGGTTGACATCGTGGTGAAGTCGCCATCCTTCCTGGCGACGCTGAAGGCCATTCTCGCCGCGCAGACCGGCGATGCAAGCTGGCTTCGCGTGCGACCGCCGCTGCGTGCCCTGTCCGACGGCGCCGCGCTTAAGCGAAGGCTCGACGAGTTGATCACGCCGGCTACCGCGTGAGATCGCACGACGCCGTAACACCATGCCGCGAATTCGCGCGCAACGTATCATCACGGCAATTCGTGATTGCCGATTGGCGCCGATCACTGTTTAGAACGATTCAATACTAGAGCGATTCAACGCCGCCTACGGTTCTCTTCATTCGCTACGATTGCTAGACGCGCAAGCTTCGTAGTTGTTGCAGAATTGAAGTGGGGCGAGAGTGCGTGTCAATGCGGATGACCCGATCCGGGGTCATCATGCCGGCAAGAGCCGTGTAGGTCTTCTCATTGGAGCAGCCGTGCTGCTCGCCGAGCTCCCCTCCAATACGACGATCGCGCAGGCGCAATCCGCATTGCCACCGGTGACGGTGGATGCTCCGGTGCAACGGCCGAAGCCTGCACGGGCGTCGGAATCGTCGCAACGCCGCACGCAAACGACCGCACGTCAGCGCAACCGGAATGCCGACGCTCCCGCAGCGCCGACATTGTCCGAGCGCGCGGCCGCGCAAGCCGCCGCGCAACAGGCCGCCAAGCTCGGCTATCGCGCGATGCCGAGTTCGACTACGCTGCGCAGCGGCGCCTCGGCGCTCAACACTTCGCAGGCCGTCAACGTCGTGCCCGAGCAGGTTCTCAAGGACCAGCTGCCGCGCAACATCGACGACGCGCTGATCAACGTCTCCGGCATCACCCAGACCAATACGCTCGCCGGCAGCCAGGACGCGGTGATCCGCCGCGGCTTCGGCGACAATCGCGACGGCTCGATTATGCGCAACGGGATGCCGCTGGTGCAGGGGCGCAGCTTCAATCCCGCGGTCGAAAGCGTCGAGGTGCTGAAGGGACCGGCCTCGCTGCTCTACGGCATCATGGACCCCGGCGGCATTGTCAACACCATCAGCAAGCGTCCGGAACTCTACCAGCACGGTTCGGTCACGCTGCTTGGCTCGGCGTTCAGCGCCTCCAAGACGGGGGCCGACGGCCTGCTCGACGTCACCGGTCCGATCGGGGACCAGGGCCTTGCCTATCGCTTCATCGGCTACGGCGTCAGTGAGGACTACTGGCGGAATTTCGGTCGCCACCGCGAGATGCTGGTTGCGCCGTCACTGGCCTGGTATGGCCAGGACACCACGGTTCAGCTCAACTACGAGCACCGCGAATTCATCTATCCGTTCGACCGCGGCACCGCGTTCAATCCTGTCACGAAAACCCCGCTCGCGGTTCCCGCGACGCGCCGGCTCGACGAGCCCTTCAACAACACATGGGGCACGTCCGACCTGATCCAGGCCTCGGTCGAGCACCGCTTCAACCAGGACTGGAAGCTCTACGCCGGGTACAGCTACAACACCGAGACCTTCAGCGCCAATCAGCTCCGCATCACCGGCATCAACTTCACGACCGGCGCAGAGACACGCAGCAATGACGGCACGCAGGGTTCGCTCAGCAATGTCAGCTATGGGACATCCTATGTCTCGGGCGGCATCTGGCTCGGCAACATGCGTAACGAGGTGGTGTTCGGCGGCGACGGCCAGTATCGCACCATCTACCGCGACAATCTGATCCGGCAGGCAACGCCTGCCATCAACGTCTACAATCCGGTCTATGGGTTGATTGGACCGGGCACGACGGTGTCAAACCCCGACAGCGCTCAGACCGACAAGCTCGGCCAATGGTCGCTGTTCGTCCAGGACACGCTGCATCTCACCGAACGCTTCGCGCTGGTGGGCGGCGTGCGCTACATGGACTACGACCAGATCGCCGGACGTGGAAAGCCCTTCATCACGAACACCAATGTCTCCCAGGACAAGGTGCTTCCGCTCGGCGGCGCCATTTTCAAGCTCACCGACCAGATCTCGCTCTATGCGAGCTATACCCAATCGTTGAAGCCGAATTCGACCATCGCGCCGATCGGGATCGTGATCGATTCCAATGTCGCGCCGGAAGAGGGCGTATCATACGAGACCGGCGTAAAATTCGATCTGAACAAGCGCATCTCCGGTACGCTGGCGGTCTACGATCTCGACAAGAAGAACGTGCAGACGACGAAGACGAACAGCGCGGGCGTGGTGGAGCTCCACACCGTCGGCCGTGCCCACTCGCGCGGCGTCGAGCTGGATGTCACCGGCAGGCTCACCGATAGCTGGGCCTTGATCGGCAGCTATGGCTACACCGACGCGCGGGTGACGGCGTCCGAAGACCCGACGCTCTATGGCAGGAAGCTGCAGAACGTCGCGATGAACACGGCTTCGCTCTATCTGGTCTATGACTTCGGCACGGCCTTGCCGGGCCAGCTGCGGCTCGGCGGCGGCGCGCGCTATGTCGGCGATCGCCCGGGCGATTCCACCAACACCTTCTTCCTGCCATCCTATGTGGTCGCCGATATCTTCGCGACCTATGAGACGAAATACCAGAACACGCCGGTGGTCTACCAGTTCAACGTCAAGAATCTGTTCGACACCGTCTATTATCCTTCCGCCGTCAACAATCTGAACGTCGCGATCGGAGATGCGCGCCGCGTGTCGCTGTCGGCAACGGTGAAGTTCTAGGAATGGTATTGCGGCACAACGATTCCAGCTCGAGCCGATGACGAAGGCGAGCGCTGATGCGTAAGGCGGCACATAAGATCAAGGTGGCCCTGCTCCAGGTCCACTCCATCGCGGGCCTCGTGCTCGCGCTGCTGCTTGCCCTGATCGCGCTGACTGGCTCGGTCATGAGCTTCGAGGACGAGATCGTCGAGCATCTGAACGGCGGCATCATACAGGTCGCGCCGCGTCAGGCGCCGCCCTTGATGCCGGATGAGCTGGTAGCGCGGCTGGAGGCGGCGCAGGTCGCCGGCAAGGTCGCCGCGGTCACGCTGTCGAGCGATCCGTCCGCGGCGGTGCGTGTCCGCTTCGGTCGCGACGAGCAGGGCGCGCGGCGAACCTCGCTCTATGTCGATCCCTATGATGCCCGCGTGCTGGGTTCGCCGCGCGGCGAGGAATTTTTCGCGACCGTCCGCCGGCTGCATCGCTGGCTGCTCATTCCCGGCGATGCGAAGGGCTGGGGGCGCCAGATCACCGGCATCGCCGCGCTTGGCCTCATCGTCATGCTCATCTCCGGCCTCGTGCTGCGCTGGCCGCGCCGCGCTAGCAATGTGAAGATGTGGCTGAAACCCAATCTCGGGCTCAGGGGCCGCGGTCTGCATCGGTCGCTGCACGCCGTGATCGGCACCTGGGTCCTCCCGATCTATGTGGTGATGACGCTCACGGGGCTGTGGTACTCGTTCGACTGGTACAAGGACGGCGTCGTCTGGCTGCTGTCGCGCCCGCATGTCGCCGCCGCGAAGATGCAGCCGAAACAGCCGCGCTCATCCAGTCGTCCCGAGCCGGCCCCGCAAGTGGGATTCGATCGCGCATGGACCACGTTCCTGCACGAGGAAGGCGGGCGCTTCTCCAAGGCCTTGCTGACGCTGCCCGTGGGTCCGGGCACGGTGATCCGGATCCGATCCTGGGGGAAAGACTCCACGCTCGACACCACGCGCGACGAATTCCGCATCGATGCGATCACCGGTCAGCTGGTCTCGGCGGAGCGTTATGCCGACAAGACCTTCGGCGAGAAGATCATCGCCAACGTCCTCGACATCCATCGTGGCGCAATCCTGGGCTGGCCCGGCAAGCTCGCCTTCATGATCGCCGCGGCCTTGATGCCGCTGTTTTCGGTTACCGGACTCCTGCTCTATCTGTCGCGCCGCAGGCTGCGGCGCTCGGCGCAACTGCCGCTTGCTCGGCTGGTCCCGGGCGAGTGACCTCTCCAGGCAGCTAACTCCGTCCGGTCGAGATCCTAAGACAAACCTTCCCGTTGCAGCCAAGAAGCGCTTGTCTAGGCCAAATTGGAGTGGTTCGATGCGTCTCGTACACGTGAAGGTCGTTGGGGGTTTCCGCGGCAAATGTCTGAACGGGAGGAGCTTGAAGAAACAGCACTGCCTGCAGTGCTCGTCAGGCGCAGCGATTTGCCAGTGCCGTTCGTCCACCCGGGGAGTAGTTTCTTCGGCGGTCTTCCCAGGCTGCCGCCGCAGTTCGAGTGGCCGAGGGCCGACGTCAGGGCGAATGTCGAGCTGGAGACGGTCGCGCTAACTTTCGTGGCGCAGGTCGACCTTGCAGATGTGCCTGGCTCGAAGTGGTCGCCGCTTCCGAAACGCGGTACACTTTTTTTCTTCTGCAGCTCCGTATTTGTCGACGAAGGAAATCCTCCCTGCCGCGTTCTGTATAGCCCCGCGGGTGGTAACGCCTACCCTGAGCGAACGCCACCGCCAGACCTAATGCCGCTCGCCGACCCCAACGGCGATGCCCAGGTCAAATGGCTTGATCCGGTCCTCGATTTTCACTCCAAGGTCGAGTTCAAGTACCCGCTCTCCTTTCGGCCGTTTCGCGATTTCGACTTTCACGACGATGTGGTCGGAGGCGAAGTGCTGATCGAATCGCTTTCCCGAGCATTGGGCCCGGGTGAGCCTGATACGCGAGACTTGCTGCAATACCGAACGGTAGAGGAATATGCGAAAGACGTGGAGTGGCCCTTCAACTGGCTGCTCATCACGCATGTCGTCCGGTCGGTATTGTGGCACGTTCGGCTCGACCTAACCCGTGAGGCCCATGACAAGTCGCTGACCGACGAGGTGGCGGCAGAGCTGCAGCGCCTTCGCCGCGGTGCCATTGGATGGCTCGAGCGCTGCCGGGCATTGACCCCGCTGGATGACGTTGATGCGGATGCCAAATTGGCCTTCCGCGCTTGGTGGGTCGGCGTCGCCGAGGCATACGGGACGATGGTCGGACAGGTGTTCACCTCTGCATTCTCGATTGCAGCGGATCTCGGTCATGCCATCAACTACACCATCCGTTGTCTAGCGGCCCAGAGTGCGGATGCTTGCGATGACGTTCCTCTCGGCTACCTCGCCAATCTAGTGCGGCAGAATCATTGGAAGGCCCCCACCGTCAAAGACGGCCAAAATCGTCGTTTTAGCTCGGCGATTCATCAGATGCTTGGCTATGGCTTCGGGCCGCAAAATGCCACGGAAGAGCATATGGAGGACATACTGCTGCTTCAGATCCAGGGAGATCCGGCATTTTTCAACTGGCATGCCAACACAGGGGGCGTGCTTCATTTCTGGATCGATCCCGATGCGCTCGCTCAGTTCGACTTTTCAAAGGTCGCCGCAACATACGAATGTGACTAGTGACGTTCACCATGCAGGTCTCCCGGGTGGCTAGCCAAGGCCCGCCCAATCGTTCAAAAGCCATGGCCTGCTCTCGTCAAGGTTCACGCCATGAAGCTTCCGACCGTCACACCCGCCGACATCCGCCGCGCATTGCTCTTGCGCGAAGAGATCGCGCTGCTCGATCTCAGGCATGAGGCCGGCTTCGCCACCGGCCATCCGTTGTTTGCCGCCAATATGGCCGCGGACCGGATCGCCATCGAAGCCGAGGTGCGGCTGCCGCGCAAGGACGTGGGAATCGTACTCTATGATGACGGCGAGGGCCTCGTCGCCACGGGGGCCGAACGCCTCGCCACGCTCGGCTACACCAACATCAGTGCGCTCGATGGCGGACTGAAGGCCTGGCGCGATGCGGGCTATCAGGTCTTCGAGGACGTCAATTCCTATTCCAAGGCGTTCGGCGAGCTGGTCGAGTCGCGCAGGCATACGCCCTCGTTCAGCGCCGACGAGGTCGCAAAACTCATCGCCGAGAAGGCCAACATCGCCATCCTCGACGTCCGCCGCTTCGACGAATATGCGACCATGAACATTCCAGGCTCCGTCAGCGTGCCCGGTGCGGAGCTGGTGCTGCGGGCGGGGCAGGCCGCGCCCGATCCCGACACCACCATCATCGTCAATTGTGCTGGCCGCACCCGATCGATCATCGGCACCCAGTCGCTGATCAATGCCGGCGTGCCCAACAAGGTGCGGGCGCTGCGCAACGGCACCATCGGTTGGACGCTGGCGCGGCACAGCCTCAACCACGGTGCTGACCGGCGCGGCGCGATCGGAGCGTTCGAGGGCGGCCCGGCCAATGCCCGCGACGTCGCCTATCGCGCCGGCGTCCGCCACATCGGCGCAGGCGAGATGGCGGCGCTTGCTGGGCGGGCCGATCGTACGCTGTATCGCTTCGACGTACGCGATGCGGAAGAATATGCGGCCGGCCATCTCCCCGGCTTCCGCCATTATCCCGGCGGACAACTGGTGCAGGAGACCGACATGGCCGCTCCGGTGCGCGGTGCGCGCATCGTCCTGACCGACGATAAGGGCGTGCGCGCCGACATGACGGCGTCCTGGCTCGCGCAGATGGGCTGGGAGGTCTATGTGCTCGAAGGCGGCTACGACGGCACGCTCGAAATCGGCCCGCCGCGCGTGCTGCCGAAGCCCGACCCGGCGCACCGCTATCGCCGGCCCTATGAAGGCACCGACGTGGCCGAGCGTGCGATGCAGGCCTATCTCGACTGGGAATACGGATTGGTCGAGCAGCTGCGTCTTGACGGCACGCATGGGTTTTACGTGATTTGACGCGAGCGGTCCCCGTGCTCCGCGCCAATACTCCATCACCTCACCCTGAGGTGGCCGCTTCTTCAGCGGCCTCGAAGAGCGACGGCCCGGCAGCATCCGGGCCGTTCATCCTTCGAGGCTCCCGATGGGGCGCTCCGCGCCCCATCACTCGCGCCTCAGGATGACGCGGCTGGTGGGATGCCAAACACATCTACCCCCGCGCCATCTTCTCCCCGTATCCAAACCCTATTGTGCTGCGTCTCGTCCGCGGTCTATGAGCTGCGGGCAAAGCCGCTACCTATGGAGATTCCATGTCAGCCCCAGGCCAAAACCCGGAGCGGAGCGCGAAGGCGCTGCTGCTCGAAGGCGTCAACGACAGCGCCGTGGACCTGTTCAGGAGCGCAGGTTTCACCAATGTCGAGCGGCTGACCAAGGCGCTGGATGGCGAGGATTTGCGACGAGCTCTCAAGGGCGTGTCGCTGCTCGGCATCCGCTCGCGCACCCAGATCACCGATGACGTGCTCGCCGCGGCCGACCAGCTTCTCGCGGTCGGCTGCTTCAGCGTCGGCACCAATCAGGTCGATCTCCTGGCGGCGCGCAAGCGCGGTATTCCCGTGTTCAACGCGCCGTTCTCCAATACGCGCAGCGTTGCCGAACTCGTGATCGGCGAGATCGTGATGCTGCTGCGGCGCATCTTCCCGCGTTCGGTATCGGCCCATGAGGGCGGCTGGGACAAGTCGGCGACCGGCAGCCGCGAGGTCCGCGGCCGCACCCTCGGCATCATCGGCTACGGTAATATCGGCTCGCAGCTCTCGACGCTCGCCGAAGCCATCGGCATGCGCGTGATCTATTTCGACCGCACCGACAAGCTCCGCCACGGCAACACCGAGCCGGTCGAAAAGCTGGAGGAACTGCTGGCGCAGAGCGACGTCGTCAGCCTGCACGTGCCGGAGACGCCGGAGACAGCAGGCATGATCGGCGAAAAGGAGCTGCGGGCGATGAAGCCGGGCTCGTTCCTGATCAACAACAGCCGCGGCACCGTGGTCGATCTCGACGCGCTCGCTGGCGCCTTGCGCGACGGCCATCTCGCAGGTGCTGCCGTCGACGTGTTTCCGGTCGAGCCGTCCTCAAATTCCGATCGCTTCAAGAGTCCGCTGCAGGGCCTCGGCAACGTCATCCTCACCCCGCATATCGGCGGCTCGACCGAGGAGGCGCAGGAGCGCATCGGCGGCGAGGTGGCGCGCAAGCTGGTCGACCATTTCATCACCGGCTCGACCATGGGCGCGGTGAATTTCCCGGAGGTGCAGCTGCATCTGCGTCCCGCGGGCGCGCGTTTCAGCCATGTCCATCGCAACGTGCCGGGCATGCTTCGGCGGCTGAACGAGGTCTTCCTCCAGCGCGACATCAACATCATCGCGCAATATCTGGAGACCTCCGGCGACCTCGGCTACGTCGTGCTCGACGCCGACCTGGCAGGGCAGGATTCGGCGACGCTGCTCCAGCAGATCCGCGCCCTCGAGGGTACGGTCGGTGCGCGGCTCGTATTCGAGCACTAGCTTTGTTGACGGCCGGCGGAAGGTCGCATTGAATGCGGCCTGCTGACGGATTGAACGAAAACACAAGAACCGGGTGGAAACGATGACGCTGACAAGAGCGAGGCTATGCGCATGGCTCGTGGGCGCGGCGGCCGCGATGGGCGCGACAGGCGCGTTCGCGGTGACGCTGGCAGAGGATGCGGATACGGTCTGCAAGGGTCTCGTCGGCGGCGCGGATGCCGTGAAGATCGACGCCGCGACGTTGCTGGCACCGTCGCTCATCGCCGTTGCGGAGCGTGGACCGACGCCGTCAGGCCGCGTCACGCCCGCCAATCCCGCGTTCTGCAAGGTGCTCGGCCATATCGACCCTACCGATCCAAAGGCGCCGCCGATCAAGTTCCAGGTCAACCTGCCGGTCGAATGGAATGGGCGTTCGGTGCAATATGGCGGCGGCGGCTTCAATGGCGTGCTGATCACGGGCCTCGGGCTGCCGCCGGCCTATCCTTTCGAAAAGCCGTCGCCGCTGGCGCGCGGTTTCGTCACCTACGGCACCGACTCGGGCCATGAGACCAAACAGGGCGAGCCGCCTCAGGTGTTCGCTCTGAACGACGAAGCCTTCGAGAACTTTGCCCATCGCGCCTACAAGAAGGTGCGCGACGCCGCCGTCGCGCTGATGGAACGCGCCTACGGCAAGAAGCCGGAGAAGCTGTACTTCATGGGCTCGTCCGAAGGCGGCCGCGAAGGCCTCACCATGGCGCAACGTTACCCCGATGATTTCGACGGCATCTTTGCACGTGTGCCGGTCATCAACTGGGTCGGCCTGCAACATGCCGGCACCCGCTCGGGGCTTGCGACCATGGGCGAGGGCTGGATCAACCCGGCGCAGGTCAAGCTCGTCGGCGACGCCGTGCGGGCGGCTTGCGACAAGGCCGATGGTTCGGACGATGCGCTGGTGCAGGATCCCGTCGCCTGCAAGGCGGCGTTCAAGGTCGAGACGCTACGCTGTGAGTCCGGCAAGACGGGCGATCAGTGTCTCACCGACGCACAGATCAAGGCCGTGAATACGCTTCATGCGACCTACAAATTCCCGTTCGCGCTCGCCAACGGTCTCGACGATTATCCGGGTTGGGGCGTGTCGGGCGAGGATACGCCGTCGGTCGGCCCGACCGGCGGCTGGGTCGCGTGGTGGCTCGGCACGGCGCCGCCCGCGCAGCCGCCAGCGCCCAATAACGGCATCGCCTGGATCTATGGCGCCGGCGGCATTCAATATGTGTTCGCGCGCGATCCCAAGCTCGACGTCACCACCTACAAGCCCGAGGACCACAAGGCGCGCTTGCTCGAAGTCTCCCGCCTGATGGATTCGACCGATCCGGATCTCAGCCGCTTCCGCGCCCGCGGCGGCCGTCTCATCATGCTCGAGCACATGGCGGACTATGCGCAGAGCCCCTACGCCGGCATCCGCTATTTCCAGAGCGTCGAGCGCAAGCTCGGCAAGGCCGAGACCGCCGAATTCGCGCGGCTCTACACAGCGCCCGGCGTCGACCATGTCGGCTCCGGCGCGCCGGCCAATGTCGACATGCTGAGCGCGCTGGTCGACTGGGTCGAGAAAGGCAACGCGCCCGGCGACCTCGAGGTCAGCGAGCAGAAGGTCGAGGCGCCGTCATTCGCGGTGTCGCGCGCGCTGCCGCTGTGCCGCTGGCCGGCCTGGCCCCACTACAAGACGGGACCGGTGACGGAGGCTTCGAGCTTCGCCTGCGCGCCGTGAGGTGAGTGCAAGGAGATCGTGATGGCGGTGGTTCATTCCGCCGCTATCGCTTGTGCACCTCCCAGCGGTCTACGGTGGCATCTCATTGCCGTCCAGGAAGCAGATCGAGCGCCGGGTGCAGATCTGTGCGGCCCTGTTCCTCGACGGCTGCCGCGCCAAATCGCCCTAGAGGCGGCGTTTGACAACGTGGCCCGCCCCGAGTAGATACTTCGCATGCGAAATAAAGAAGCCGCAGCGAGGCATCATCGGCTGATCTATCTGCTGAATGTCGCGCAACGCCGGTTGCAGCGCTGGATGGCGGCGCAGCCTTCGAGCGAGGTGACGCCGGCGCAGGCGGGGCTGCTGTTCATTCTCGGCAAGCAGGACGGTGTGCTGATGGGCGAGGCGGGCGCAGCGCTCGACATGGGGCCGGCCGGGATTTCCGGGCTCGTCGATCGCAGCGTGGCGGCAAGGCTGGTCGAGCGCCGGGCCGATCGCGAGGACGGCCGGGCCTGGCGCGTGTGGCTGACGCCGAAGGGCCGAACCGTGCTGGCGCAGGCGAAGACCGATGCGGCCGGGATCAATGCGGCATTGACGGAAGGATTTTCCAGCGCGGAGATCGACGTCGTCGCGCGCTGGCTGACGAGCATTCAGGACAAATTTCCAAGAGACCCTTCGCGAGATTCAGAGGAATAAGGAGCCGACAAATGACTGACCTGGTCCGGATCGAGAACAACGGCGGAATTCTCACCCTCACGCTGGCGCGCCCCGACAAGAAGAACGCGCTGACCGATGCGATGTACGGCAAGCTCGCCGATACCATCGAATCCGCCGAGTTCGATCCCTCCGCCCGCGTGATCCTGATCCGCGGCGAGGGCGACATGTTCACCGCCGGCAACGACGTCGGCGAATTCGCGGCGGTCGCAGCGGGCAAGTCGGAGGGCAGCCGCAACGTCGTGCGCTTCATCCAGTCGCTGGCGCGCTGCACGCGACCGCTGGTCGCAGCCGTGCAGGGCCGCGCCGTCGGTGTCGGCACCACGATGCTGCTGCACTGCGACCTCGTGGTGCTCGCCGACAATGCGCAATTGTCGACGCCCTTTGTCAGCCTGGCGCTGGTGCCGGAGGCAGCCTCAAGCCTGCTGATGCCGGCGCGCATCGGCTACGCCCGCGCCTATGAGATGTTTGCGCTCGGCGAGACCGTGCCGGCCAAGGCCGCGCTCGAATGGGGCCTCGCCAACCGCGTCGTGCCGCTCGACAAGCTCGATGCCGAGGCCTTTGCGCTCGCCCAGCGGCTTGCCCGCCAGCCGGCCGGCGCGCTCACGGCGACCAAGAAGCTGATGCGCAATGGCGAAATGTTGCTGGCGCAGATGCAGGCGGAAGGCGAGCAGTTCGCACAGCGGCTGCGCACGGCCGAGGCGCGCGAGGCATTCACCGCGTTCGCCGAGCGCCGCCCGCCGGATTTCACCAGGGTCGCGTAGAGGACCGCGGGGCGTCCGAAAGCGTGCAGGCAGGACCGCTCCAATTCAACTAAAACCTTAACGAAACATTGGCATGTCGCAGTGCAAGGTGGCCTCTCTTGCAGAGTAGGCCCCTTGACCCCATGGCAATATTTAAGAAATCGGTAAGCTCGCTTCTTCTGACCTTGATGGCTCTGCTGGCGGCCGGTGCGCTGGCAGCGACGGCGATTCAGATGGTCGGGGCGTTCGGTCGCTACAGCGAGAGTCTCGAGACCGAGCGGCTTGCTGCCGCCGACAAGGCGATTTTCCAGGGCGTGCTGTCCTTGCGCAACAATCGCGGCGACGCCCAGAGCGCGATCCTCGGCGAAGACGAGCCGCGTGCGAAGCTCGAGGCCGCCGAGAAGGCCGAGCAGGGCGGCTATGACGCCATTGGCACCGCGCTCTCAACCGTCGAATTCGCTCGCCGTGACGAGCTCGCCGGGACGTTGAAACAGCGCTGGAACGACGCTGCACCGCAATTTCAGCTATTCTACGACGAGGCCAAGCGCCCGCGCGCCGAGCGCAAGATCGAGCGGACCATGCCCTGGTACGATTCCGTCACCAAGGTGATCGACACGGCAAACCTCGCCTCCACCGCGGTGTCGAACCGCGCGTGGATGAACGATCCCTTCATCGCCCGCATGATTCAGGTCCGTCGCCTCGCCTGGCAGGTGCGGGATCGCTATGGAATCCATTGCTCGATGCTGCGCTCGAACGTCAACAGCAGCAGGCCACTGGATGACAACCAGAAGCGCCAGCTGGCGCAATGGGACGGAACCATCGCCTCGGGCTGGGCCGGCATGGCCGAGTTGCTGGCCGCGCCTGACGTGACCGCTGATCTGGTCACCGCAGCCAAGGACGCGCAGGCCAAGACCGACGGCGTGCTGAAGCAGATCGGCGAGCTCACGAAGAACTTCGATGGTAGCGGCAAGCCCGCGATGCCCGCCTCCGAGTGGAATACGCTCTGCCAGTCGCCATTCTCGCTCATCGTCGGCGTCGCGACCAAGGCGCTGGACCAGTCCATCGCGCGCGCAGAGGCCGTTCAGGCCAAGGCGCTCACCAATCTCGTCCTGCAATCGCTCGCCTTCCTGTTCGCTCTCGCCGTGACGCTGGCCGGTGTCTATGTGGTCCGCAACCGCCTGATGCGCCCGGTGCGGGCCATCCTCGATGCGATCGCCCGGATCAGTGCGCGCGACTATGCAACGCCGGTTCCGCAATCCGCATATCCCGACGAATTCGGCACGATGGCCGCCGCGCTCGAAAGCCTGCGTGAGAGCGCTGCGACCGCGGAGCGCCTGGGCCAGGAACGCGAATCGCAGCAGGCGCTGCAGCTCGCGCGCTCCGGCACCGTGGATGCCGCGTGCCGCAGCTTCGACGACACAGTGCAGGCCGTCATTCACAGCGTCGCGGCATCGGCACGGGAGCTCGATGGGACGGCCACGGGCGTGCGCTCGCTGGTTGCCGAATCCAGCAGCCAGACCGCGGCGGTCTCCTCCGCGGCCGAGCAGGCCACCAACAATCTCGAAACCATCGCGGCTGCGACCGAGGAGCTCTCGGCGTCCGTCGGCGAGATCTCCGCACAGGTGCAGTCCAGCGCGCGCGAGGCTCGTGAAGCTGTCGCGCAGGTCGAGCAGACCAACGCGACCGTCGAAGTCCTCGATCAGACCGCGAGCCGGATCGGTGAGGTCGTGAAGATGATCCACGCCATCGCCGGTCAGACCAATCTGCTGGCGCTGAACGCGACTATCGAGGCCGCGCGCGCCGGAGAGGCCGGCCGCGGCTTTGCCGTGGTCGCGGGCGAGGTCAAGAGCCTCGCGGCGCAGACCGCAAACGCAACGGAAGAGATCTCGCGGCAGGTCGAGGAGATCCAGGGGGCGACAGGGCAGGCCGTCGCCGCGATCCGCTCCATCGGCGGCGCCATCAGCGGCATCGACGAGAAGATGACCGCGATTGCAGCGGCTGTGGAGGAGCAGCGCGCCGCGACCACCGAGATCTCGCGCAACTTCCAGCAGGCGGCGCAAGGTACCCGCGAGGTCACCGATACCATCGGCGGCGTCGCCAAGCTCAACCAGGAGACCGGCAACGCCGGCACGGTGCTCACCGACTCCGTGAAGAAGATGTCGGCCGATGCCGACCGTCTCCGCACAGCGGTCGAGGGCTTCCTTGGCGCGGTGAAATCGGCCTGACACTCTGTCCCCTGTTCCCACGGCGCGCGGGCCGGCATTGCCGCCGATGCTTGCGCCAGGTACATCTGTGACGCCGCGCCAGCGCGGCAACGGACGACAGGAACATCAGGGATGGAGAGTTCGATGCCGGTCACCCCACACAAGGCCCAGCGCCCCTATCGCGGCGTGTTCCCGGTGGTGCCCACCATCTTCGATGAACGCGGCGAGCTGGATCTGGAAGGCCAGCGCCGCTGCGTCGACTTCATGATCGATGCCGGTTCGCACGGCCTCTGCATCCTCGCCAATTTCTCCGAGCAGTTCGTGCTCACCGACGCCGAGCGGGAGACCGTGATGCATGCGGTGCTGGAGCATGTGGCGGGCCGCGTGCCTGTGATCGTCACCACCACCCATTTCAGCTCGGCCGTCTGCGCCGCACGCAGCAGGCAGGCTGAAGCGGCCGGCGCTGCCATGGTGATGGTGATGCCGCCCTATCACGGCGCAACCTTTCGCGTGCCCGAAAAAGGCATCGTCGAATTCTTCAAGGTGCTCTCGGACGCCATCACCATTCCCATCATGATCCAGGACGCGCCGGTGGCGGGCACGCCGCTGTCAGTGGACCTGCTGGCGCGGCTGTCGCGCGACTTCGCCAACATCCGTTACTTCAAGATCGAGGTGCCCGGTGCTGCATCAAAGCTGCGCAGCCTGATCGAGGCGGGCGGCAAGGACATCGAAGGCCCCTGGGACGGCGAGGAGGCGATCACGCTGCTCGCCGATCTCGATGCCGGTGCCACCGGCGCCATGACGGGCGGCGGTTATCCCGACGGCATTCGCCAGATCATCGATCCTTATTTTGCCGGCAAGCGCGAGGAGGCGAAAGCCGCCTACGAGCGCTGGCTGCCGCTGATCAATTACGAGAACCGCCAATGCGGCCTGATCGCCTGCAAGGTCATGATGCAGGCCGGCGGCGTCATCAAGTCCGACACCGTGCGCCATCCGCTCCAGCCGCTGCATCCGGCGACGCGGGCAGGGTTGCTGGAGCTGGCTCGGGAGCGCGATGCGCTGGCGCTAAGGTGGGGGAGTTAAGTCTCTCCCCCGTCCGCTGTCGTCCCGGACAAGCGAAGCGCAGATCCGGGACCCATAGCCCCAGGGAGAAGTTTGGCGAAAATTCGAAGTTGGCACCTCGCGCCATAACCTCTCCCTGTGGTTATGGGTCCCCGCGTACGCGGGGACGACACGGACTATGACGCGCAATTTCGTCTAACCAGTCAGCTTCCATTCGCCGATAATGCTGAAGCGTGCCTTGGCATCGTCCTGCCTGAACAACGCGATGCGATCAGTCGCGAGCGTATCGAGCTTCAGCGACTCAAACCGTCCCCGCAGCATCTCCAGAACCGGCCCGCGTCGCTCCGCGTCCAGTCGTCCCGTCAACGTCATGTGGAAGCGGAATTCCTCCATCACGTAAGGGTAGCCCCAGCGATCGAGATAATCGCGCTGGCGCTCGCTGAGCTTCTCGGGTTTCCGCCGCGCGCGGTCTTCCGCCGTCAGGACGGCACGAAACGAATCGAAACTGAGGACGCAATCGGCGGCGAGCTGTTGCAGCGTGTCGACCGACTCGGCCGGGATGACTGCAATGAAGCCGCTGATGGCATCGACGACGGGCCGGATCGACGGGATCGGCCGCGCTTTGCCGGCGAATTCGGCACATACCGCCATGAGCTCCGCTTCGGTCCTGCCGGCCGCCAGCGCCATCGGCGCCTTCAGCGTGCCGTGAAAACCATACTTGCGGGGATCGGCGGTGATGTCGCGCCAGTCTGGAGCGATTTGCAAAGCCTCAGCGGGGAAGGGCACCTCTTGACCGGTATAGGCATCGTAGCCAAGCAGCTCGGCGCCGAAGCGGGAGAGGGCGCTGTCGCTGCCTGCGGCAGAATAGATCGCGTAGCGGGGGAAACCGGTCATGGCTTCAGCATAACCAATTTATGCCGCAACGACAGCCTCGCGCGGCGTCGCCGCCACGCTGAGCAGCCGCGTCGCATCGGTGAGATGCACAAGCTTGCCGCCTGCGATCACCGCGACCAGCCGCGGCCGCAGCGGTATGGTGTCGTCGACCAGCAGAATGTCGGCGCGGCGTCCTTCGGCGATAAGGCCGCGGTCGGCAAGGCCGGTCGCGCGCGCGGGCCCGGCGGAGACCAGGTCCCAGGCCTTCGCCAGCGGCAGCACGCCGTCGGCGGCGAGGCGGAAGGCGGCCAGCAGCTGCGCGGGATAGTAATAGTCCGACGCCAGCACCGAGCAGAGCCCCTTGGCGATCATGTCGGACGCCCTGGTCCAGCCGGTGTGGCTGCCGCCGCGCACGACGTTCGGCGCGCCATAGACGATCGCATCGCCGGCGCTGGCGGCCGCCCGCGCCGTCTCCTCGTTGATCGGAAACTCCGCGATGTCGGTGCCGAGCTCGCGATACTCCCGGCGCATCGCCGGCGTTGCGTCGTCATGCGAAAGCATCCGCACCCCGGCGGCGCGGGCAACCGCGGCCAGCCGCGACACGGAAGCGGGCACGTCGGCTGCGCGCGAGACGATACGCGCGACCAATCCGTCGAAATCCTCGCTCGTCAACCCGGTCCGTTCCACCATGCGATTGCGTTTGCGCGGCTTGGCCATGTCGGCGACGGTACCGTCCATGTGGTCGTTGAAGGCGAACAGGTCGACGCGCCCTTCGGCGAGCCATTGGGTGATCTCGGCCTCGGCGCCGAGATTGTAGGTCTCGTGCCGCAGGTGAAAGCGGGTGTCGGCGGCGAATTGCGGGCGCTGCCGCTCGATCGCCTCCATCAGCTCCCGGGCATTGTCGGCACTCCGCAGGCCCGGTTCCCACGAGCAGGTCGTGGCGTGAAACACCGTGGTGATGCCGTTGCTGATCGCCTGACGGTCGCTGTCGGCGAGCGCGACGTCGATCGGGAAGTCGACGCCGGCGCGCGGCATCATCTGCCGCTCGAAGGCGTCGCCGTGCAGATCGACGATGCCGGGCAGGACCAGCAGGTTGCGCGCATCGATCGCCAGCCGCGCCCGGCCGCCAGGCGCATCGACCCGTGCAATGTCCGGACCGGACACGCCAAGCGATGTCTCGACGAATTCGGCGCCGATCAGGGCTCGGCCGCCTTCAAGGAAAATGTCTGTCACGCGACCGCGTTTCGTTTGCTGGCAGGAGAGTCTGCCCGTGCTTCATACGTGGAGAGGAAATCTTCAATCCCGAGCTTGCGGAAATCGGGCAGGGCTTCACGCAATTTGTCGTGATCCCAGTCCCACCAGGCCAGCTTTGCAAGCCGCCCGGCGATCTCTTCCGAGAACCGCCGCCGCACGATGCGCGCCGGATTGCCGGCGACGATGGTGTAGGCCGGCACGTCTTTGGTGACGATGGCCCCCGCGGCAATCACCGCGCCGGTGCCGATGTTGCGGCCCGGCAGCACGATCGCGCCGTGGCCGATCCAGACGTCATGGCCGATATGGATGTGATGCTGGCGCCGCCACGCAAAGAAGTCCGCGTCGTCGCTCTCGCCCGGGAAGTAGGCGCTCGCGCGATAGGTGAAATGGGCCTGCGTGGCGCGCTGCATCGGATGATTGCCGGGATTGACCCGCGTCATCGCGGCGATCGAGCAGAACTTCCCGATGGTGGTGTAGGTGATCTGCGCGTCGTTCACGACGTAGGAGTAGTCGCCCATCGTGACTTCGGTGAGGATCGTGCGTGCGCCGACTTCGGTATAGGCGCCGAGCCGGGTCTCCTGCAGCTTCGCGGAAGCATCTACGGTCGGTTGAACTGAAAGCACCTTGCCGGCCATGTTGCATCCGAGGGTTTGAGGGCGGGCGTTTCTCTTCGAGTGGCTTGATGACAATGTCATGACGAGGCGATGACAGGGGACGAAGTGCGTATCATCGCCGCATCGCAGCGCGCGTGTCACACAAGTGTCAAGCGCCGGCGCTAGCGGTGGGTCCCAGCTACTCTGGAGCCCTCTATGCTGGTGGTTGAAGGTCTGACCTGCCGCTTCGGCGCAAAAGCCGCGGTGGACAACGCCTCGTTTCAAGTTTCTCCCGGCGGCTTCGTCGGAGTGATCGGGCGCTCCGGCGCCGGCAAGTCGACCATGCTGCGCATGATCAACCGGCTCGCGACGCCGACCGAGGGCCGCATCCTGTTCGATGGCCTCGACGTGACCCCGCTGCGCGGCAAGGAGCTGCGGCAGTGGCGGGCGCGTTCGGCCATGATCTTTCAGCAATTCAATCTGGTCGGCCGGCTCGATGTGCTCACCAACGTGCTGATGGGGCGTCTCGCGACGATGCCGGCCTGGCGCTCGCTGACGCAGACCTGGCCCGAGCAGGACAAGGCACTGGCGATGTCGGCGCTCGAGCAGTTCGATATCGCCTCGCTCGCTGCCCAGCGTGCCGACCAGCTCTCCGGCGGCCAGCAGCAGCGTGTTGCGATCGCCCGCGCGCTTGTCCAACAGCCCGACATCATCCTTGCCGACGAGCCGATCGCCTCGCTCGATCCGCGCAACACCAAGATCGTCATGGATGCGCTGCTGCGCATCAACAAGCATTTCGGCATCACCGTGCTCTGCAATCTGCATTCGCTCGATCTCGCCCGCAGCTATTGCGACCGTCTGATCGGCATGGCGCAGGGCCGCGTGGTGTTCGACGGTGCACCGGCCGCGCTGACCGATCACGTCGCGCGTGAGCTCTACGATCTCGAAGCCGCCGATGTCATGGGTGGTGCGTCCGCGCCAGCCCACGATGGCGTCCCTGCGCTCGGGACGGCCGCGGCTGCCTGAGCCACGCCACCAGCCTAGTTGCCAGTTTTGCGTCAACCGACCCAACCGATGAAGAGGGTATCATGATCACTCGCAGACTCATCCTCGCCGGCGCCGCCGCGCTCGCGTTCACGACCTCAGCCTCCGCCGAGGACTGGAAAGCCAAATATCCCGAGCTGACCTTCGCGGTCATTCCCGCGGAAAACGCCTCGGGCGTGACCGAGCGCTGGGCGCCGTTCATGAACTATCTCTCCAAGGAACTGGGCGTGAAGGTCACGCTGCGCATCGCCAACGACTACGCTGCGGTCATCGAAGGCCAGCGCGCCGGCAACATCCATATCGCCAGCTATGGCTCGGCGTCGTTCGCCCGCGCGCGCCTGACCGGCGTCAAGACCGATGCCTTCGCCAACGATATCAACGCCGACGGCTCGACCGGCTACTATTCGGTGTTCTTCGTCAAGGCGAACAGCCCCTACAAGAGCGTCGATCAGCTCAAGGGCAAGAACCTCGGCCTTGTCGACCCGAACTCGACCTCCGGCAACAACGTGCCGCGCTTCGAGCTCGACAAGATGGGCATCACCGACGCCGACACCTATTTCAGCAAGGTCGTCTTCACCGGCAGCCACGAGAACGCGATCCTGGCGCTGGCGCAGGGTACGGTCGACGTTGCCGCGAACCAGTGGACCAGCGACGACGATTCGACGCTGGCGCAGATGCTGACCAAGGGCATGCTGAAGAACGCCGATGGCTCGCCGATGAAGAAGGACGATTTCCGCATCATCCACAAGTCGGCGCCGATCATCAACGGCCCCTACGCCTACAATTCCGACCTGCCGGAAGAAGCCAAGGCGGCGATCGCGAAGGCGTTCTTCGACGCGCCGGCCAAGGACAAGGCGGCCTTCGATCGCCTCCAGGACGGTCAGAAGAAGGGTTTCCATCCCGCCACCACCAAGGACTGGGATGGCACGATCGAGCTGATCAAGTTCGTCGATGCACTGCGTAAGAAGAAGGCGTCCTGATATCAGGGTGACGCTACTCGAGCCGGGTCGATGGACCCGGCTCTTTCTCTTTTGACGGGTCCTTTTCCGACCAATGACCATCGCGGTTTCGATCCTGCCCGAGCAGCAACTGGCTGCGCTGAACGCCGCCTATGGCCAGGCAGTTGCGCGCAGGCGATGGCGTCTGCTGTTCGGGGCGGCGGTGTTCGCCGCCGCGCTGCTCCTCGCCGCGGTCGGTGCGGAAGTGAATCTGCGCACGCTCTTCACCTATTTCGGCAATTTCGTCAGCTATTTCGACCGTATCTTTACCCTCGATACTGGTCAGCGTGCCTGGACCGATGCCGGCGAGTGGTTTTGGGGTTGGCGCAAATGGCTGAAGATGCTCGGCGAGACCCTGCTGATCAGCTATGTCGGCACGCTGACCGGCGCAGTCTTCGCGTTTGCACTGAACTTCTTCGCCGCTGAAAATACCTCTCCTGCGCCCTGGCTGCGTTTCGTGGTACGGCGCCTGCTCGAATTCGCGCGCACCGTGCCAGGCATCGTCTTCGCTCTGATCTTCGTGATTGCGTTTGGGCTCGGCCCGATGGCGGGCGTGCTGGCGATCGCGATCCACTCCACCGGTGCGCTCGGAAAGCTGTTCTCGGAGATCGTCGAGAACGCCGACATGAAGCCGGCCGAAGGCATCCGCTCGACCGGCGCAAGCTGGCTCTCTTGCATGCGCTTTGCGATCGTGCCGCAAGTCACCGCGGGCTATGCCAGCTACGCGCTGCTGCGCTTCGAGATCAACGTCCGCGAAGCCTCGGTGATGGGCTTCGTCGGTGCCGGCGGCATCGGCCAGGAGCTCGTCGTCGCCATCCGCAAATTCTATTATTCGGACGTCAGCGCCATCCTGCTCACCATCATCGTCACGGTCTTCATGATCGATATCGCCACAGGCTGGCTGCGCGGCCGCCTGTTCGGCAAGGGGGCGCGAACGTGACGAGGCAGCGCGAGGTCGATACCGCGCAGATTCGAGCGCGCTACCCCGATGTGTTCGACCGACCGGCCTCGGCGCGGCTCGCAATGCCGGCGATGATCGTCGCGGCGCTAGCAGTCTTTGTGTACGGGCTGGTCGATCTCGATTTCTCGCCGTCGCGGTTCATCAACGGTCTCAGCCAGCTCGGCTGGATCAGCATGATGATGATCCCGCCGGATCCCGGTTCTTCGCTGCCGATCTACCTGAAGGCGCTCGGCGAGACGCTCTCGATCGCGCTGCTCGGCACGACGCTGGCCGCGGTGTTTGCGCTCCCGGTCAGCCTGTTTGCCGCACGCAACATCGTGCCGTCAAAAATCCTGCGCTTCCCTGTCAGGCGCTTCCTGGATTCGATCCGCGGCGTCGACACGCTGATCTGGGCGCTGGTGTGGATCAACGTGGTCGGGCTCGGCCCGTTCGCCGGCGTGCTCGCGATCGCCGTGTCGGATTTCGGCGCCTTCGGCAAGCTGTTCTCCGAGGCGATCGAGGGCGCCGACCAGAAGCAGGTCGAAGGCATCCGTGCCTCCGGAGGCAGCCCGCTGCATGAGATCCGCTTCGGCCTGCTGCCGCAGGTGCTGCCTGTCATCGCCGGCCAGGTGCTCTATTTCATCGAGTCGAACACGCGCTCGGCCACCATCATCGGCATCGTCGGCGCCGGCGGCATCGGCCTCCAGCTCGCCGAGCAGATCCGCGTACTGGAATGGCAGAAGGTGTCGTTCCTGATTTTGATGATCCTGGTCGCTGTCGCCGCGATCGATTTCATTTCGAGCAAGCTGCGGTTTGCGATCATCGGACCAAGGGCGGTGGCGTAGGTTCTTCGCCTCTCCCCGCCTGCGGGGAGAGGCCGACGCGCGTAGCGCGGCGGGTGAGGGGGACTCTCCACGAATCCGACTCCTGCCGTGATTGCGGAGACAGCCCCTCACCCCAACCCTCTCAGCGCGGGCGAAGCCCGTCGCGCGCCCGTGATAACGGGGAGAGGAAGAGGCAGCTCACCCGTTCTCCACCAGAAACTCCACCCGCTCCGCAGCGAACCGCGAGTGCTTGGTCACCAGCGGTTTGCCGTCGAGATCGTGATCGGTCGCGTCGACCACCAGGATCGGCCGGCCCAGCGGCAGGTCCAGCCGTGCAGTGTCGGTCGCATCCACGATGCCGGCCGTGATCCTCGTCGCGCCGCGGCGATAGTCGCGCACGCCATAGTGCTCGAGCAATTTCGTCATCGAACGCGTCGCGGCGAACACCTCGCCTGCGCCCGGAAACAATTCCGCTGACAGCCAGGTGGTGGAGACACAAATCGGCGTGCGGTCGGCTAGCCGGATCGCCTCGATCCGCACCAGCGGCGCGCCGGTCTTCAGACCGAGCTCCCGCGCCAGTTCACGGGTCGCGACGTCATCGGTCGCTTCGATCAATCGGCCATGCGGCTCGCGGCCGTCGGCACCGACGATCTCGGAGAAGCGCGTGCGCGAGCGCAGGGGATAAGCGAGGCGCTGCGCCTCGACATAGGTTCCGCTGCCGCGCTCGGCACGCACGATGCCGCGCTCGGCAAGGGCTGCCAGCGCGCGCCGCACGGTGTGGCGGTTGACGCGATAAGTTTCGGCGATCTCCGTCTCGCCCGGCAGCTTGTCGCCGGCCGCAAAGCGGCCGTCGGCGATGCCGCGCTCGATGCCGTCGGCAACGAGGCGCCACAGCGCGACGCCCGAGGAGGCGGTGTCCTGCATGCTCATGTCGCCGGCAACCTACTCCAGAAATCACACCTTTGTCACGAAACAGTCATGGCGCTTGCGTATCAAGTTGTCTAGTATCATAGACAACTTGGATTCGGCAAGTTTCGCAACAGAGCTCGGTGGATTTGGTGACCCAGCACAATACCCAGCAAGCCCAGCGCCAGGCCGCAATGGCCGTGCTGGCGCACGCGGAGGCGGGCGAGATCGCCGCCCGCCTCCGCAACTTCGCGCTTCCACCCCATCAGGATCTGCGCGCGCCGGAAAACGGCCTCGTCATGCTGCGCGGGCGGGTCGGCGGCGACGGCGCGCCGTTTAATCTCGGCGAAGCCACGGTGTCGCGCGCTGCGGTGCGGCTTGCGAGCGGCGAAGTCGGCTTCGGCTACACGCTCGGGCGCGACGGCGAGAAGGCGCGGCTGATCGCGTTGTGCGACGCGCTGGTGCAATCGCGGGATTTCGGCGCATCGGTCGAGCGGGACATCATCGCGCCGTTGCGCGAGCAGCTTGCGATGCGTCGCAAGCAGGCGGCGGCGAAGACCGCGGCGACGAAGGTTGATTTCTACACCATGGTGCGCGGTGAGGGGTGAGGCCATGACGACGATTGCGGAATTGCCGCCGGGTTTCGCCGACAAGGTGCTGTCGGCGCAGTCAACCTTCCGTTCGGTCATGGACGCGATGGCGCGGCCGGGCTCGGTCCAGCGCATCGTGCCGATGGCGGGAGCGCCCGGTCCGATGATGCGCGGCACCGCCGCGATCGCGCTGACGCTGTTCGACCACGACACGCCGCTCTGGCTCGATGCGCGAATGTCGGAAAGCTCCGACGTGGTGAAGTGGTTGAAATTCCATACCGGCGCGCCGGTGGTGCAGGACTCCTCGATCGCGAGCTTCGCGCTGATCAGCGACGGCGGCTTGCTTCCGGCGCTCGAGCGCTTCGCGCTCGGCACCAGCGAGTACCCCGACCGTTCGACCACATTGATCGTTCAGGTCGAGAGCCTGGATGCGGGCCGCAGCTTCGAGCTGCGCGGCCCGGGCATCGACGGCGTCGCCACGCTCAAGGCGACGATCAAGCCCGCCGATCTGTTCGAGCGCCTGCATCTCAACGAGGCATTGTTTCCGCGCGGCATCGATCTGGTGCTGGTCGCCGATGATTCCGTGGTGGCGATCCCGCGGACAACGCGGGTCGTAGTTAAGGGAAGCTAAGCATGTATGTCGCAGTCAAGGGCGGCGAGCGCGCCATCGAGAATGCCCATCTGCTGCTCGCCAATGCGCGGCGCGGCGACAGAAGCGTCGCAGAAGTCTCCCTCGACCAGATCTCGGAGCAGCTCGGCCTCGCCGTGGATCGCGTCATGAGCGAAGGCTCGCTCTATGATCGCGAGCTGGCGGCGCTCGCGATCAAGCAGGCGCGCGGCGATTTGATCGAGGCGATCTTCCTGGTCCGCGCCTTCCGCGCCACCTTGCCGCGCTTCGGCGCCAGCGAGCCGGTCGACACCGGTGCGATGCGCGTGCAGCGGCGGGTGTCCTCGACCTTCAAGGACATTCCGGGCGGCCAGATTCTCGGGCCGACCTTCGACTACACCCATCGCCTGCTTGATCCTTCGCTTGGCCAGGGCTTTGTGCCCGAAGCGCCCGCGACGGCGGAAGCTTCGACCGCGCCGACGCCGCGCGTGACCGACATTCTGGGCCGCGACGGGCTGATCGAATCGTCGCCGCAAGCGGAGGAAGGCGCCAGCGTCGGCGATCTCACCCGCGAGCCGCTGAACTTCCCGGCTGATCGCGACCTGCGCCTGCAAAACCTCGCGCGCGGCGACGAAGGTTTTCTGCTGGCGATGGGCTACTCCACCCAGCGCGGCTATGGCCGCAACCATCCGTTCGCCGGCGAGATTCGCTTCGGCGAGGTCGAGGTCGAATTCGCGGCGGAGGACGTCGGCTTCGCCGTGCCGCTCGGCTCGATCGAGCTCACCGAATGCCAGATGGTCAACCAGTTCAAGGGTTCCGCGACCGAGGCACCGTGCTTCACCCGCGGCTATGGCCTCGCCTTCGGCCAGAGCGAGCGCAAGACCATGTCGATGGCGCTGGTCGATCGCGCGCTGCGTGCCCGCGAGCTGGGTGAGGAGGCCCTCGCCCCGGCGCAAGATGAAGAATTCGTGATGTCGCATTCGGACAACGTCCAGGCGACCGGCTTCGTCGAGCATCTGAAGCTGCCGCATTATGTCGACTTCCAGTCCGAGCTCGGCCTGCTCCGCAAGCTGCGCAAGGAGTTCGCGGAAGCCAGTGCGCCCGACGTCATGAAGGAGGCCGCGGAATGAACGCGCCCGCCTACAATTTCGCCTATCTCGACGAGCAGACCAAGCGGATGATCCGCCGCGCGATTCTCAAGGCGATCGCGATCCCCGGCTATCAGGTGCCGTTCGCCAGCCGCGAGATGCCGATGCCGTATGGTTGGGGCACCGGCGGCGTGCAAGTGACTGCGGCGATCCTCGGCCCCCAGGACGTGCTGAAGGTCATCGACCAGGGATCCGACGACACCACCAATGCGATCTCGATACGCAAATTCTTCGCCAAGACCGCGGGCGTTGCGACGACCACGGCGACGAATGAGGCGACCGTGATCCAGACCCGTCACCGTATCCCGGAGACGGCGCTGCAAGAGAATCAGGTGCTGGTCTACCAGGTGCCGATTCCGGAGCCGCTGCGTTTCCTCGAGCCGCGCGAGACCGAGACGCGGCGCATGCACGCGCTCGCCGAATACGGCCTGATGCACGTCAAGCTCTACGAGGACATCGCCCGCTTTGGCCATATCGCGACCGCCTACGCCTATCCGGTGAAGGTGAATGCGCGCTACGTGATGGACCCGTCGCCGACGCCGAAATTCGACAATCCCAAGATGGACAATTGCCCGGCGCTGCAATTGTTCGGCGCCGGCCGCGAGAAGCGCATCTATGCGATCCCGCCTTACACGCAGGTGGTCTCGCTCGATTTCGAGGATCACCCGTTCGAGCCCTATCGTTTCAACGCGCCCTGTGCGCTGTGCGCGGCCGAAAATTCCTACCTCGACGAGATCGTCACCGACGACAAGGGCGGGCGGATGTTCGTCTGCTCGGACACCGACTATTGCGAGGGGCGCCAGGCCGCCGGCCACCACGGCAGCGAGAGCGCTGCGCCGTACAAGGAGAAGGCGCAAGGAGGCTCAAATGGCTGATCAAGACATGCTCGAGACCGACGAGCCGCTGCTGGTCGCGCAGTCCCTCAGCAAGTCCTACGGCCGCATCGCCGCGTGCCGCGACGTGTCGTTCTCGCTCTATCCCGGCGAGGTGCTGGCGATCGTCGGCGAGTCCGGGTCGGGCAAGTCGACGCTGCTCCAATTGCTGTCGGGCCAGCTCGCGGCCAGTGCCGGCCATGTGTCCTACCGGATGCGCGACGGCATCACCCGCGATCTCGCCACGCTCGGCGAGGCCGAGCGGCGTTTCCTGTTCCGTACCGATTGGGGGTTCGTGCATCAGGATCCAGCGCAGGGACTGCGCATGGCGGTCTCCGCCGGCGCCAATGTCGGCGAGCGGCTGATGGCCGTGGGCTGGAATCACTACGGCCGCATCCGCGACACCGCGTCGGACTGGCTGACCCGCGTCGAGATCGACATCGCTCGCATCGACGATGCGCCGCGGACCTATTCCGGCGGCATGCGCCAGCGTCTCCAGATCGCCCGCAACCTCGTCACCGAGCCGCGGCTGGTGTTCATGGATGAGCCGACCGGCGGTCTGGACGTATCCGTGCAGGCGCGCTTGCTCGACCTCGTGCGCAGTCTCGTCTCGGAGCTGGGCCTCGCGGTCGTCATCGTCACCCACGATCTCGCCGTCGCGCGATTGTTGTCGCACCGCGTGATGGTGATGAAGGGCGGCCGCGTCATCGAGACCGGCCTCACCGACCAGGTGCTCGACGATCCCCGCGAGCCCTATACGCAGCTTCTCGTCTCCTCGATTCTGCCGCCATGAGCACCCCGATGACCGCCATGATCGACGTCGCCAACGCCAACAAGACCTTTACGATGCACCTGCAGGGCGGCATCGAATTGCCCGTCGTGAGCGGCGTGACCTTCCGCGTCGAAGCGAGCGAATGCGTCGTGCTGTCGGGGCCATCGGGCGCCGGCAAGTCGTCGATCCTGAAGATGATCTTCGGCAATTACCGCTGCGACTCCGGCCGCATCGGCATCCGCCATCGCGGTGCGGTGATCGATCTCGCCACCGCCGAGCCGCGGCAGGTCCTCAACGTCCGCCGTGCGACCATCGGCTATGTCAGTCAGTTCCTGCGCGCGGTGCCGCGCGTTGCGACCATCGACGTCGTCGCCGAGCCCTTGATCGTGAACGGCATGGCCCGCGCCGATGCGCAGGCGCGCGCCGGCCAGTTGCTGCATCGCCTCAACATCCCCGAGCGGCTCTGGCAGCTTCCGCCGGCGACCTTCTCCGGCGGCGAGCAGCAGCGCGTCAACATCGCGCGCGGCTTCATCTCGGAGTTGCCGATTCTGCTGCTCGACGAGCCGACCGCCTCGCTCGATGCCGCCAACCGCGCCGTCGTGGTCGAGCTGGTGGCCGAGAAAAAGCGCCAGGGCGTCGCCATGGTCGCCATTGTCCATGACGACGAAATCCGCCATTTGATTGCCGACCGCGTCGTTGACGTCACCAGCTTTGCTGCCGCGGCCTGAAGGACATCGAAATGAACGCCAAGCCGAAGGATACCGTGATTGCCAATGCCAGGATCGTGCTGGCTGACCGGGTGATCGAGCAGGGCTGGCTTGCTCTCGCGGGTGGTCGCATTGCCGAGATCGGCGACGGCAGGGCCCCGGCCGGCGCGGAGGACGTCGGCGGCGACCTCATCATGCCCGGCCTGATCGAGCTGCACACCGACCATCTTGAAGCGCATTACGTGCCGCGCCCTAAGGTGTTCTGGAATCCGGTCGCGGCCGTAATCTCCTATGACGGCCAGCTGGCGACCTCAGGCATCACCACCGTGTTCGATTCGCTCCGGGTCTGGCGCGAGGATGGCGCCGAGGAAGTCGATGGCCGGGCCGGCGTGCTCGCCGCGGCGATCACGACCGCACGCGATGCCGACCTGCTGCGGGCCGACCACTTCCTGCATCTGCGCTGCGAGATTCCGATGCCGAGCGTGGTCGAGGAGGCCAAGGAGCTGATCGACCGTCCCGACGTGCGGCTGATGTCGCTGATGGACCACACGCCCGGCCAGCGCCAGTTCCGCGACGAGGTCAAGCTGCGCGACTATTACCGCGGCAAGGGCGGCGGCAAGACAGACGCCGAGCTCGACGAGCTGTTCGCAAAGCGCTTCGAATATCAGAAGAAATATGCCGCGGCCAACATGCGCGAGATCGTGTCGCTGGCGCACAAGTACAACATTCCGCTCGCGAGCCACGACGACACCACCGAGGAGAACGTCGTGGACGCCGTGCGCGATCGCGTGTCGGTGGCCGAATTCCCGACCACGCTGGAAGCCGCGCGCGGACTGCATCAGGCCGGCATCGACATCCTGATGGGGGCGCCGAACGTCGTGCGGGGTGGCTCGCATTCCGGCAACATCGCCGCGGTCGATCTTGCCCGTGAAGGCCTGCTCGATATCCTGTCGTCGGACTACATTCCGTCGAGCCTGCTGATGGCCGCGCTGCAACTGCCCGAGCATGTGCCCGCGATCAGCCTTCCGGCGGCGGTTCGTACCGTGACCAAGGCCCCCGCCGAGGCGGTTGGCCTCACCGATCGCGGCGAGGTCGCAACCGGCAAGCGCGCCGATCTGATCCGCGTGCACGTTGCCGGCCAGGTTCCGGTCGTTCGAAGCGTCTGGCGCGAAGGAACCCGCGTCGCATGAGCGAGACCACGACCATGACGCAGGGCGAGGCGGGTAAGATTGGCCCCGGCCGGCTCGTGCTCGTGGTCGGCCCGAGCGGGGCCGGCAAGGACACCTTGCTGCGGCTGGCGCAGGCGGCCTGCGTCGACGACCACGACATCGTCTTCCCGCGCCGTGTCGTGACGCGCGAGTCCTCCGCGGACGAGGACAATATCGCGGTCAGTCCCGACGAATTCCGTCGCTCGCAGGAGCACGGCGATTTCGCCGTGCATTGGGACGCGCACGGACATTCCTATGCGCTGCCGCTCGGCATCAATGACGATATCCGGGCCGGGCGTGCGGTCGTTGCCAACGTTTCGCGTACGGTGATCGGCGAACTGCGCAAGGCCTACGCCAACGTCGTCGTCGTCGCGATCACCGCGCCGCCGGACGTGCTGGCACAGCGGCTGGCCGCCCGCGCCCGGCACAGCGACGGCAATATCGGAGATCGCCTTGCGCGCAGCATCAGTGACGCTTCGGCCAGTGCCGATGTCACCATCCTCAATGCCGGCAGCGCGGACTATCACAGCCGCCAGCTCGTGCGCGTCATCAGGAATGAATGCTGGCACGAGGAGCGGCCTGCACAATAAGGAGACTGGAATGTCGGTGATTGAGACGGTCGAACAGCTCGAGGCCATCTACGGTGACGTCGGTGATGCCTCGACCGTGAAAGTCGCCGACCATGTCACACCGCTCTACCGCATCTTCATCGAGAAGTCGCCGTTCGCAGCTCTCGCCACCATCGGGCCGGAGGGGATCGACTGTTCGCCGCGCGGTGACCTGCCCGGCTTCGTCCGCATTCACGACCCCAGGACGCTGATGCTGCCGGACCGGCGCGGCAACAACCGGGTCGATTCCCTGCGCAACATCGTCCGCGATCCCAGGGTGTCGCTGATGTTCCTGATCCCCGGCTCCGGCAATGCGGTCCGCGCCAACGGCCGCGCGCAACTGTCGATTGATCCGCAACTGCTGGCCTCGTTCAAGGTCGAAGGCAAGGCGCCGCGCAGCGTCATGGTGATGGAGATCGACGAGATCTACTTTCAGTGCGCCCGCGCCATCGTCCGCTCCGACCTCTGGAATCCCGACAAGCGCATCGATCCCAAGACCCTGCCGACGCCGGGCCAGATCCTCGCCGAGATGAGCGAGAACAAGGTCGGCGGCGCGGAATACGACCGCATCTGGCCGGAGCGGGCTGCGGCAACGATGTGGTGACGATCTCTCTCTGCCGCCTCCTTCTTTGGTACGGATGGCGGAGATGATCTCAGCGGGCGGCTCCGCCGAAAATTTCCGTTCGGCGGTACACGCCCGATTTCCTTTTCCGACGATGGTGACAGCACAAGCCATCGGTCAGCGCGTTGGCCGGGTTCAGCCGTTGCAGCTATCGGTTGCGGCTTGGCGCGACTTTTCAGCGGTTTCTCGCACCTAACTGTTGCCGGCAGGGCACGTCTTGGACCTTTGACATCCTGGGGTAGTGTTGCCCGTGGTCTTTCTGGGAACCGCGTGATGTATTGTCCGGGACTGTTTCCGAATGTTTCCATTCGAGGGAATGCCCGTGTCCGCCGATTTGCTGTCTGCTCCGGCGCCCCTGCGCCGCTCGCTCTTGGCCGGCACCTCGCTCCTGGCGCTCGCGGGACCGGCCTTCGCCGCCGACCTGCCGATCGCGACCAAAGCGCCGCCGCCGGCAATTGCCGCCTCATGGGCCGGATTTTATCTCGGCGCGCACGGCGGCTACGGCTGGAAGAAGGACGATTTTTCGCAATCCGATAACTTCACCTTCACGGCGCCGCAGCACATCAACGGCGTCAAGTCGCAAGGCGCGGTCTATGGCGGTCACGCCGGTTACAATTGGCAGTTCGGTCGTGCCGTAACCGGCCTCGAACTCGATTTCAGCGCCGGCGACATCAAGGGCAGCAACAGCATCAGCGAAACCACGCTTGCGGGAACGCGGACGGTGACGCTGTCGCTGGCCGAGAACGTCAAATATCTCGGCAGTGCCCGCGCGCGTCTCGGTTGGCTGCCCACCGACAACGTCTTGCTGTACGGCACCGCCGGTCTGGCTTGGGAGCGGCTCGATGTCACGGCGAGCAGTCTTCTGACGGACAGTCCGCCGGCTGCTCCGGCGACGCAACTCATCACCACGAAGACTGCGATCGACAAATTCGGCTGGGTCGCGGGCGTCGGTGCCGAAATGATGCTCGGGAGTCCGAACTGGATCGGCCGCGTCGAATATCTTCACTACGATTTCGGTCAGATTCAGACCGCGACCAGCTTCAACCGCGTGGGTGGCTTCACCCCGGAGCTCTCGACGGCCGGATCGCAGACCATCGACATGGTGCGCGCCGGAGTGTCCTACAAATTCGGCGAGCCCGCGCATGTCAACAGCCTGGCCTATTACGGCAAGGCGCCCGTCGCACCTCCGCAGGCGAGTTGGGCAGGCTTCTATCTCGGCGTCCATGGTGGCTATGGCTGGGGCGACGACCCGTTCACGGTGCCTGGCACCGTCTTCATGTTCCCGGACGGGACGTCGATCAATGGCGTCAAGTCCAAGGGCTGGGCGGCCGGCGGGCATATGGGTCACAACTGGCAATACGGCCGTGCCGTGGCTGGCCTCGAGATCGATCTTAGCGCCGCGGACATCAAGGGTACCTCCAACACCCTCTTCCGGGCTATCGGCGGCGGCGGTTCGATCAGTATTTCGGTCAACGAGAAGGTCAAGTATCTGGGCACGGCGCGTGCCAGGCTCGGCTGGTCACCTCTGGACAGCCTTCTGCTCTACGGCACCGCCGGTCTTGCATGGGAACGCCTGGAAAACGGCTCGACGTTCGTGCAAGCCGACCCGCTCGGCACGGTGACGGGGGCGTCGAACGTCCCTGCCGATCGTTTCGGCTGGGTCGCCGGCGCCGGCGGTGAAGTGATGCTCGGCAGTTCTAACTGGATCGGCCGCATCGAATATCTGCATTACGATTTCGGTCGCGTTTTTCAGGAACAGACGTTCAGTCTGAGCGGCGCTCCGCCTGTGTCGCTTGCGGTCACGGCGGGGCATCAGACCATCGATCTGGTCCGCGCTGGCGTATCCTACAAGTTCGGACCGGACGCCGCCGTGACCAGCCCCGCAGCAGCGATGTACGCCAAGGCGCCGCGCGTGGCGCCGCCGAGCGCGAGCTGGGCCGGGTTCTATCTCGGCGCGCATGCCGGCTACGGCTGGAAGGAGAACGATTTCGCCCTCAGCTTCTTCGATACCTTTGTTGGCGGCATCAAGTCCAAGGGGTGGCTCGCCGGCGGCCAGGCCGGCTACAACTGGCAATATGCCAGCGTGGTCGCGGGTCTCGAAATCGACGGCAGTGCTACCGGCATCAAGGGCAGTTCGGCAACCGCGACCAGCCCGCCGTTCAATTTGACGCTGTCCGACAACGTCAAATATCTCGGCACCGCGCGGGCCCGGCTCGGCTGGACCCCCGCCCCAACCTGGCTGCTCTATGGCACTGGCGGTCTCGCCTGGGAGCGTGTCCACCGCTCCTCGTTCGAGTTCGATGCCTTCCCGGGTACCCCCGCGACCAGCACCAACGAGGTCGCGCGAGACCATTTCGGATGGGCCGCCGGCGCCGGCGTCGAGACTTTCATCGGCAGCCCGAACTGGATCGCGCGACTGGAATATCTGCACTACGATTTCGGCAAGGTCGAATCCACCTTCAGTACGATCTCGACGGCCGCTGGCACTGCGACAACGATCGAAAAGGGCGGTCGTCAAACCATCGACACCGTTCGCGTCGGCGTCTCCTACAAGTTCACGCCGTAGCCGTTCTTCGCGCCGACCTCGTCCCGGCAACGGTGCTAATTGAACGCCATCCCGCCGCTCAGCGCGACGGTCTGTCCGGTCATGTAGGCATTGTCGACCAGCAGCATCACCGCCTTCGCCACTTCGTCCGCCGTGCCGAAGCGGCCGAGCGGGATGCGGCTGACGAGTTGCGGCTGGCCGCTCATCATGTCGGTCTCGATCAGCGACGGCGCCACCGCGTTGACGGTGATGCCTTCCTTCACCAGTCGCGCCGCGTAACCGCGCGTGAGGCCTTCCATGCCGGCCTTGGACGCATTGTAGTGTGGGCCGATCGAACCGGCCCCGCGCGCAGCTCCGGAGGAGATGTTGACGATGCGACCCCACTTCCGCGCGCGCATCGACGGCAGTACTGCCTGCGTGCACAGGAATGCGGATTTCAAATTGACCAGAATCGTCCGGTCGAAATCGTCCTCGGTGAGATCGTCGACGCCGCGGGTGATGGCGATGCCGGCATTGTTGACGAGAATGTCGATCGGTCCGAGCCCGGCCGAGACGCGCTCGACCATGTTCATCACGGCCTCGCTCTGTGAGACGTCGGCTGCAACCACGATCGCCCGCCCGCCCCGCTTGACGATCTCGCCCGCCAGTTGCTCGGCTTGTCCGATCCGTTCACGGCAATTGATCGCCACGGCCGCGCCTGCATCGGCCAGCGCGCGGCAGACGGCAGCGCCAATCCCGCGCGAGCCGCCGGTGACGAGCGCCGTGCGCCCTTTCAGATCATCCGCCATGCCTGGACCTCCCAATCCTCACCTGCGCCGGCGGGAGCATAACATGCCGGCCGTGCGCCCGCGTTGAACTCATTGCGAGATGAATCTGTCTGTCAGTGCTTGCGGCGGGAGAAGCGCCCGAGCGCGCCGCGGCCAAATATGGATAGCCATTTCATTGACCAATCGGGCCAATCGCCCGATATTTGCAGCATCGAAACTGCTCATCGAGCTAGATGCCGCAACATGAGAACCGATCACCAGCGCAATCCCGGCAACATGCACGCATGCATGACGCGGCGCTGTTTCTCGGCGGCCACCGGCGCCTGTTGTTGCTGACCGCGTCCTAACAGCAAATCCACACCGAAGATTTCAGACAGGAAGCGCCGATATCCGGCGAACGAGCAGCCATGTCCCAATCCCAGTCCAGCGCCTACATCATCGAGATCCACGACCGCGCCGCCGGCATCATCACACGCGACGATCGCGGCTTCCGCTTCTTCTCCTCCGAGCGCTTGTTCGACAGTCTCGAAGGCCGCCAGTTCCGCTCGGCGCGCGAGGCCGAGCGCGCCGCCCGCGCGGTGTTCGCCGAACGGGGCGGGCGCGCGAATTCTCAACTCTTCGCCAACTGATCTCACCGAAAGGACCATGTCATGATCACCCGACGACACGTTCTCGCCACGGCACTCGTCCTTGCGACAGCTTTGGCCGCACCCGCGCGCGCTGAAGACAAGCCGGCGGAAATCCGCATCGGCACGCAGAAGGGCGGCTTCTTTCCGGCGGTGCGCCAGCGCCAGACGCTCGAAAATGCCTTCAAGCCGCTCGGCATCGAGATCAAGTGGATCGACTTCCAGTTCGGCCCACCATTGCTGGAGGCCATCAACGTCGGCAGTGTCGATTTCGGCTATGTCGGCGACGCCCCGCCGATCTTCGCCCAGGCCGGCGGAGCGAGAATCCGCTACGTCGCAGCGGTGAAGTCGGACGGCAACACCCAGGCGATCATTGTACCCAAGGACTCTTCGATCAAGACGCTTGCCGACCTCAAGGGCAAGCGCGTCGCGTTCGGCAAGGGATCGAGCGCGCACAATCTCCTGGTCGCGGCACTCGAAAAGGCCGGTCTTTCGTGGACCGATATCACGCCGGCACCGCTTGCACCGGCCGACGCGACAGCGGCCTTCGTGAAAGGGTCGGTCGACGCATGGTCGATCTGGGATCCCTATTTCGCGCTTGCCGAGTTGAAGGAAAATGCGCGAGTGATCGCTCTCGACAAGGACGTCCATCAGCCGAACGCCTTCTATATCGCCGGCACCGACTTCGTCGAAAAATATCCATCCCTGGTCGCCAAGCTCAACACGACGTTCGCATCGGAAGGCGTGTGGGCGGATTCGCATCACGCGGAGGTGGCGAAGGCGCAGGCCGAAGCGACCGGTGTCGATCTCGAAGCGATCAATCGCTTCGTCGACCGCTCGAACTACCGGATCGTGCCGGTCGATTCCGAAGTGATCAAGAGCCAGCAGGCCGTGGCCGACCGTTTTGCAAAGCTCGGCCTGATCCCGAAGCCGGTCAACGTCTCCGACATCGTCTGGAAGTGGACGCCGGGCTCCTGAGTTGTCGTCATGCCCGGGCTTGTCCCGGGCATCCACGTTCTTCGCTCCGCGTGGCCAGACGTGGATGGCCGGGACAAGCCCGGCCATGACGCTCGTGGCTTGGGTCGTCAGCCTCGCAGCGCTGCCAGCAACTCATCCGGGCGCTCGGCCATGATCATGTGGCCGGCGCCCGGCACCACGACGGTCTTCGCATGCGGGATCGCCGCCGCAAGCGCCTTGCCGGCCTTCGCCGGTGTCATCATGTCGCGTTCACCGAGGATGAGCGTGGTCGGCACCTTCACGCTCGCGGCAGCGGTCAGCGCATTCGCGTAGGCGTTGCAGGCGGACAGATCCTTGAACAGGACGCCCGGCTCGCAATGCTTCAGCACAGCCTGCGCCCCGCCGTGCATCCACAGGCCCGGCGCGAGGCTGCCGCCGAGCTCGGCATTGAAGCCGAGGCCCCAGATCGAGACCATGTCGTTGGCGTCCTGCGAGTTGGCCTCGGCGGCCTTGAGCAGGTCGGGGCCGACCGTCATGGTCGCGGCGGTGCCGATCAGGCTCAGTGCGGAGACCTTGCCGGGATGGCGCGCGGCGGTCTCCAGCGAGATCAGCGATCCCATGGAGTGGCCGATCAGGTGTGCTTTCGCCACGCCGGCGGCATCGAGCAATGCTGCGGTCCAGTCGGCCATCTCCGCGATGGATGACAGCGAAGGCCCGGCCGAGCGGCCGTGGCCGGGCATGTCAGGCGCCAGCACGCCAAAGCCGTGATGGGCGAACCAGCGCGTATGCAGCGCCCAGGTCGAACGGTCGAAGCCGGCGCCGTGGATGAAGACCACCGCGGGCAGGGACTTGTCGAATTCGCGGCCGCCGGTTGCGACAAACACCTCGGCGCCGTTGACGGAGAGCTTCATGGTCTCAAACCTTTTGCGAGATGCGCAGCGCCTGGGAGAGATCGTCGATGATGTCTGAGGCCGTCTCGATGCCGACCGACAGCCGCACCAGTTCCTCGCCGATGCCGGCCGCCTTGAGCTGCTCGGCGTCCATCTGTTGATGCGTGGTCGAGGCGGGGTGGATCACCAGCGTCTTGGCGTCGCCGACATTGGCAAGATGGCTGATCATGCGCAGCGATTCGATGAACTTGCGTCCCGCGGGCCGCCCGCCCTTGATGCCGAAGGAGACGATCGAGCCGGCGCCGCGCGGCAGCAATTGCTTTGCCAGCTGATAGTCCGCGTGGTCTTCCATCGAGGGATGCAGCACCCAGTCGACGGCCTTGTTCGACTTCAGGGCTTCCAGCACGAGGTGCGTATTCTGGATGTGGCGGTCCATGCGCACGCCCAGCGTCTCGACGCCCTGCAGCAGCTGGAATGCGTTGGTCGGCGACAGGCAGGCGCCGAAATCGCGCAGGCCTTCGGTGCGCGCACGCATGATGAAGGCGGCGGTGCCGAACTGCTCGTCGAAGACGATGCCGTGATAGCCGCCATAGGGCTCGGTCAGCACGCCGAACTTTCCGGACGCACGCCAGTCGAAGTGGCCGCCGTCGATGAGGGCGCCGCCGATCGCGATGCCGTGGCCGCCGATCCATTTTGTCGCCGAGTGCATCACGATGTCGGCCCCGAGCTCGATCGGGCGGCTGAGATAGGGCGTGGCAAAGGTGTTATCGATCAGCAGCGGAATCTTCGCGTCATGCGCGATCGCTGCGACCTTGGGGATGTCGAGCACTTCGAGCCCGGGATTGCCGATGGTCTCGCCGATCACCAGCTTCGTGTTCGGCTTGATCGCTGCGCGGAACGCGTCGTGGTCGCGCGGCTTCACGAAGGTGGTGGTGATGCCGAAGCGCGGCAGCGTGTGCGCCAGGAGGTTGATGGTGCCGCCATAGAGCGAGCTCGATGCCACGATGTGATCGCCGGCATTGAGCAATGTCGCGATGGCCAGATGCAGCGCGGCCATGCCGCTCGCGGTGCAGATCGCGCCGACGCCGCCCTCCAGCGCCGCGAGCCGCTCCTCCAGCACGCCGGTGGTCGGGTTCGAAATGCGCGTGTAGATGTGGCCGGCGCGCTCCAGGTTGAACAGAGCGGCGGCGTGGTCGGAATCCTGGAACACGTAGGACGTGGTCTGGTAGATCGGCACAGCGCGGGCGCCGGTCGCGGGATCCGGATGCTGGCCCGCATGCAGGCTCAGGGTCTCGAAGGCAGGCGGTTTCGGCGCGGGCATGCTTGGCCTCGTGGGTCGGTCGGCGATGGCGGCCCTTGTGCCACAAAATGGCGGGCCAAGTCAGCCCATTGACAGCGGTGGCGCGCCCCCTCTCCCCGCTTGCGGGGAGAGGGTTGGGGTGAGGGGGATTCTCCGCGGGGACGGTGAGAGTTGAGTTTGCGGAGACTCCCCCTCACCCGGAATTTGCACGCAAATTCCGGCCTCTCCCCGCAGGCGGGGAGAGGCGAAGAAGCGCCGTCCGTGTTAGCCGACAGCGCTAACCCCGTATCGCCTGCTCGATGATCCGCGCCTCGCGCAGTAGGATCTCCGCAACCTCCTGCTCCCGCCTTGGCCCGAGCCTCGTCCGAACGGCGGAGACGGTCATCGCTGCGGCCGGCTGCCCATCCGGGGTCTTGATCCAGGTCGAGATCGACTTGGTGCCCTGCACGAGGCCGATTTCTCTCATATTGTATCCACGCTTCCGCGCCGTCGTGACCTGGCTCATCACCGACGCAGCGTCGGTCTGGTAGGCTTCGAATCTCTTCTCGTTGGCTGCGACGATTTTTCGCGCATCCGGAGCCGGCATCGCGGCGAGGATGGCGACGCCGGCGCTGCTGACGCCGAGCGGCCGGCGCGCGCCGACCTCGATCGACAGCACCTGGATCGGATAGATGCCGATCCTGCGATCGACGCATAGCGTGTCGTTGCCGGTCCGCATCGTCAGGAACAGCGTGTCGCCGATCTCGGTGGAGGCGCGCCGCAGCGACGGACTGGCGGCGACCAGCAGCCGCGACGGCCGCGCTCGCGCAAGCGCCAGTTCAGGCACCTGGTTTCCGATCGCGTAGCGGCCGGTTCTGTCGTGCCGTTCCACGATGCCTTCCTCGATCAGCACGTGGATGATGCGATGCACGGTCGGACGTGTGAGGCCGGTGGCGCGTACGACCTCGGCCAATGGCACACCATCTTCACGGCCTGCGGCAAGAATGCGCAGCACCGCGAGCGCGCGCCGGATTGCCTGCGCGCCTTGTCGCGGTTCGACCGCTGATTTTGACAAAGCTCTCTTGTCCATAATATGGACAAGAACGCCACAATTCACTCGACAGGTAAAGCCCGCATCTGGAGATTGCGCTTCCGTTGGGATGCCCTGCACGACGTCGGGGCACTCGCATGGAAATTGGAAGCGCCGTCGGGAGGTTAACATGAGATTAATCTGGATTGCCATCGCCGCTGTCACTGCGATGCTGGCTGGGTCCGCTTCGGCCCAGCAATGGCCGGCGCGCAGCGTCAAGCTGATCGTGCCTTATCCGGCCGGCGGCAATGTCGACAGCGCGGCGCGCATCGTCGCCGACAAGCTCCAGGAAAAGCTCGGCCAGCCCTTCATCATCGAGAACAAGGCCGGCGCCGGCGGCATGATCGCGGGCGAAGCCTTCGCCAAGTCGGCGCCCGACGGCTACACGCTGTTCGTCGGCGCCAACGGCCCGGTGCTGTTTGCGACCGAGATCAACAAGCGCGAAGCCTATAACTGGAAAAAGGACTTCATGCCGATCTCGACGATCTCGATGACGCCGCTGGTGCTCGAGGTCCATCCGTCGGTGCAGGCCAACACTTTCAAAGAATTCATCGAGCTCGCCAAGCGCGACCCCGGCAAGCTGACCATGGCCTCGCCGGGCCCCGGCACCACCAACCATCTGCTCAGCGAGCTGATGCAGTCTAGCCTCGAGCTGCAATGGGTCACCGCGCACTACCGCGGCAACGCGCCTGCGATCAACGATCTGCTCGGCGGCCAGGTGCAGTTTGCATTCGACCAGCTCACGGTCAGCCTGCAGCACATCAAGGCCGGCCTGTTCCGCGCACTCGCCGTCACCAGTCCGCACCGCCTGAAGTCGCTGCCTGACGTCCCGACCTTCGCCGAGCTCGGCTACAAGGACTTTGATGGTCAGACCTTCACCGGCCTGTTCGCGCCCGCGGGCACGCCGGCGCCTGTCATCGACAAGCTGCACGAGACGCTGGTCGCGATCCTGAAAGACCCCGGCGTGGTCGACAAGTTCGAGAAGCTCGGCGGCGAAGCCGTCGCGATGACGCCGGGCGAGTTCAAGGCCTATCTCGAGCGCGAGGACGCCAAGTGGATCCCGGTCGTGCGCAAGGCCAACATCAAGGCTGATTGAGCAATGCGGATCGACCCCACCGAGCTCGGCGCGGAGCGCATCTACCGGCTGATGACCGGCATCGTGGTGCCGCGCCCGATCGCCTGGGTGACGAGCCTGTCGCGCTCCAGCGTGCTCAACCTCGCGCCGTTCAGCGCCTTCACCTTCGTCTCGCAGAAGCCGCCGATGCTTGCCATCAGCGTCGGCCGCAAGGGCGCAAACTACAAAGACACCGCGCACAACATCCTCGATACAGAGGAATATGTGATCCATATCGCCGACACCCCGCTGATGTCCGCGGTGCACGACAGCTCCGTCGAGCATCCCCCTGAAGTCAGCGAGGTCGAGCATCTCGGGCTGGAGACGCTCGCGAGCGAGCGCATCAAGGTGCCGCGGCTGGCTGCAGCGCCGGTCGCGATGGAGTGCCGCTTCCGGCAGTGCCTCGAATTCGGCGATGCCAAGAGCCGGCTGATCGTCGGCGAGGTCGTGATGTTCCATCTGCGCGACGGTCTCGTGAACGACGGCAAGGTCGAGACCAAGGCGCTCGACCCGATCGCGCGTATCGGCGGACCGCGCTATGCCAGCCTCGGCGAGATCGTGACGCTGAACACCGTCTTCCAGACGCCCAAATCGAAAGACTGAGCGACCGGCGCATTGCGCTGCCTCAGTGCCTGAAGTCCATTGGAGAAACCGACATGCGACTCGTAAGCTATCTCTTGGACGGAGAGCCACGCTACGGCGCCGCCGTCGAAGGCGGTGTGGTTGATCTGACGAAGCGGATCGGCCGCGACTTCTCCGACGTGAAGGCGCTGATCGCGGCCAACGCGCTGGCCGATGCGCAGGAGGCGGCGGCCGGGCAGAAGCCCGACCACGCGCTGGACAAGCTCGTCCTGCTGCCGCCGGTGCTCGCTCCCGAAAAGCTCTGGTGCATCGGCGTCAATTACGCCGAGCGCAACGCGGAATATAAGGACAGCTCCGACCTGCCCAAATATCCCAGCCTGTTCGTGCGCAGCATGTCCTCGATGACAGGCTCCGGCCAGCCGCTGGAGAAGCCAAAGGTCTCCGAGCAGCTCGACTACGAGGGCGAGCTCGTCATCGTGATCGGTCAGGGCGGTCGCCACATCCCGCGCGAGGAAGCGTGGTCGCACATCTTCGGCATGACCCTGTGCAACGAGGGAACGGTCCGCGACTGGCTGCGCCACGGCAAGTTCAACGTCACGCAGGGCAAGAATTTCGATCGCTCCGGCAGCATCGGCCCGTGGATCGTGACGGCGGAAGAGCTCGATCCGCGCGGTCCCCACGACATCATCACGCGCGTCAACGGCGAGGTGCGGCAGCAGGACACGACCGAACGGCTGATGTTCCCGTTCGATTATCTGATCTCTTATCTCTCGACCTTCGCGACGCTGAAGCCCGGCGACATGATCGTGACGGGCACGCCGACGGGGGCCGGCGTTCGCTTCGATCCGCCGCGCTGGCTGAAGGTCGGTGACGTCGTCGAGGTCGAGTCGAGCCGCATCGGCGTGCTGCGCAACACCGTTGCTGCGGAGCAATAGATCATGCTCGACACCGCCACGATCGAACGTCTCGCCGCGCGGCTCGATGAGGCCGAGCGCACCAAAACGCTGATCACGATGTTCACCAAGGACTATCCCGATTTCAGCATCGAGGATGCCTATGCGATCCAGCGCGCCTGGACCAAACTGCAGCTCGGCCGCGGCCGCGTCATCAAGGGCCACAAGATCGGTCTGACCTCGAAGGCGATGCAGAACGCGGTCGGCATCTCCGAGCCCGATTACGGCGTGCTGTTCGCCGACATGTTCTATGCCGACGCCACGCCGATCCCGTTCGATCGTTTCCACGCGCCGCGGATCGAGGTCGAGCTCGCTTTCGTGCTGAAGGCGCCGCTGCGCGGGCCGGACTGCACCATCTTCGACGTGCTCAATGCCACCGACTATGTCACGCCCGCGCTGGAAATCCTGGAGACGCGCATGCACCGCGTCGATCCCGAGACCGGGAAGCCGCGCAAGGTGATGGATACGATCTCGGACAACGCCGCCAACGCCGCGCTGGTGCTGGGCGGCCGGCCGTTCCGCCCGATGGATGCCGACCTGCGCTGGATCGGCGCGCTGCTGTTCCGCAACGGCGAGGTCGAGGAGACCGGGCTCGCCGCCGGCGTGCTCAACCATCCCGCCAACGGCATCGCCTGGCTTGCCAACCGCCTCGCGCCGCACGACGAACATCTCGCGGCAGGCGAAGTGGTGTTGGCGGGATCGTTCACGCGTCCGGTCGATATCCGCCGCGGCGACACTTTCCATGCCGACTACGGCAGCTTCGGCTCGGTGTCGTGCCAGTTCGTCTGAACCAATAAACAGAGAGGGAGCGCACCATGACGGGTGAATCGCGGCGCAAGAGCATCCATATTGGCGGCTTCAAGCACGCCAATCCGATTCCGAACGCTTGCCGCATCGGCGGTCTCGTGATGTCCGGCGTCATCCTCGGCCGCGACGCGGCCGGCGTGATGCCGGAGAGTCTCGACGCCCAATGCGCCAACATGTTCGCGCATATGAAGGCGACGGTGGAGGCCGCCGGCGGCACCACGGACGACATCATCAAGATGACGGTGTGGCTGAAGGACCGCACGCAGCGCGGTCCGGTTAATGTCGAATGGCTCAAGATGTTTCCGGACGAGCATTCGCGCCCGGCGCGCCACGCGCTACCGATGGACACCATGGACGGCGGCGCGCTGGTGCAGTGCGACTTCACTGCCGTGATCGACTGAGGGAGCTTGCGCATGCCGACCTATCTGCCGTTCGACCCAAATCCGCGCCGCCCAGTCAAGGCGCCGCCGCCAAAGACCGTCGACAGCCAGTTTCACGTGCTCGGGCCCATCGACAAATATCCGGAGCGTCCCGGCGCGGCCTACCGGATGCCGAGCGCGACCTGGGAGGCGGCGCTGCGCGTGCACAAGACGCTCGGCATCGAGCGCGGCATCATCGTGCAGACCACGACCTATGGCGCGGACCATTCCGTCGTGCTCGACGGCCTCGCCGCGATGGGTCCGAACTATCGCGGCTGCGCCAACGCGCTGGTGTTCGCGGAGGCGAACGACGCTTATCTGGCAAAACTCCATGACGCCGGCGTGCGCGGCGCGCGCTTCAGCTTCCGCCAGGAGCTCGGCGCCGTGCTGTCGGATGCCGATTTCGCCCGCGCCATCGCACGCATCCGCGAGCTCGGCTGGTACGTCAAGATCCAGCCGGAAAAGCACGGCATCATCTCCAGCGTCGCCAAATACGAGAATCTCGACGTGCCTGTGCTGATCGACCACATGGCGCGTCCGGTGCCGTCGAATGGCAAGGACGATCCGAACCTGCGCAAGATGCTGGAGCTGCTCAAGAAGGGCAATTTCTGGGTGATGCTGTCGCTCGGCGAGAAGACCTCGCAGGCCGGCCCGCCCTATGACGACGTGATCCCGATCGCGCGCAGCTATATCGAGGCCGCACTCGACCGCTGCGTCTGGGCCAGCGACTGGCCGCACCCGGTCTCCGTCAAGCAGCCGCCCAACGACGCCGACCTGCTCGAACTGATGTTCCGCTTCGCGTACGACCAGGCCGAGCTGGAGAAGATTCTTGTGCACAATCCGGCCAAGCTGTTCGGCTTTCCGGATTAGAACCAACACGCGTCCTAGGCGATACGCTCAATCCCGGCTAGAAATTCGCAACGGATGCGTCAGGGGCGGAGCGGCAACCATGCCGGGATGGACCACGCGGCTGATTGTTGCACTGCTCGTTCTGCCGGTGTTGCCCCCGGGATCTGTGTCGGCTGCTCCGGCACCGCTGCGTGGCATCTCCGTCGACCTGTCGTGGACGGACAGCCGCACGGAGAAATTCCTGGATACCGGCGAGGAAAAGCCGGGCCATCAGACGTCCCAGGTCCTGCTCTACATCAGCGAGCAGGGCCGCTTCTTCAGCCGCTTCAACAGGGTCGCGAAGGGCAACAACAACCGTCTTGTCAACGCGGCCGTCTCCGGCGAGGGAAAGTCGGTGCTGAACTGGCGCTTCGAAGGCCGCAGCGTTGCCGCCGACCAGAAGTTTGCCGGTTCGGGCGCGCGGCGTATCGTCGTCTCGTTCAGTGACGACGCGTCCTCCTGCTCGCTTCGCGTCGTTCACGGCAAGGAAGGCAGCGCGCCCATCCGCTATCCCGGATTGACGTCGCATCGGCCGATCGAGCTTGTCCGCATCGAGGTGACCAACACCACTTGCCAGGTCCGCCAGGGTAACGCGTTCGGCCAGTGATCATGCCGCCGGCTGCTTCGCCAGCCGATCGCGAACCTCGGCGGCGATCTCGAACGAGCGCAGCCGCGCGGCGTGGTCGTAGATCTGCCCCGTGGTCATCAGCTCGTCCGCGCCGGTCTCCGCGATCAGCGCCTTCAGCTTCTCTTCGATGACATCCGGCGAGCCGACCGCGGAGCAGGACAGCGACTGGCCGACCATGGCCTTCTCTGCCGGCGACCACAGCGCGTCCATGTCGTCGACCGGCGGCGGCAACTGGCCCGGCGTGCCGCGGCGTAGGTTGATGAACTGCTGCTGCAGCGAGGTGAACATACGCCGTGCCTCGTCGTCGGTGTCGGCCGCGAACACGTTGACGCCGACCATCGCATAGGGCTTGTCGAGCTGTGCCGACGGCGCGAAGCGCGACCGGTACTCGCGCAGCGCCGGCATCATCATCTGCGGCGCGAAATGCGAGGCGAACGCGAAGGGCAGGCCGAGCATGCCGGCAAGCTGCGCGCCAAACGTGCTCGATCCCAGGATCCAGAGCGGCACCTTCGTTCCCATGCCTGGCACGGCGCGGATCGCCTGGTTCGGCTCCACGTCGCCGAGCAGCGCCTGCAATTCCAGCACATCATGTGGAAAATTCTCGGAAGCCGTTGCAAGATCGCGCCGCATCGCCCGCGCGGTGAACTGGTCTGTGCCCGGCGCCCGCCCGAGCCCGAGATCGATCCGCCCGGGATAGAGCGATTCCAGCGTGCCGAACTGCTCGGCGATGACCAGCGGCGAATGGTTCGGCAGCATCACGCCGCCGGAGCCGACGCGGATCGTCTTGGTGCCGCCCGCGACATGTCCGATCACCACCGACGTCGCGGCGCTTGCGATCCCCGTCATGTTGTGATGCTCGGCCAGCCAGAACCGTTTGTAGCCCCAGGCCTCGGCATGGCGGGCGAGATCGAGCGAATTGGCAAACGCCTGCGCCGCAGTGCTGCCCTGACGGATCGGAGCGAGGTCGAGCACGGAGAAGGGGATCATGCGAGGGGTCCGGATGGAGGGCGTTGGAGAGCAGACTTCACATGTAGGCGTCGGCTCTCAAAATGGTAGTGCATCTGGCCCCATTGGAGCCTCGAATCGAAGATGTTCCCGGATCCTTCCTGGAAAGAAGATGAATGACAGCGCCTGCGCGGCCGCGATAGACAATGCAGCCTTATCACGAAGCCCGGAGACTCCCCATGCGCATCGTCGACGTCCGCGAGATCACCAAGCCGATCGCGTCCCCGATCCGGAACGCCTATATCGACTTCTCGAAGATGACGGCGAGCCTCGTCGCCGTCGTCACCGACGTCGAGCGCGACGGACGGCGCGTGGTCGGTTACGGCTTCAACTCCAACGGCCGCTACGGCCAGGGCGGGCTGATCCGCGAGCGGTTCCGCAATCGCATCCTTGAAGCCGAGCCGAAGAGCGTCCTCAACGAGGCCGGCGACAATCTCGATCCGCACAAGCTCTGGGCGGCGATGATGAGCAATGAGAAGCCCGGCGGGCACGGCGAGCGCTCGGTTGCGGTCGGCACGCTCGACATGGCGATCTGGGACGCCACGGCCAAGATCGCGGGCAAGCCGCTGTTCCGGCTGCTCGCCGAGCAGAAGGGGCTGGAGGCCAATCCGCGCGTGTTCGTCTATGCGGCCGGCGGCTACTATTATCCGGGCAAGGACAACACGGCGCTGCGCGCCGAGATGCGTGGCTACCTCGATCGCGGCTACAACGTCGTCAAGATGAAGATCGGCGGTGCGCCCATCGACGACGATCAGCGCCGCATCGAAGCGGTGCTGTCCGAGATAGGGTCGCAGGCGCAGCTCGCCGTCGATGCGAACGGCCGGTTCGACCTCGAGACCGGCATCGCCTATGCGAAGATGCTCCGGCAGTATCCGCTGTTCTGGTACGAGGAGGTCGGCGATCCCCTCGACTACGCGCTCCAGGCCGCGCTCTCCGAATTCTATCCGGGCTCGATGGCGACCGGCGAGAACCTGTTCTCGCACCAGGACGCGCGCAATTTGTTGCGCTACGGCGGCATGCGGCCGGACCGCGACTGGCTGCAGTTCGACTGCGCGCTGTCCTATGGCCTCGTCGAATATCTGCGCACCCTCGACGTGCTGCACCAGTTCGGCTGGTCGCCCTCGCGCTGTGTCCCGCATGGCGGTCACCAGATGTCGCTCAACATCGCCGCCGGCCTCGGCCTCGGCGGCAACGAGAGCTACCCCGATCTGTTCCAGCCCTATGGCGGCTTCCCTGATGGCGTGAAGGTCGAAGCCGGCCACATCGTCATGCCGGAGCTGCCCGGCATCGGCTTCGAGGGCAAGTCGGACCTGATCAAGGTGATGCGCGAGTTGGCGGAGTAGGCGGCTCTTCCCTTTACTGCCCCATGCGGCAAATCAGCCCGTCCTGAAACCATCCGCCGCCCGGCCGCGTTGCAGGCCGGCTTGATTTTGATGGCTGCTTTGGTTGCGGGGATTTGCTTTGGATAGATTCAACATCGGCGTACATGTCGTCGCGCTGGCGGCCGCGTTCGCGCTCGCTATTCCGATCGGTTGGGACCGCGAGAAGCGGGCGCGGAGCGCGGGTTTGCGCACCTTTCCGCTGGTTGCAATGGCAAGCTGCGGCTTCGTGCAGGCCAGCGAAAGTCTGCTGGTGCATTCGCCTGACGGCATGGCCAAGGTGATCGAGGGCCTCATCACCGGCATCGGCTTCATCGGCGGCGGTGCGATCCTCAAGCAGGGCAATTCGGTGCAGGGCACCGCGACGGCCGCAAGCCTGTGGGCCACCGGCGCCATCGGCGTCTCCGTCGGGCTCGGTGCCTACGATGTCGCGGTGACGGTCGCGGTGTTCACGTTCCTGACGCTTCGATTGCTGACGCTGGCCAAGGAAGAGGCTGACCTCTGACCACATGAGCAGCGAGCGCAGGATGGGTCGAGCGAACAGCGAAACCCATCGCTCTCATGGAATTGATGCGTTTCGCTTGCGCTCACCCCATCCTACGAGACGCTTGCTGGCGCCTTGTTCGAGCTCGGGCGTTGTCAGTGCGATATCCGCTCTGCTTGCCGCAGATGGCAATGGAGCGTATCCTCGCGCGATGGTTGTCAGTGCCGCTGATATGAAGGCGTTCCTGCTCACGACGCCGTTCTTCGGCGGTCTGTCGGACCCGAGTCTCGACCTGCTGATGTCGATGCTGGTCGAGTGCCGCTTTGAGGCCGGCGCGACCGTTGTGGCGGAAGACGAGCCGGGCCGCTCGATGTTCATCGTCAAGTCCGGCCGGCTGGCGGTGAGCAAGCGGGCGGATGCAGGAAGCGTCCCGATTTCCGTTCTGGAGCCCGGCGACTTCTTCGGCGAGATGACGCTGATTGAAATGCAGAACCGCTCCGCCACGGTGGTCGCGGAGAGCCCGACGGTGCTGTATGAGCTGACCGCCCAAAAGCTCTACGCCTACTACAAGGCCGATATCCACGCCTACGTGATCGTCCTGCAGAATATCAACCGCGAGCTTTGCCGACGCTTGCGCCGGGCAGACGATCGATTCGCCGGGCATCAGGTGGGCAAAGACGAGGCTCCTGCGGATGAGTGGGCTGTAACTCCTCGCCCAATCCGACCGTAGCCCTCGCTCGCGCGATGTCCGCAAGTGAGCCAATTGAGGCATTTCTGTCGTGCTCGAACCTCAGTCGCCATCGCTGTCACTGAGCATCTCCGTCGAGTCGCTTTGACAGCCATACCGTCACGTGGCCGGGCGGGAGATCAGCAATTTGACCAAAGGCGGTAAAGCCGTGACGCTCGTAAAAGCCCGGCGCCTGAAAGGAGTAAGAGAAGAGATAGACACCGATGCAATCGCGGCTGCGGGCGAGATTCTCGACAGCGGTCAGAAGGCGCGTGCCTTCGCCGTTGCCGCGGGCTTCCGGCACTAAGGCTAGTATGTCCACATAGCACCAACAATGCGCGGTCCAGCCGAGAGCCCCTCCGACCACGACGTCGCTATCGTCGCGAACGACGAGATGAAATGGTTCGCGCGCAGTGGCCGGCGTGTGCAGATTGTTGTGTGATACGAGAATGTCGACGATGCGGTCAGCATCTTTCGGCGAGGTAAGCGGCCCGATAACCATCAAGACTCCTGAACACGGTGGTATCAATCGATGTTACAGCAGAGCCTGAATACTGTCATCGAAACTATAATTTGACGGCAGCGACTTCTGGATCTGGCCCCTAGCGGAAGTCTGCTCGATGTCCGTTGTGTCCCTTTCCAGAGGCAGGGCAACATACGGTCTTGGGTCTAAGATGTGCGCTAATCTGACCCGTCGGGCAAAACACCCCTGCATTGTGCAAAATCCCGTCAATCCCTCTCCACGAAAATATTCCACTTTACCGAAATTCGGAATTGCGGCACTATCTGCCCATCCCGGCCCGATGAGAGGGGCGATCGTACGTCGCAACGAACGTGGGTTGGGGTGCGGTGGACGCGGCAGCGTCGTGCGCGAGAGGCTAAGGGCAGGGCGGGTAGTCCCTGTGAGCCCGCAGCCGCGTGCGGACGAGCGACGCTGAAGCGTACGGCAAAACCGGGTCGTCCTGGCCGTCGTTGCTACGGTCAAGCCCTTGGCGGAGATGTGCGCGAGCCCAACCGGGCGGACGGCATCGTCAATTCGCGGGGCGAGGGAGGCCAGAGGGAAAGTTCGGCTCCCGGGAGAGCCCGGCATAAGCCGTCCGACCATCGCGCAGGGAAGGCCGGGTGTTTTCCGGCCCACCTGTTTTTCCGCCTGCGCATTTGCGTGTGCAAATTCTTCGCGCAGCGGATCACGGGTGCCAGCCGGCACCCGGCCTTCCCTGCGCCCTCTTCACAAGAGAGGGTGAAAGAGGAGCGCAAAACTCGGGCATTTCATGCCGCGAGAACGCGGCTTCATGCGTGAATTGAGAATGGCGCTGTCCAGCAGGATTGATGGAGCCGCGGACGCGTGTCGCTCAAAGTCCACACGCGTTCGAAATCTCCGGCCGACGTGCCTCAAACGGTCGCACCTGCGGTCGCGCCATCTTTGCGCTGTCCCGCCCAGGTTCCATAGTGCCATCGATGATTTGCAACCGGGCGGGGTATCAAATGACAGCGCGTAAATGTTTCATCGTGGCCGCGGGCTTGATGACGGCGAGCGCCGCCCATGCCGAAGACGTTCCGTCCAACGCCGAACTGTTTCGCATGCTGAAGGCGCAGCAGCAGACCATTTCCGAGCTGCGCGCAGAATTGAAGCAGGCCAAACAGGAGCGGCGCACGGCCGCGCCGAGAGAGGCGGCTGCACCGGCAGCCAGGCCGGCCGCGCGCGACGCCGTGAGGGAGACGGTGGCAGCAACCCCGCCGGCGCAGGCCTATGCGATGGTCACCAAGGGGCCCGCGGCCTCGCCGATGCGCGTCGGCGGCGCCTATGTCGGCGTTTTCGGCGGCGGCGGCAGTCGCGGCAACACCGACGTCAGCCAACTTGGCACCGCCTTTTTCATTGAGGCCGCCGGAGGTCCCATGGCCATCAATGCCACGGGGCGGACCAGCAGCGGCGGCGTCGGGTTCGGTGGCGCGCATCTCGGTTATGAGTGGTCGTATGGCGCGTATGTGCGGCCCGCTTTGGAGATCGAAGGTTTCTATCTGGCGGGCAACCAGCCGCGTGCGACACTGGTGAACCCCACGGACCGCCTTCCCGAGCACACCTTCGACAATACTTTCCCGATGCGCACCACGGTGCTTCTGGCGAACATGGTTGTCGGCTTCAACACGTCCTATCCAGGCATCACGCCCTATATCGGCGGCGGGATCGGGGCCGCCAACGTGTCCATCAACGGCGCCACATCCACCCAGACCGACCCGGCCGAGCCCGGCATCAACCACTTCAACGCGAGGCCGGACTCCTCAGCCTGGACCTTTGCGGCACAGGCCAAGGCCGGTGCGCGCTTCGCGCTCGGCAATAGCGGCGCTTATCTGTTCGGCGAGTACCGCTATCTGTATGTCGGCGACGTGAATCAGGTTTTCGGCTCCACCGTGGATCCCACTCACGCTCCGACCAGTCCGTGGACGGCCAGCTTCGGCGGCACATCCCACCATCTGGCGGCCGGCGGCATCGGCTTCGGCTTCTAGGAGAACAGGTGAGGGGCGGACAACACGTCCTGCCCCTCCAAGGGAGCAATCGGACAACAGAACAAGGCGATTTTCTGAGGAAACTGGTGCTGCCAGACAGGATTGAACTGTCGACCTCTCCATTACCAATGGAGTGCTCTACCACTGAGCTACGGCAGCATGTGCTGGGATGAGAATCGGCCGCCACAGGGGGCCTACCAAGCGGGCCGATATCTGCCACAAGCCCCCCTCCTGTGCAAGCTTGCTGGCCCCGCCAAAATGAGAAAATCGGGGCGATATCAGGTGCAAAACGCCTGTTTTGGCGCGAAACGACCGACTTTCCGCTGACTTTGCCGCTGATTTCGGTTCCGATGTCCCCGCCATCTGGCCAGTTGGCTGATGTCCCGGAGCTGGCCCATTTTGAGTTTCGCACGATCGGATGGGCGTGAGCCTCTTGAGCTGCCGCATTCCCTGGGCAAGTTATCGCGGATCGCTGTATGGACCCGTGATGGCTGACGAGAACGACAAGAGCGCGAGACCGGAATCGAGACAGGCGAGGGCGTCCCGGGACGATCGCCTGAAATCGGCGCTGCGCGAAAACCTGAAGCGGCGGAAGCTGCAGGCACGCGAGCGCGCCGCAACCGACGGCCCCTCGCAGAACGACGATGATTCCCTAAATGAGGGGGCCGCCGGCAAAACCGGCGCTTGAAACCGGCAGCTGGAATTTTTGGAGTGCATGGACGTGGCAAGCGGGCAGGACTATTCGCAACGAGCTGACAGTGACGCGCAGATGGCGCGGTTCACCCGCCCCGAACAGACCTTTCCGACGCTGACATCGGCCGAGATCGAGCGCATGCGCCACTTTGGCGAGGTCCGCAGCTACGCGGACGGTGAGTGGCTGTTCGAGACCGGCAAGCCCGGGCCGGGGATGTTCGTCGTGCTGAAGGGCCATGTCGCCATCACCCAGCGCGACGGGCTCGGCCATGTCACCCCGCTGATCGATCAGGGGCCGGGGCAATTTCTGGCCGAGCTCAGTCAGCTCTCCGGCCGGCCGGCGCTGGTCGATGGCCGCGCCGAAGGCGAGGTCGAGACGCTGCTGCTGCCGCCGGACCGGCTGCGCGCGCTGCTGGTCGCGGAGGCCGAGCTCGGCGAGCGCATCATGCGCGCGCTGATCCTGCGCCGGGTCAATCTGCTCCAGGCCGGCGTGGGCGGCGTGGTGCTGATCGGTCCCTCGCATTCGGCCGGCGTTGTGCGGCTGCAGGGGTTCCTCACCCGCAACGGCCAGCCGCATCATCTGCTCGATCCCGAGCGTGACCGCGACGCCGCCGACGTCATCGCACGTTACTCGCCCAAGCCGGAAGACTGGCCGCTGGTCGTCACGCCCGACGGTTCGGTGCTGCGCAATCCCGGCGAAACCGAAATCGCGCGCGCGATCGGCATGATCGGCGGCCCGCGCAACGATCGCATCTACGACGTCGCGATCGTCGGCTCCGGGCCTGCCGGGCTCGCCACCGCGGTGTATGCGGCTTCCGAAGGCCTTTCTGTCGCCGTGCTCGACGCCCGCGCCTTCGGCGGCCAGGCCGGGGCCAGCGCGCGCATCGAAAATTATCTGGGCTTTCCGACCGGCATCTCCGGCCTGGCCCTGACCGCGCGCGCCTTCAACCAGGCGCAGAAATTCGGCGCCGAGATCATGATCCCGGTCACGGTGAAGTCGCTCGACTGCACGCGCAAGGACGGCGCGTTTTCGGTGGCGCTCGACGGCAGCGATCCCTTGCGCTCGCGGTCGGTGGTGGTCGCGAGCGGCGCACGCTATCGCAGGCCGCAGATGGAGAACCTCGACAAGTTCGAGGGCCGCGGCGTCTGGTACTGGGCCTCGCCGGTCGAGGCGAAGCTGTGCTCCGGCGAAGAAGTGGCTTTGGTGGGGGCCGGCAATTCGGCGGGGCAGGCGGCCGTGTTCCTGTCGGGTCACGCCAAGAAGGTGCTGATGATCATCCGCGGCGGCGGTCTCGGCGCCAGCATGTCGCGCTATCTTATCGAGCGCATCGAGGCGACGCCGAACATCGAGCTGCTGTTCAACACCGAGATAACGTCGCTCGAGGGCGACGAGGCCTCGCTGCTGCGGCGCATCCGCTGGAAGAGCCGGCTGTCCGATGACGAGGATTTTGCCGACATCAGCAATCTCTTCCTGTTCGTCGGCGCCGATCCCGCCACCTCCTGGCTCGACGGCTGCGGCGTTACGCTCGATCGCGGCGGCTTCGTCGTGACAGGCGCGCAGTCCGAGCAGAACCAGGGCCGGCTCGTCGCGCCGCTCGAAACTTCCGTGCCCGGCGTCTACGCCGTCGGCGACGTCCGCTCCGGTTCCGTCAAGCGCGTCGGCGGCGCCATCGGCGAAGGCGCACAGGTCGTGGCCTCCCTGCACGGCTATCTCGGCGACGCCGCAAAACCGGCGCTATAGTCAAGAACAAGACAAGTAGATGGCAAGCGGATTTTGGCTTGCCATCCTGACGTGTCCCACAGACTATCTCCTCATCCTGAGGAGCGCGCATGGCACGCGTCTCGAAGGATGAAGGCCCGAATGCAACAGCCGGGCCCGCACGGTTCGAGACGGCGCTCGCGCGCCTCCTCACCATGAGGGTTTAACGGCAACAAACTCAAAGGGAGGACTCAATGGCCGAACTCGTCGTGCTCTACAAGACGCCCAAGGATGCTGCCGCCTTCGACAAGCATTATGCCGAGACCCACATTCCGCTCGCCAAGAAATTGCCGGGCCTGAAGAAATACGCCGTCAGCACCGGGCCGGTCGGTTCCCCTGCCGGGCCGTCCGGCATCCACCTCGTCGCAATCCTCACCTTCAACAGCGTGGCCGACATCCAGGCGGCTTTCGGCAGCGAAGCGGGCAAGGCCGCGGCGGGCGACGTGCCGAAGTTCGCCAGCGGCGGCGCCGACCTGCTGATCTTCGACACCAAGGAAGTCTGAGAATTCCGTCGCGTCGGTCCGCCGCTCGCGGGCCGACGTTGCACGATCGATGCGACTTTTGTCGAATCTTGCCGTTGATTGTGACAGCGCTGCAAAAAATTCAGCCATGTGTTTGTCGATTCGCACGACGACGCATGGCTGAGCACGAGCCTGTGACATTGCGCATGTAGCCATTCAATGAGGACCGTAATACTAATCCTGCGATCTCAACGCTGAGACTAGGAGAAACGCCGTGATGCTTGGACTGAGCCTGCCCGCCTTCACGATGGTCCATGTCATCATCAGCCTGATCGCCATCGCCGCCGGCCTCGTCGTGATGTTCGGCCTGCTCGGCTCGAAGCCGATGCCCGGCCTCACCGCGATCTTTCTGCTGTTCACGATCCTCACCAGCGCCACCGGCTTCCTGTTTCCGTTCAAGGAGCTGCTGCCGTCGCACATCATCGGCATCATCTCGCTGGTGCTGCTCGCGATCGCCTGCTTCGCGCTCTACGGCATGAAGCTTGGAGGCGTCTGGCGTCCGGTCTACATCGTAACCGCGATGATCTCGCTCTACTTCAACGTCTTCGTGCTGGTGATCCAGTCGTTCCTGAAGGTGCCGGCCCTCGCCGCGCTCGCCCCCGCCGTGCCGCCGAATCCGCCGGGAGGTCCCGTGTTCGCCGCGGTGCAGGGCATCGTGCTGGTGTTCTTCGTGGTGCTGACCATCGGCGCCTGGCGCCGCTTCAAGCCGATGGCGTTTGCCTGATCGCCCGATTGTCATTGTCCCCCCGCGGTGCGAGGCATCGCACTCCGGACATCGCACACCCATCTCAATGTTGCCGGCTCGCTCTTCGCGGGCCCCGGCACGATTTTCACTGAAGGAGCCATTCATGCCCACCATCACCACCAAGGACGGCGTCGAGATCTTTTTCAAGGATTGGGGGGCAGGCCAGCCGATCGTGTTCAGCCATGGCTGGCCGCTGTCGGCCGACGACTGGGACACGCAGATGATCTTCTTCGCCAACCACGGCTACCGCGTCATCGCCCATGACCGCCGTGGCCACGGCCGCTCGTCGCAGGTCTCCGATGGTCACGACATGGACCACTACGCCGACGATCTCGCGGCCGTGACGGCGCATCTCGACCTGAAGAACGCGATTCACGTCGGCCATTCCACCGGCGGCGGCGAGGTCGTGCACTACATTGCGCGCCACGGCGAGAGCCGGGTGGCGAAGGCCGCGATTCTCTCGGCGGTGCCGCCGTTGATGGTGCAGACGGCGGCCAATCCGGGCGGCCTGCCGAAGAGCGTGTTCGACGGTCTGCAGGCCCAGCTTGCCGCCAGCCGCACCGGATTCTACCGCGACCTCGCCTCCGGCCCGTTCTATGGCTACAACCGTCCCGGCGCAAAGCCGTCGGAAGCGGTGATCCAGAACTGGTGGCGCCAGGGCATGATGGGCGGCGCCAAGGCGCACTATGACGGCGTCGTCGCGTTCTCGCAGACCGACTTCACCGAGGACCTCAAGAAGATTACCGTTCCGGTGCTGGTGATGCACGGCGACGACGACCAGATCGTGCCTTACGCCGACTCCGCGCCGCTGTCGGCCAAGCTGCTCAAGAACGGCACGCTGAAGACCTACAAGGGTTTTCCGCACGGAATGCCGACCACGCACGCCGAGACCATCAACGCGGACCTGCTGGCGTTCTTCAAGGCATGAGGTTGAGGCACCTCACGTCAAGATCGCCCTGATCGCATCGAAGGTGCGCTTGACGAAAACGTCCGGCTTCTCGCGCGCACCTTCGCCGATCCAGCTCTCGCCGCCGACGCGCATCGCGCCGGTGGCGATCATTGCGACGAGCCGTGCCTTCAACCTGTCCGCTTTCGTCCTGGCGCGCTGCGCGAGCCCTTCGGCGAGTACCCGCTCGAGCTTCTCGTATTTCAGCTGGTCGCGGGCCTGAAGCGCGGGATTGTCGCGCTTGAGCCGCGACATCGCCGCAGCCTCCGCCGGGTCGATCCGCTTGAGCGCTGCCGCAATCGCATTCTCGGCTGCCGTCAGCATGGATTCGCCCGCGGGCCGCGCGACGATCTCGGCGACCAATGCGCTTGCCGCGCCCTCCTGCCAGGCGGCGACCACGTCTTCCTTGGAGGCGAAATAGTGGAAGAAGCTGCGTCGCGACACGTCCGCGGAGGCCGCGATGTCGTCGATGGTCGTGGCCTCGAAGCCGCGCTCCAGGAACAGCGCCATCGCCCCCCGGGTCAGCCGCTCGCGGGTCTCCTGCAGCTTGCGCTGGCGCAGGCCGGGGGCGTCAGGCGATTTTGCGCCTGCCGGCAAGGGCTTGGCGCTCTTCCTGACCGATTTCGCGGCGGGCTTCGAAACCTTCAAATTGTTTCACCTCTTGCAAAATTGCACTCAGTGCACATTTAGACCGGTCGCGGGCATTTTCCAGGCCGAACGGAGTTATGGCATGACCGACTGGACGACGGCAGACATCCCCTCTCTCAGCGGCAAGACCGCCGTCGTGACCGGAGCGACGGGCGGCCTCGGCTACGAGACGGCGATGGCGCTGGCCGGCGCCGGTGCCATTGTCATACTCACAGGGCGCAGCGACGCAAAGGGCCTGCGGGCCATCGAGGGCATTTGCGAGCGGTTTCCCAACGCCCTGATTGCCTATGAGCATCTCGACCTCGCAAGCCTCGCCTCCGTCGCCGGTTTCGCCAGGCGCTTTGCCGCCAGCAACGAGCAACTCGACCTCCTCGTCAACAATGCCGGCGTGATGGCGCTGCCTAAACGGCAGCAGACCGAGGACGGTTTCGAGATGCAGCTCGGCACCAATTATCTTGGCCATTATGTGCTGACGGCGCACCTGCTGCCGCAGCTTCGCCGTGCAAAGGGTGCGCGCGTCGTCAATCTCTCCAGTCTCGCGCACCGCTCCGGCGCCATCAATTTCGACGATCTGCAGAGCAAGCATTCCTATCGACCGTGGCGGGCGTATTGCCAGTCGAAACTGGCGATGCTGATGTTCGCACTTGAATTGCAGCGCCGCAGCCTCGCCGCCGGCTGGGGCCTGACCAGCCTTGCCGCCCATCCCGGCTATGCGCGGACCGATCTCATTTCGAACGGGCCGGGCGTCAACACGTTCCAGTCGCGCGTGAGCCGGTGGCTGCAACCCTTCATCAGCCAGTCTGCCGCCGAAGGCGCGCTGCCCACCCTGTTCGCGGCGACCTCGCCGGCTGCAGAGCCCGGCGGTTATTACGGTCCGAACTGGTTCTACGAATTGAAGGGGGCACCCACGGCGGCGAGGATCATGTCGCAGGCGAAGGATTTTGCCGCCGCCGCCATGCTGTGGGATGTCTCGGCAACCTTGACCGGTGTATCCTTCGACGAGATCGCGACCGCCGCATGAGCCGCGAGACCGTTGGGGGCGTCCCGATGCAAGTCATCATCTTCGGCGCGACCGGCATGGTCGGGCAGGGTGTGCTGCGCGAGTGCCCGATAGATCCCGGCATCGCGCGCGTGGTTGCGGTGGGCCGCAGCCCGACCGGCGTGCGCAACGCCAAGCTCACCGAGATCACGCACGGCGATTTCTGGGACTATTCGGCGATCGAGTCGCGGCTGACAGGCTTCGATGCCTGTTTCTTCTGTCTCGGCGTCTCTTCGATCGGCATGACCGAAGAGCGCTATCGCCATCTCACCTATGACCTGACGCTCGCCGCTGCGACCACGCTGGCGCGGCTCAATCCGCAGATGACCTTCACTTATGTCACCGGTGCCGGCACCGATTCCACCGAGCAGGGCTCGCGGATGTGGGCACGGGTCAAGGGCAAGACCGAGAACGATCTGCTCAAGCTGCCGTTCAAGGCGGCCTATATGTTCCGGCCCGGCGCGATCCAGCCTCTGCACGGCATCCGCTCCAAGACAGCCTGGGTGCAGGCGGTCTATACCGCAACCTGGCCGCTCTGGCCGGTGCTGCGCCGGATTTCGCCGCGTCTCGTCACCTCGACCGAGCAGATGGGCCGCGCCATGATCCATGTCGCCCGGGCCGGTTATCCCCGGAGGTGCTGGAGATGGAGGATATTAATAGCCTCTGATCCGCCGGCCCGTTAGTTTCGCGGAAATATCGGCGTCGGCGCGCGTTGAGCCGTATCCGCCCCAGAGGAGAAGTGTCGTTGATGTCTCCCCAGCTCAAGCTGATCGCGCTCGATGCCGATGATCTCGCCGTGATCTCGACCCATGTGCAGGACGCCCGCGTCCAGCCCGCCGATATCGTCTGGCGGCAGAGCGAGAAGCGTTTGGTGGTCGGCATGAGCCGGCTGGACTGGGAGCAGACGCTGGACGGCGAGGCCGAGCCGCGCCGGCTGGTCGCCGCGCTCCGCTTCGACCGCGTGCTCGCCTGCAAGTCGCGCAACATCGACCTCGGCGCTTCGAACGAGGTTCTGGACCTCGTCGGCATCGAGTTTCACCCCCAGGACGGCCGCGACGAAGAGCCCGGCGGGAGCGCTCTGCTGTTGTTCGCCCAGGGCGGCGCCATCCGCCTCGACGTCGAATGCCTGGAATGCGAGCTGACAGACCTCGGGGCGGACGAGCTGGGGGCGGGAGTGGGGATCGAGGGGGAAGGGTGAGATGACCAGTATACCAATCGGACCGGCTAGCGGTTGCCGGAACGCTGCCTTCCAAGGGGGCTGTCAGAGGTTGACCGCCAAGGGTTGACCGCCAAGGGTTGACGCAGCTTCCCCGCCGCGCCATTGAGCAGGGGGCCCGGTGAGCCAAGCCGCGCCCCCAAAACCAGCAGAAGCCAAGCCAAGATGCCCGTTCGTCTCGACCGCAGCAGCGCCGATTTTGACCAGCGATTCGCGGCCTTCCTCGCCGCCAAGCGCGAGGTCTCGGCCGACGTCGAGGCCGCCGTGCGGGCGATCGTCGATGACGTGGCAAGGCGCGGGGACGCCGCCCTGCTCGAGGCCACGGCAAAGTTCGACCGGCTATCGCTGGATGCATCCGGCCTTCGCGTAACTGCTGCCGAGATCGAGGCCGCAGTGAAGGCTTGCGACGTCGCGACCCTGGACGCGCTGAAGCTCGCGCGCGACCGCATCGAGACCTATCATCGCCGCCAGCTTCCGAAGGACGAGCGTTTCACCGATCCGCTCGGCGTCGAGCTCGGCTGGCGCTACACCGCAATCGAATCCGCCGGCCTCTACGTGCCCGGCGGCACCGCGGCCTATCCGTCCTCCGTGCTGATGAACGCGGTGCCTGCCAAGGTCGCCGGCGTCTCGCGCCTGGTGATGGTGGTGCCGTCGCCGGACGGCAAGCTCAACCCGCTTGTGCTGGCCGCTGCCAGGCTCGGCGGCGTCAGCGAGATCTACCGCGTCGGCGGCGCGCAGGCCGTGGCCGCGCTCGCGCACGGCACCGCGACGATCGCACCGGTCGCCAAGATCGTCGGTCCCGGCAATGCCTATGTCGCCGCTGCAAAACGACTGGTGTTCGGCAAGGTCGGCATCGACATGATCGCCGGTCCGTCCGAGGTGCTGGTGATCGCCGACGACACCGGCAATGCCGACTGGATCGCCGCGGACCTCCTGGCGCAGGCCGAGCACGATGCCAGCGCGCAATCGATCCTGATCACCGATTCCGCGCGTCTTGCCGCCGATGTCGAAAAGGCTGTCGCGGCGCAGTTGAAGACGCTGCCGCGCGCCGCGATCGCCAGCGCCTCCTGGGCCGATTTCGGCGCGATCATCATGGTGAAGAACATGAGCGAGGCGATCCCGCTGGCGGATGCGATCGCCGCCGAGCATCTCGAGATCATGACGACCGATCCCGATGCGCTCGCCGCAAAGATCCGCAACGCCGGTGCGGTGTTCCTCGGTGCGCATACGCCCGAAGCGATCGGCGATTATGTCGGCGGCTCCAACCACGTGCTGCCGACGGCGCGTTCGGCGCGGTTCTCCTCAGGTCTGTCGGTGCACGACTTCATCAAGCGCACCTCCATCCTGAAATGCGGTCCGGACCAGCTGCGTGCGCTGGGCCCGGCCGCGATGACGCTCGGACAAGCGGAGGGGCTGGATGCCCATTCGCGCTCGATTGGATTGCGCCTCAACCTGTCATGACCCAGCCGCCCGAACAGGACGACTCGACCAATCGCATCGTTGCGGTCACCCTCGACGAGGAATCGATCGGCCGTTCCGGGCCCGACATCGAGCATGAGCGCGCGATCGCGATCTACGATCTGATCGAGCAGAACGTGTTCGCGCCGGAAGGCGCGGACGGGAAAGGTCCGTTCACGCTGCATATCGGCATCACCGGCAACCGCCTGATGTTCGACATCCGCCGCGAGGATGGCACGCCCGTGGTCGCGCATCTGCTCTCGCTGACGCCGTTCCGACGGATCGTGAAGGACTATTTCATGATCTGCGACAGCTACTACCAGGCGATCCGCACCGCGACGCCGGACAAGATCGAGGCCATCGACATGGGCCGCCGCGGCATCCATGACGAGGGCTCGCGCACGCTGCAGGAGCGGCTGAAGGGCAAGGTGCGGGTCGATTTCGAGACCTCGCGACGGCTGTTCACGCTCATTACCGTCCTGCACTGGAAGGGTTAGGGCATGGCCCGGAAAAGTGTGCAGCGGTTTTCCGACAAGGCCATGCCCTCTACCAAAAGGGCCTAGCCGCGATGGCGGGTTCGCCACGCGCAAGCAATCCGCAATCGGTGCTGTTCGCCTGCGCCATGAACAGCGTGCGCTCGCCGATGGCCGAGAGCCTGTTGCGGCACATGTTTCCGCAGGGCCTCTACGTGAAGTCGGCCGGCGCGCGGCGCGGCGAGCTCGATCCATTCGCGGTCGCGGTGATGGACGAACTGGGACAAGACATCTCCGCCCACAAGCCGCAGACCTTCGAGGAACTGGAGGATTGGGAGGGGCTGAATTTCGATCTCATCATCACGCTCTCGCCGGAGGCGCACCACAAGGCGCTGGAGCTGACCCGCACGCTCGCTGCCGACGTCGAATACTGGCCGACGCAGGATCCCACCATCATCGAAGGCAGCCGCGACCAGAAGCTTGCCGCCTACCGCGACGTCTGCGACCAGCTGCTGATGCGCATCCGCAAGCGTTTTGCGAACGCGGGCGCGGCGAGCGGGTAGCCGTAACACCGGCGTCACAGACTGAGGGCACAGGCATGTCCGAAACCTCGAATCACCAAACCTCGGGTTCCCGGGTTGTGAAATCAGCCCCCTTCCGATAGGTTCCGCGCGCAATTCACCCCCTGCTTCATCCCCCAAATCACCTGATGCTCGGCCGCCCCAAATTCGTACTTGCCTCCGGTTCGCCGCGACGCCTGTCGCTGCTCAACCAGGCCGGCATCGAGCCGGACGCGCTCCGGCCAGCCGACGTCGACGAGACGCCGAAGCGGGGCGAGCTGCCGCGCGCCTGCGCCAATCGCCTCGCCCGCGCCAAGGCCGACGCGGCGCTGAAATCGGTGCAGCTCGACGACGAGCTGCGGGGGGCCTTCATCCTCGCCGCCGATACGGTTGTGGCGGTCGGCCGCCGCATTCTGCCCAAGGCCAACCTCGTGGACGAGGCCGCGCAGTGCCTGCGGCTGTTGTCGGGCCGCAACCACCGGGTCTACACCGCGATCTGTCTGGTGACGCCGCGCGAGGCCTTCCGCCAGCGGCTGGTCGAGACCCGCGTCCGTTTCAAGCGCCTGTCGGAGGACGACATCCAGGCCTATATCGGTTCCGGCGAATGGCGCGGCAAAGCCGGCGGCTACGCCGTACAGGGCATCGCCGGCTCCTTCGTGGTGAAGATGGTGGGGTCCTACACCAATGTCGTCGGCCTGCCACTGTACGAGACCACGACCCTGCTCGGCGGCGAGGGGTTTCCGATTCGCTTCGGCTGGCTCAACGCCACCGCCATATGAGCGCGCCAGCCGCGCCGGACAAAAAGCTCGAAAACAACCCCATGCACAGTAGAATCGGCCGGCGGCCAGCTTGCGCTTCCGCCGCGGAAACCCGTTTGCCGATAGGCTCTTGAACCCGATCACCTCGTGTAGGCTGCCGCCACCATGGACGACCACGCCAAAAAGCCCGCCGGGCCCCTCAAAACCTGCCCGATCTGCGGCAAGCCGCAGGCCGAGGCCAGCCGCCCGTTCTGCTCCTCGCGCTGCCGCGACGTCGATCTGAACCGCTGGCTGAAGGGCTCCTACGTCATCCCCGGCCGCGACGACGAGGCGGATGGCGAAGAATAAATAAGCAATATCAATATCTTGTTTGCTTTTCCGGCGTTCGGTACCTTGGCCGCGGCGAGGCCGCTCCATCTTGTGCACAGCCGGGCCGCGTCCCGCGAAACCTTAGGCTCGGCGTGGGTGGACAGGCAGCCTTCGTCCCACTATAAACCGCCCGCTCGATGGGTCTTGACCTCCTCTTGGTCCCTCTCTTGGAGCACGCCCAGGTAGCTCAGTTGGTAGAGCATGCGACTGAAAATCGCAGTGTCGGTGGTTCGATCCCGCCCCTGGGCACCAATCCATTCTTTTCCACGCTGAACTGCGATTTGGTGGGATGTCATTGCGTGAAACGCTGGACCGCGGCGCCCCGCCGCGCGTTGTCGTCTCCACGCAAGACGATGGCGATTGACCAGTAGGCCGAAGCCGCGATGGGAAAAATGGTGAGCGTTTCCTGAATAAGGCGCACTCCGATATTCGGAAACCCAACTTACGATGACGCGCCCTGAGCATCGTCCTCCGCGGTAATCCGCTTGTTCTCCAGTCGACTCTCCATCCGGCATTCGACGCTTCGGCGGTCGTGTTGTTATGCGTCTTGATGGCCGGTTGACCACTCCCGAAGATGATGACCGCCCTTGATGCCTTTCGCAGCGCAGACCGCTAACGGTCTTGATGGCTCCTCATCCATCCGCCGCGCTCGGTGCCGCATGTATGATGCTGGAAAAAGGGACCGGCGGCTGAAGCCGCAACTTCAGATGAAGCCTTCGGATCGGGACCGGCTGACGGGGAGCCCCCCTGGCGTTGCACTTGTCCATCATCGTGGCAGCTTCGGCGGGATGGAATCGGAATAGATCGAGAAAAATCTGACGGCGAAACCGCTCCGGAAAGTTCGGACGGGCCTTGTCAGGAAACGACGTGCGGCTGTCCTGATCCGCAGGGTCGCGCTCGTTGTTCGCGGCACGACTCGTTGCGACATACGGATAAGCCCGTCCGATCAATCGCCCCGAACGGTCGACGCGAATCATGACGGGCCGAGCGCAAGGAGAATGTGATGACCGCTAGCAGCATTGTTCCTCAGGCTAACGAAGAGCAAACTCATTCAACAATGATGGCCTGGCGCGTGCACCAGTTTGGGTCACCCGAGGTCATGAAGTTCGAGCGCGTGCCGCGACCGGAGCCAGATCCTGGCGAGGTCCTGGTCAAAGTTGCGGCCGCTGGGGTTGGCCCATGGGATGGCTGGATCAGGTCCGGCAAGAGCGCTTTGCCGCAGCCGCTCCCCCTCACGCTGGGCTCGGATATTTCGGGTCAAATCGTCGCGATGGGACCCGGAGACACGGAACTACGTGCTGGAGATCAGGTTTTTGGTGTTACGAACTCGCGGTTTATCGGGGCCTATGCCGAGTACGCTGTGGCGTCCGCAGGGATGGTTTCGAGCAAGCCAACCTCGCTAAGCCACGTTGAAGCCGCGTCCGTCCCTGTCATTGCCGTGACGGCATGGCAGGCGTTGTTTGATCACGCCCAGCTCAAAGCAGGTCAAACCGTGGTTATTCATGGGGCGGCCGGCAACGTTGGATCCTATGCGGTTCAACTGGCCCATCTCGCAGGTGTGCAAACCATCGCAACCGTATCGACGGGCGATATTTCCATCGCGCGCAGCCTTGGCGCAAACACGGTGATCGACTACCGGACTCAGCGCTTTGAGGAAGAAGTTCGGAACGCGGACGCTGTCATTGATCTTGTGGGCGGCGAAACTCAAGAACGCTCATTCGAGGTCCTTCGTCGCGGTGGCAAGCTGATCTCCGCAGTGTCCCGCCCGGATCAGGATCTTGCAACGCGCCACGGTGTTGAAGCCGCCTTCTTTCTGGTCAACGTCACGAGCCAATATCTGACGAAGATCGCTCGCTTCATCGATGATGGCAAGCTGCGAACAAAAGTCGGGGCAGTCTTTCCCCTCGCGGACGCGCGCGAGGCTCATTTGATCCTGGAACGCGTGCGGCCTCAGCCGAAAGGAAAGATCGTACTCGACGTCGGAGCGAGGTGATCAGCATCGTTCGTCGTTGCGCTCGCGCGCAATGCGCAGCCAGGATCCACACTAACTCTTGAAAGGACGCAACAATGACAACCCGAAATCTCGGCCAGGCTCTCGTCATTCCCGATTCCTTGCTCGCGAAAGAGGCGACAGACATCCTGCGCGAACATTCCACCGATCTGTTGTTTAATCACTCGATCCGCGTCTACCTGTTCGCGGCTGAGCAGGGTCGTCAGAGGAATCTGCGCTTCGACCGTGAACTTTTGTACGTCGCAGCCGCATTTCACGATCTCGGCCTGATCGAGAAGTTCTCGAGCCCAGATGAGCGCTTCGAGGTCGATGGCGCAAATACCGCACGGCAGTTTCTTAGCACCCACAACGTCGCTGAAGACCAGGTGCAGACCGTCTGGGAAGCAATTGCGCTGCATACCACCCCCGGCATCCCGAAGCATATGGGGCCCGAAGTGGCGCTCCTCAACTCCGGTGTGCTTCTCGATGTAATAGGGGTGGGATTCGATCAATTTCCCGCGGAGCTGCGCGAGGAAATCGTCGCCAGGTACCCGCGCACAAATTTCAAAGAAGGCTTCATTCAGGAGTATTTCGCCGGTTTTGCGCACAAGCCAGCGACCACGTATGGCACCGTCAATGCGGCCATCTGCGAGCGTTTCATCCCGGACTTCAAGAGCCCCAACGCCTGCGACTTGATCGCTGCTTCGCCTTTCCCGGACTCCCCATCGCATGGCTCAACATCATGACCATGACGTATGCCGTGCTCCAGGAACTAAATCCCGATTGCGAGCGAAATGGCTCGGCAGCGGGTTGAGACGCAGCCTGCACGAGCTCGTTGGAAGAGGAGATATGACGATGTCGATCAGTGGATTTGCCTATCGGATTGATGCGCTAACAAACCCTCGAGCAATGACGGCAAAAGCAGCGAGGATGGCAATGCGGGCGGCGGCTGTCCCGCTGATAGCAGCTACGGTCGCTCTGGGAGCCTCGCCGGCCATCGCGCAGGATCGGGAGCAGGTGAAGGTCGCCTTCGCGCACGCGCTCCCGAATGTCGACGGAAAGAAGATAGTCGCAGTGACGGTGACCTATCCTCCCGGAGGCAAATCGCTGCCCCATCACCACGCAGCCTCGGCCTTCATCTATGCCTACGTGCTGTCCGGCGCCATCCGCAGCCAAGTCGGCAACGACCCTGCGCAGGTCTATCACGCAGGTGAGGGCTTTTATGAAATGCCCGGTTCACATCACAGCGTTAGCGAGAATGCGAGCGACAAGGAGCCCGCCAGCTTACTGGCGGTCTTCGTTGTCGATTCAAAGGACGAGCCTCTGACGACGCCAGACAAGGCATCGGGATCACAATAATGGCGCGATGAGCTCGCCAGTCGGCGTGTCGGTTCCGTTGGGGAGCAACAAGGGCCATTTGGTTGGCGGCTGCGCCACCAAACCCGGCTCGTCGGTCCCGGATACACGGATATGTTGTGGCCTAGAAGGTCGGGCTTGGCCTTTTCCAGTCTCTGGAACTGGCTGCATAATAAAGCGCGAGACTGGAGAGGCAGACAGGTGCCGGTACAAGCTGTCGCGATCGTCGTCTGTGAGGGGGTCCAAGCCCTGGACGTCGCTGGGCCGATGGATGTGTTCAGCGAAGCGAACACGTTTCTCAGCAGCGCGGATCGCTACGAAACCGTACTGGTTGCTGCTCACCGCAATCCGCTGCGCGCGTCGAACGGCATACGCATGGTTGCCGACCTGACTTTCGATGAGGCGGCGGGCGGCTTCGACATCATTTTGGTGGCCGGAACTCCGACGCCACCGGAAGTGGAGCCCGAACGGTGCCTGCTTGAGTGGGTCAAGGAGCTGCCGTGGCGCTCGAGCGTCTATGGATCGATCTGCACAGGGGCTTTTGTGCTCGGCTATGCCGGCCTCCTCGACGATCGCCGAGTCACGACCCATTGGCAGGATGCACAGGCGCTGGCGACGAGATTCCCGAAGGCTAAAGTCGAACCGGACTTGATCTATGTGCGCGACGGACGGCTGATTACCGCGGCGGGTGTGACGGCGGGGATAGATCTGGGCCTGGCGCTCGTCGGGCAGAGGCACGGCGCGGAGACGGCGCTCAAGGTCGCCAAGCGGTTGGTGGTCGTTGCCCAGCGCCAGGGCGGACAGTCCCAGTTTAGTCCCTATCTCACGGCACCTGCCGATCCGGAATCGCCCATCGCACGCATCCAGGACCATGTGATGGCGAACATTGGGGATCGCCACACTCTGGAGTCGCTCGCCGCCGTCGTCGGCATGAGCCCCCGGAATCTGGTCCGGCATTTCGGGCAGGTGACGGGGACGACACCGCACGACTTCATCGAGCGCGCCCGCGTTGATGCCGCGCGCATGATGCTGGAAGCAAGCGATCGGCCGCTGAAGGCCATTGCCTTCGATTGCGGCTTCGGATCGGCGGACCGGATGAGGATCGTCTTCAGCACCCGTCTTGGTGTGACTCCCGTCCAATATCGCGCCAGCTTCCGGCGGGTGGAATCGCAATAGATCGCGAGCTAACCAGCGATAGAGCGGCCAAGAAGGCTCCGACCGGCCTGCTGTCAGGAAACGACGTACCGCTGTCCTGATCCATCGCATCCCGCTCGTTGTCCGGCGCCGGGCCCTGTTGCCTAATACCAACAGGCAAGCAGCCTACTGCTCAACCGAGGAGATGCTCCGTGTCCGAGATCATTGCCGGCATCCGCGTACCTGACAGCGCCATCGCCCGCGCCGCCACGCAGCTTGTGCGCGATACCGAAGACGACCTGCTCTACAACCACAGTCGCCGCGTCTTCCTTTGGGGCGCGCTCACTGGCGAGCGTCGCGGCCTGAAGTATGACCCGGAGCTACTTTACCTGGGAGCGATGTTCCACGACATGGGTCTCACCGAGAAATATTCGAGCCCCCAGCTGCGCTTCGAGGTCGATGGCGCCAATGTCGCCCGAGAATTCATGGAGAGCTACGGCGTGCCGGAACGCGACATCGAGGATGTCTGGACCGCGATCGCACTCCATACCACGCCCGGAATTCCCGAGCATATGCGTCCGACCATCGCGCTGGTGACCGCGGGTGTCGAGATGGATGTGCTCGGCATCGCTTATCACGACTTCACGCATGAGCAGCGTGACCGTGTCTGCGTCCATCACCCGCGCGAGACGAACTTCAAGGAGAACATCATAGATCACTTCGCTAGCGGCATCATCAAGAAGCCCCTGACGACGTTCGGGAATGTGAAAGCTGATGTCCTGGCGCTGAAGGACATGAACTATGTCCGTCGGAACTTCTGCTCCATCATCCTTGGCTCAGCGTGGCCACACTGATCTCCTCCTTGGTCTGCGGCATCTCCGTCGGCCAAGATCGAGGGACGGGAGATCCCGCCCCTGGGCACATCCTCGTGCTAACCGAGTCTGGTTGCGACCACTGGAACGCCGGCGGTGCGCGGCGCGGCTTTGGCTGGATGTGCGCGGTCAGGTTCTATCCATTCTCGATCACCGCCTGCTGACTTCGCCGACGCATCCAGACGGCGGTGTCGTGGAAAGCGCTTCCACCGTTCGGCGGCACGGGATCGTCGCCGATCAGCTGATTGACGCCAAGTCCTCCCGAGAAATCCGCGTTCGGCCAGATTCCTTCGACGATCACGACCCCGGGACGACCGCTCCGGTCGATTTTCGCCGGCAGTTCGAGCCGGCCGCGGCGGTTGCCGATCTGCACAATCTCGGCATCGGCCACGCCTTGGCGTGCGGCGTCTTCGGGATGGATGATGACGTGGGGCGCACCTTCGCGCTTCCGCGAGCTCTCGATCTCCGTGAAGGTGGTGTTGAGGAAAGTGCGCGCCGGCGGCGCAACGAGGCGGAACGGGTGCTCGTCGTCGGCAACTTCATAATTCTCCATGAAGTCCGGCAATGCTCGCTTGCCATGACCGTTCGGACCGATCTCGGCCCAATCCGGCTTGAAATGGAATCTGCCGTCCGCAGTCGGGAAACGATTGGTGAAATGCGCATCGTCGAACGGCTCGGCGCATTCCACCCAGCCGGTGCTGAAGGCCTCCGCCGCCGTTCCCCGCACCGACGCGGTCAGCGTCTTGTCGATCAGCTCGAACGCGCTCATTCGAAAGCTCGGATGATCCGATCCCAGCCGCCGAGCGATGCCACAGACCACTTCGTGATTGGTCCAGCTCTCTTGATAGCGGTCGAGAACGCGCGGGCCCGCGGTAATGTAGGTGTGCCCAAGGCCGTAGTAGATGTCGTCCGCTTCGAGAAACATCGCCGCCGGCAGGACGATATCGGCATAGCGGGCGGTCGGCGTCATGAATTGCTCGTGCACGCAAAGGAACAGGTCTTCCCGGCCGAGCCCCTGAGCCACCTTGCGACTATCAGGGGCCACATTGGCCGAGTTCGCATTCTGCATGATCATCGCGGCGACCGGCGGCCCGTCCTTGAGGGCGACCGGATCGCCGGTCAGGATGGCGCCGATGCGCGACTGGTCGAGTATGCGGGTGTGGGGATCGCGCATGTCGAGGCCATGCGCCAACGTCGTATCGAGGCGCCAGTTGTCGAGCGCGAGAAAGAAAGCGCCGCCGCCCTTGTGCTGCCAGGAGCCCGTGATCGCCGGCAAGCAGGACACCGCGTGCATGCTGGCGGCGCCGTTGCGCGAGCGTGTGAAGCCGAAGCCGAGACGCAGGAAGCTGCGCTTGGTCTGCCCGTAAAGCCGTGCGATGTCGACGATCTGAGCGACATCAACGCCGGTCACCTGCGCCGCCCGCTCCGGTGGCCAGCTCTCGATGTGACGCCGCACGTCGCCGTCGAAATCCGTCAGGCGCGCGAGATAGGCCTCATCCGCAAATCCTTCCTTCAAGAGGACATGCATCATGCCGAGGGCGAGGGCAGCATCAGTGCCGGGGCGGACGATGACGGCGATATCCGCTGCAGCGATGGTCGGCGTCCGATAGACGTCCACCACGATCAGCTTCGCGCCGCGCTTGCGCGCCCGTGCGATGTGGGTCATCGCATTGACCTGGGTGGAGACGGGGTTGCCGCCCCACATCAGGATCAGATCGGCCTCGGCCATCTCGCGGGGGTCGCAGCCACGCAATTCGCCCATGCCGGCTTTCCAGCCCGATTCTGCCGGCGTCACGCAGATGGTGGTCTGCTGACGTGAATAGCGGAAGGCGTGCCGCAGCCGGTCGAGACCCCAGCGCTGGATCACGCCCATATTGCCGCCCGAATGATAGGGCCAGACGGCTTCCGACCCATAGGTCTGGGTCGCGCGGGTGAACCGGTCGGCGATCTCATCGAGCGCATCGTCCCAGCTGATCGGTGCAAATTCACCCGATCCCTTGGGGCCCGCGCGCCGCATCGGCTGCGCGAGCCGGGCCGGATGGTGCACGCGTTCGGCATAGCGCGACACCTTGGTGCAGCAGACGCCTGACGTATAGCTGTTCTCGGCGCTGCCGCGAACGCGTCCGATTTTGGTCGATGACAGTCGTTCGACTTCCAGCGCGCAGGCGCTCGGACAGTCGTGCGGGCAGGCGGTCTTGACGAAGCTGCTGCTCGGCATGCGCGCCTCAATCGTTGCGGAATTCGGACGACCAATGCAGCAAGCGTCGCTCGATTGCGCTGATCAGATACACGAGACTGACGCCGACCAGGCTCAGGATGACGATCGAGGCGAACATGTCCGTTGCATTGAGCGTCGCCAGCGACGTGGTCATGAGATAGCCGACGCCGGTCGTCGAACCCACGAATTCCGCAAGCACCACGCCGATCAATGCAAAGCTGATCGCATTGGGCAGCGATGCGAAGGTCCATGCTGCGGCCGTCGGAATGCGCACGCGCCAGAGAATCTGCGAAGGCCGGCCGCCAAGTGTCCGGCAGAAATTCACCAGTTCCTGCTCGACGCTGTTCGCACCCTTGTAGGTATTGAAGAAGACGAGGAAGAACACCATGAACCAGGCGGTCACGACTTTCGAGGCGAGACCCAGCCCGAACAGCATCGTGATCAGCGGCACGAAGGCGATGCGCGGCATCGAGTTGAGCGAGACGATGAACGGGTTGAGCACCTTTGCCCAGAACCGGCTCTGGGCCAGCAGCACGCCGACAGTGAAGCCGGACAAGGTGCCGACAAACAGCCCCAGGCCGGTGGCATAGAGCGTTGATGCCAGATGGGGCCAGATGGCGTTCTTGCCTGGCTGCATCCACTGCCAGATCCGTGCGCCGATCAGCGACGGTCGACTGATGAAGAACGGATCGAAGATCGTATTCTGCTCAAACCAGGTCATGCGCGTCAGCGCTTCCCAGACTCCGAGCACCACGGCCAGGATCAGAACCTGCGTGAGCGTGATCCGCAAGCCGCCGGCCAAACGACGCCGCGGTTGCGTCCTGGAAGTGCGGCCCGCGGAAACCTCCGGGCCGGCGATCTGCACCTGGTCGCTGCTCATGCTGCCGCCCTGAACTGGTTGCCGAGCACCTTCCAGACGCGCTGGATATGGGCAGTGAATTGGCTCGATTGGCGCAACTCGAAGACGTCGCGGGGATAGGGAATGTCGATCATCTCTTCGAGCAGGGTGTGGCTGGGTGGCGTCGACAGAACGACGACGCGGCTGGCGAGCGTGACCGCCTCGTCGAGATCATGCGTGATCATGACCACGGTTTGGCCCAGCTCGCGCCAGATCTCGAGCAGTTCACTATGCAGATGCGTCTTGGTATGCGTATCGAGGGCGCCAAATGGTTCGTCGAGTAGCAGGATCTTGGGATCGACCGCGAGACTCATGCAAAGCGCAACCCGGCGGCGCATGCCGCCGGAAAGCTGATGCGGGTAAGCCTCCGCAAAATTGCTGAGATGCGCGAGCCGCAGCAGCCGGTCGATCTTCTTGTCAGTGTCTTGCCGGGCCGCACCGACGAATTTGAGGCCGAGACCGACATTCTGCCGCACCGTATACCAGGGCAGCACCGTGTCCTTCTGGAAGATGTATCCCAGTGATGCCGGCACGTCGCGGTCGACGCGCGCGCCGTCGACATAGACCTCGCCGCTGGTCGGCGGCATGAAACCGGCAATCATGTTGAGGATGGTGCTCTTGCCGCAACCGGACGGTCCGACGATGCAGACGAACTCTCCCTTCTCGACGGTCAGGGAGACATCGCCTACGGCCTTCACGATCTCGCCGCTCTTGCTCTCGAACGACTTGCTGACGTGACGAAGCTCGATCATCGCGCTCATGCCGCGCGCGCCTTGCGAACGAAGTCCATGTTGATCGCCGCCTTGTACGGAATCTTCGCCATTTGATCGGGCGTGAACTGACGGTCCTTGATGATGCTGGAGAGAAGCGCGTAGCTGTTCTCGGAAATGATGTTGTCTGGCGAAAAGACGTTCTGCTTGTAGAAGGTCAGGCCGCTCTGCACGGTCGGCTTCGGCAGCGAGTTCATGAAGTCTTCGTGCAGCAACTCGGTGAGTTCCTCGGGCGAACTCGAATTGATGAAGTTCTGCGCCTTCACGAGGCCGGTGACGGCCGCCTGGATCGCTGCCGGATTCTTGTCGATCTGTTCCTGCAGGACGTAGCAGCCGATGCCCGGGACATCGCCACCGAAGGTCGATTTCCAGCTGGCATCGTCGCCGATGCTGAACAGCGGCACAGCCCAGTCCTCGCCTTTCATCTGTTCGAGCATGGCCGAGGTCGCGATCGTCGCCGCAACCTGCTTCGATTTCAGCGCGCCGAGCATGGTCGCGAAGTCGCCGAGGCCGCGGATATCAACATCCTTGGCACCGCCCTTCTCGGTGATGAAGACGGCCATCAGCCAAGTGGCCGATTGGAGTTGGGTCACGGCCAGCCGCTGACCACTGAGGTCGGCGACCGACTTGAACTTGCCGGCGTCTTCCTTGCGGATCAGGATGTTCGCGTAGGTAATTCTGCGATCAAGCCCGAACACGACCGTGGTGGGCTTGCCGGCAACGGTGGTGGCGAGGGCGTCATTGACGCCGCTGCACCCCACCAGCACCTGCCCCGCCGTGAGGATCTGCTTGGTGCGAGGCCCGCTCTGGGAATTCAGGTAGCCCACATCGATGCCGGCTTCCTTGAAGTACCCCTTTTTGAACGCGATGTAGGGCGCACTGTAGATGGGGGCGATGCCGGCGACGCCGAATTCGTACTTCGCGGACGACTGTGCTTTGGCTGCCGTGGACAGAACGAAGGGTGCGGCCAGCAACCCTTTGGCGACTTCGCGACGGCTCCACCGGCCATCGCCATTTCTGCTCGTCATCTTCCCTCCGGAACAATCTGCTAACCGGCGAGGCAATCTTCGGGCCTGCCTCAAAATTCATCAAACAGTAAATTGCGCTGACTGCGATCTGATTTTAACATCGCTGGCTGATCGATCCGGCTGCAATGGCGCACCCCATGAATCTCAAACAACTCGTGCATTTTCAGAATGTTGCGACTCATGGATGCATCACAACCGCGGCTGCACGCTGCAACATCGCCCAGTCGGCACTTTCCAGCCAGATTGCGGCCCTGGAGGCGGATCTCGGGGTCCAGCTCCTTTTTCGCCACGCGCGCGGGGTGACCTTGACCCCCTGTGGCGAGGTCCTGCTCGATCATGCCCGGCAGATCCGCGCCCAGTTCGAACAGGCCCGCCGGGAGGTTCGAGATGCTGCCGACGTGGCCGGAGAGGTCACCATCGGCATCCCCGTCAGCATGGCCTCGGTGCTGACGCTGCCGCTGCTGCAGGCCCTCGAGGTCGAATTTCTTGGCGCGCAGGTCCACGTGTTCGAAGGCCTGACGGGTGACCTGCGGGGGTGGCTCCGGTCCGGCAAGATCGATACCGGCATCCTCTACGGCGACGATCAGGCTGACGGCCTGTCGCTGACCGGGCTTGCCGAGGATGAACTGGTGTTGTTCGGCAGAGTCGGCGAAGAAGCGGCGGGGCGGCAAAGTATCGCAATTGAGCAGCTACCCCGTTGGCCAATTTATACGACCGACGGCGAGCATCCGGTGCGCCCACTGCTGAGCAAGATCGCAAAGGCTCATCATCTTACGCTGAAATTCGGGGCGCAGATCAATTCCGTGGGGCAGCTCAAAGCCCTCGCGCGCGAAGGCCGTGGTCACACCATTCTCCCGCGCGTTGCGCTCGCAACGGAAGCACCCACGGAACGTGCGCAAATCCTGGCGATCGAGCCCTCGATCAAATTGCGCAGCTACGTGGCGACCAAGACCAATCCAGACCGCCTGGTCCGCAAGGTCGGCAATGTCCTGCGCGACGTCGTCGAACGTCTCATTCGCAGCGGAGATTGGCCAGGAGCCCGTCTGCTGCAGGCAGACGCCGACAGGTGAAATGGACTGCTGGGCAATGCCCTCTGAGACTGCCGAAGCGGGAGTTTTGCGCGGCTCGGCGCAGTGGTGCTTCTGGCTGGCCGCGCGCAGTTAATTCCGGGACTTGAACGCACGCCGCCATTGGCATCCTGCTTGCTCAGTTGGAGCCAACCCCACGCCCAACTCGCTGGGCCGTTTCAGGTTGAGGCAAACGATGCAGAAAATGTCCCATTCTGGTGCTGCAGGAGAACTCCAGCTCAATGCGCTGATCGCCGATCTGTGGTGGCGTGTTAGGCTCATGAACACCGACATTCTCGAAGAAGAGGCCCGCGCCGGGGTGTTTGACGTGCGGGAGCCGACATATCCGCTGCTCGCGCTTAACCTTCGATCGCGTCGCGACAACCTGGTCTCGACGATCGGCGTGCTCGAGCAACGTACGAAACCGGCGTCCGAAGCGGCTTGAGAGCGGTCTTCGGCTACACCGGAAACGTCAGCGACTTTGCCAGCCTGACCAGATCGACCTGGCGCCGGCACCCTGTCTTCTCGAAGACGTGAAACAGGTGGCTCTTCACGGTGCTGAGGGAAATGCCGAGCGATTCACCGATCGCGGCGCGTGTCTGTCCCTCGCAAATGAGCTCGAAGATTCGAATCTCGGCCGGCGTCAGGTCGTAGAGCTGGTTGAGCGCATCGTGAGGCATTCGCGGCGGCCCGGAGGCGGACGCCACGAACAGAGCGGCGGCGGCGCGCTGGATCAGGCCGGATCGCATGTGGCTGCGTCGCAGCGGCAGAACGTGAATGACAAAGGGGTCACCACTCGGGCGCGGGATCGGGATGCCGATGCCTCGCTGGCCGAGCGTCGCCTCGTCTTTCGCGGCCTGCGCGACGGCGGATTGCAATGCGCCGGTGGTCGCCGTGGATTGAACGGCGATCCGGCCCTGTCGGTCGACGATCGGGTCACCGGCTGCGAGCATGGAAGTGGCTGCGGCGTTGGCGTGAACGATCCGCGAATCCTCGTCCGCCAGGACGACTCCGACCGTCAGGGCCTCGACTGTTGCCGCAAACGTCGCGGCTTCCACGGCCTTCATGTCGAAGAAATGGCTGATCGTCACCGCCCGGCGGATGTGAGGCGCCAGAAGGCGCAATCCGCCGACCTGCGCATCGTCAATGGATCCGGCGGATTCATGCTGGCTGAAGATCGCATTGCCGACCATCGCCTTGTCGCGGACGAGGCCGACGGCAACGGCGTCGAACAGGCCCCTGGGCAGGGCCCATTCGCGATAATAGCGATTGCCGGCGATCACGTCCTGTCGGACGGCCTGGGATTGAACGATCGGCTCCCCCAGCGGATATTGCTGAATGCGCTCGGCGCCGCCCCAGAGCTCGATGATGTCGGCGCCGTAGCCGATACCGTTCTGCGCCATCTGGGCAAGGTCGCTCCCGGAGACCGCGTTGACGACGGCCTTCATGTTGGTGAGGCTGGCGACCGAGAGCGCGCCGGTGGCAAAACCAAACTCGGTGCAGATGTCGTCCAGAACTCCGGTCCAGCGTTCAGGCGTGATCACACAATCATAGATACCGCCGATGAGATCCGAGAATTTTTCGACCGAAGCCTGCTGCATTCCAAACCACTCACTTGAAAATCACGGACTCTACGCGAGAACTACACCGGAAACGTCAGCGACTTCGCCAGCCTGACCAGATCGACCTGGCGCCGGCACCCCGTCTTCTCGAACACATGAAACAGGTGGCTCTTCACGGTGCTGAGGGACACTCCGAGCTCCGACGAGATCGCGTCACGTGTCTGTCCGTCGCAGATGAGCTCGAAGATGCGAATCTCGGCGGGCGTCAGGTCATAGAGGTGGACGAGGGCATCATGAGGCAGCTGCGGCGGACCGGAGGCCGACGCCACGAACAGCGCGGCGGCCGCGCGCTGGACCAGGCCGGATCGCATCTGGCCGCGCCGTAACGGCAGAATGTGGATGACGAGAGGGGCGCCGTCGGGGCGAGGGATCGGGATGCCGATGCCTTTCTGGCCGAGTGCCGCCTCGTCCTTCGCGGCCTGTGCGACGGCCGATTGCAATGAGGTGGTCGTCGCCGCGGACTGAACCGCGATCCGGCCATGCCGCGTCAGAATCGGATCGCCTGCCGCGAGCATCGCGGAGGCTGCGGCGTTGGTATGAACGATCTTCGAATCCTCGTCCGTCAAGACGACGCCGACTGTCAGGGTTTCCACAGTCGCGGCGAACGTCGCGGCTTCCACGGTCTTCATGTCGAACAGATTGCTGATGATCACGGCGCGGCGGATGTGAGGTGCGAGAAGGCGCAATCCGTCGACCTGCGCATCCTCGATCGCTCCGTCCGACTCATGCTGGCTGAATGTCGCATTTCCGATCATGGTCTTCTCGCGAACAAGTGCGACGCCGACGGCGTCGAACAAGCCCTTGGGGAGAGCCCATTCCCGGTGATACCGGTTGCCGAGGATGATCTCCTCAGGAACGGCCTGGGATCGAATGATCGGCTCTCCAAGCGGATATTGCCTGATGCGCTCGATGCCGCCCCAGAGCTCGACGATATCGGCCACATACTCCTTGCTGGTCTGGGCCATCGTCGGGACAGGGTCGGTTCCGGAGGCGGCGTTGACGCCGATCCTCACATTCGTGAGGCTGTAGGCCGAGAGCACGGCGGTCGCGAAGCCGAACTCGTTACGAATCTCGTTCAGAACCTCAGTCCAGCGTTCCGGTGCGATGACACAATCGTAGATGTTGCCGATGAGGTCTGAGAATCTTTCGACCGAAGCCTGCTGCATTCCGAACCGCTCGCTTGAAAATCACTGACGTCACTTGAAAGCTATAGTCAGAGCGGCTTCATCGCCTATGGCGAATTTCACAATCCTGAGACAATGATCTTATCACCGCGATTCCGCGGAGCAAACTGGAACCCAGAGCACAAGCTCTTCTCGTGCCTCTTGCGCTGCTGGCATGATTTTCGCGAATGGCGGGACGTTGCGCGCTGCACCGGTCTGCGCGGATCCTGATTAAAATGGTGGCAGACGCGACGTCGAGCGCAAGTCTGTATGCTCGGTGCGAAGTTGCGATATTTGAAAGATGCAACCTCAATGCATGCGTGATAACCTGACTTCGGGCATGGAATTGGCTGTCCCCGCATCTGAAAGGACATGGCTATGACGTTGTCGTCACTCTTCGTTGCGCGCCCCTCTGTCGCTTTCCCATTCATCGGACTTCTGCTGTGCGGCCTGAGCGGAACGGCAATGTCTCAACCTACACCCGTCAGCACCGAGCTTCCCGGCGTCACGGTCGATGCGCCGAGGCAAATGGCGAGGCCGCATAAGCCGGCGCATCGCGTAGCCAGCCGTAGCACCGGATCGCGCACGTCAACCACCATCGCGGCGGTATCGGCGGCGCCGATGTCCGATGCCGCGAAGCTCGCCAGGCTCCAGCGCGAAACCAGCAGTTGCGCCGGCGGATGCCAATCCAGCTTTAAGACGTCCACCGCGCCTTGGGTCGGGTGCAGCGCGACGGGCGGCGTGTACTCGTCCACCTGCCGAAACGTCGGCAACTACAAGTCCTACGACGAGTGCAAGGAAGCGGGACGGGTCACCGGTTGGCGATCCGGTGAGACTTCGGCGTATTGCAGCAGCGTGGCGTTGGCGGCGGGCTGGCGCTGACCCGGGCCGCTCTGCTGGGCTCGGGACTCGTACAGGCGTTGACCCGGATGAGCGAAATCGACATCCGGGTTTCGGCTCGCGCTCCGTCGAGCAGGTCGCTTGTCCGACTTTGCTCTACGATCTGTGGTGGATAAGCTGCTTGAGCGGGCTGCTCGCCACTACCGTCCCACCTTCGCCAAATTCGCCAAGCTCGCCGCCAGCTCATCGCTCCGGAACGGTTTCGTCAGCCGCGACAAATCCGGCGTGATGCCTTCGTTGTTGGCGTAACCGGAGACGACGAGGATCTGCAGGTCGGGATATTGATTGCGCAGCGCGAGGCCGAGGTCCGTTCCGCTCATTCCCGGCATCAGATGGTCGGTGACGAGCAGGTTCGGCCGCAGTCCGTCACTGACGCGCTGAAGCGCGTCCTCGGCGGAGGCGGCCTCGACGACCCTGTAGCCGAGCTCGCTCAGCATCTCGGCGGTGCTCATGCGCACCAGAGGCTCGTCATCCACCAGCAGCGCCGTGCCGACGGGGAGCGGCCGCAGTTCGGGTTGCGGGGCCGTGTCGATCGTGGCCGCGGCCGCGTGGCTGACCGGCAGCCACAACTCCACCGTCGTTCCCGCGCCCACGGCGCTCCTGATCGTCAGCGCGCCGCCGAGCTGCGATGCGAGGCCGTGGACCATCGAGAGGCCGAGGCCGGTGCCTTGTCCGACACCCTTGGTCGAGAAGAACGGTTCGACGGCATGGGCCAGTGTCGTTTCGTCCATGCCGATGCCGGTATCGGCGACCGAGATGCAGATATAGGCGCCGGGTGCCAGGCCCGATTTGTTCTCGCTGGTGACGGTCCGTGCCTTGGCGGAGATACGCAATCCGCCGCCGTCTGGCATGGCGTCGCGGGCATTCACGCTGAGGTTCAGGATGGCCATCTCGATCTGGTTGGGATCGGCCATGGCTTCGGGAAGGCCTTCCGGTGTGTCCACCGTTACCTGGATTTGCGGCCCGGTCGTGCTCGAGATCAGATCTCCCATGTCGGCAACGAGCCGACCGATGTTGACCGGAACAGCCTGGAGCGGTTGCCGGCGCGCGAAGGCAAGAAGGCGCTGGACCAGCGTCTTGGCACGCTCGGCTGCCTGGGCTGCGCCTGCGATCAGCCGATGCTCGCGCTCGCCGCCGATGCCCTTGCGCTGAAACATGTCGAGCAGGCCGACGATCGGCGTCAGCAGATTGTTGAAGTCGTGCGCAACACCGCCAGTGAGCTGGCCCATGGCCTCCATCTTCTGCGCCTGGCGCAGCGCCGCCTCGGCCTGCGCGAGCCGTGCCTGCTCCTCCAGGCGATCGGTCACGTCCGTCCCGGTCAGGAACGCGCCGATTCGCGTACCGTCGGGCGCGCGCAGCGTTTCGAACTTCATTTCGAAGACCCTGCGGTCGAATTTGGGATCGCCGAACTCCTCGATGTTGGTGAAGGCTTCGCCGCCCAGCGCGCGGGCCCAGATCGCGGTTGCCGCAGCGAGATGCTCGGGCCGGTCGGCGAGGAATTCATGCAGGGAATCGCCGACCCTCGGCCGCTTGCCATAGATGCGCTCATAAGCCTCGGCGCAGGCCGTGTTGATGGCGAGCCAGCGATAGTCGAGGTCGAGGGCCTGAATCTGCCCGTCGGTGGTTTCCACGATCGTGGCAAGCAGGTGCCGTTCGGCGGTCCGTTCCGTCACGCGCTGCTCGAGCGTGGCATTGAGCTCCCGGTAGCGCGCTTCGCTCGCCCGCAACTGCGTCTCACCAAGAACACGTTCGGTGGTCTCGGACACGATGCAGAGCACGCCGCCGACCGAACCATCGTCATCGGGTACGGCCGAGTAGGAGACGTCCCAGTAACTCGTTTCGCCATAGCCATGACGCTCAACGTAGAACGGGCGATCCTTGGCGGCGAATGTCTTCCTGGTGCGGCGGACGCCGGCGAGCAGCGGTTCGAGATCGTCCCAAAGTTCGCCCCAGTTCTCGATCGCGGGGCGGCCGAGGGCGCGGGGGTGATTGGCGCCGATGCCCGGCGCGTAGGCGTCATTGTACAGCGCTACGTAATCAGGCCCCCAGAACAGGACGATCTGGGCCTGAGCTGCCAGCAGCATGCCGACCGTCGTCTTCAGGGCCTGGGACCATTGGCGGGGATGACCGAGCGGTGAATCCGACCAGTCGAGGGCGCGCATCATGGCGCCAAGCTCGCCCCCTTCAGCAAGGAAGCCCATATCAGTTGACTGCCGAGCAGCTCTCTCAGACAGCACCGGACCCCCTCGCCACGCGTGACCATAGGCAGGTGACTTGGACATCCTGCCCAATCGAGCCCTAATTCAAGGACTCTTACCAAAGGGCCTATAACGCACCGGGCGGCTTCCGGTTCCATTGCAGTCGATTCATGCCGTCCGTGTGCTATTGCTCCTCGGCGTAACGACATGAGGCCCACATGCTCCCCATTCCCGCCGACATCTTCACCGAACCGGAGGACGTCTCCCCGGACGGCCTTGCCAATCTCGGGCCGCTCCGCCGTCTTGCCGGGGTCTGGCAGGCGGACAAGGGCATCGACGTCAATCCAAAGGCGGAGGGGCCGGAGCGGCGTACCTTCATCGAGCACATCCGGATGGATCCGATCGATCCGCAGGCCAACGGGCCGCAGCTGCTCTACGGGCTGCGCTATCACATTCACATCAACACGCCCGAGGAAGACATCACCTTCCACGATCAGGTCGGCTACTGGCTTTGGGAGCCCGCGACCGGGCTGATCATGCAGACGCTGGCGATCCCGCGCGGACAGGTGCTGCTCGCGTTCGGCAACGCCAAGCCAGACGATCTAGAGATCGCGGTCACGGCGAAGCGCGGCGACACCGCCTACGGGATCTGCTCGACCGATTTTCTCGAACAGGCTTTCCGCACCGACTCTTACCGCTGCGACATCACCTTCAACGATGACGGCAGCTGGACCTATCTGATCCAGACCGAGTTGTTCGTCCGCGGTGCGCCGTTCAATCATCACGACAGCAACACGCTCAAGATGGTCGCGCCGCCGAAGCTCAATCCGCTCGCCGCGATCGTGAATGATCGGGCCAAAAGCGGTGGGCCGGCCGCTTGAAAACGAAGTCCGGAGTATTCCCATGAAGCCCTACGTCGTCTGCCTGATGGCCTCCAGCCTGGATGGCCGCACGCATCCCAGCCGTTGGCGTCCGAAGGGCGTTGGCGGCGACTGGTTCGAGAAGATCCATGACGAGCTTGGCGGCGATGCCTGGGTGATCGGCCGCGTCACCGGCTCGGAATTCGCCAAGGGCGAGCCGTATCCCGAGACGGACGCTAAATTCCCGCGCGAAAACTGGATCGCGCGGCGCGATGCGAAGACTTATGGCGTCGTGCTCGATGCGTACGGTAAGATCGGATGGGGCCGCTCGGACATCGGCGGCGATCCAATCGTCGTCGTGCTGACCGAAGGCGTGCCGGATTCGCACCTCGCCGGCCTGCGCGCTGAAGGCGTGTCCTACATCTTTGCCGGCAAGTCCGGGATCGATCTGGCCTTGACGCTGGATATCCTCAGCCGCGAGCTCGGTGTGAAGCGCCTGCTGGTCGAAGGTGGCGGCGTCGCCAATGGCGCGTTCCTGCGCGCCGGCTTGATCGACGAATTCAACCTGATCCTCAGCCCCGCGATCGATGGCGCCAGGGGCGCCCCCTTCGTGTTCGACTCGACCGAAGCCGACAGCGAGCAGCGCGCGCCGCTGACCGCGATGACGCTGGAGAGCACGCGGGATCTTGGCGGCGGCGTCCTGCTGTTGCGATACCTGATCCAAAACGGCGCGAGCAAGTAGCATCGGCATGTCCAGGCAATCGGAACACGTCGTCATCGTCGGTGCCGGCGCGGCGGGGCTGATGGCGGCGCGCGCGCTGGCGCGTGCGGGCAGGACCGTGACGATCCTGGAGGCGCGCGAGCGCTGCGGCGGGCGGATCCATCCGCTGCCGGCGTCGGAATTCGGCTACCCCGCCGACGCCGGCGCCGAATTCATCCATGGCGATGCGCCCGTCACGCGCGCCTTGCTGCGCGAGGCCGGGCTGTCGTCGCAACTGATTGAAGGCAGGCAATGGAGCTTCGACGGCACTCAATTATCGCGTGAGGATCGCCACGATCCGCACGAGGACGAGTTGCATGCCGTGCTCGGGCAGCTGAAGGACGACCTCACGGTCGCCGATTTCCTGCGCCGCCATTTCGCCGGCGAGGACTACGCGCGGCTGCGCCATTCGATCGAGCGGATGGTCGAGGGCTACGACGCCGGCGATCCCGAGCGTGCCTCGACGCTGGCACTGCGCGCGGAATGGATGGACGGCGGGCACCATACCCAGGCGCGCATCGTCGGCGGTTATGGCGCGATGATCGATTTTCTGGCGGAGCAATGCCGCAGCCACGGCGTCGCCATCCGCTTTGGCAGCGTGGTATCGGCGATCACCGAGGAGGGCGGCGCCCTGGCGGTCCGCTGCGCTGGCGGCGACGTGCAGGCCTGCGATCGCGTCGTCCTCACCGTGCCGCTGCCGTTGTTGCGCGACATCGCTCTGCCCTCAGCCGCACGCGCGAAAGCTGCGGCCGCGGACGACATCGGCTTCGGCAGCGTCATCAAGATCCTGCTGCGGTTCACGCGGCCATGGTGGCGCGAGCGGCCAGAAGATCTCGCGGACCTGACCTTCCTGCTGTCGGACCAGACCATCCCGGTATGGTGGACGCGGTATCCGGATCAGCATCCCGTTCTCACCGGTTGGTTCGGCGGCCCGCGGACGGCGAATCTGAACGGCCTCGATTCGCAAGAACTGATCGATGCCGGGCTGAGCTCGCTCGCCGCCATCTTCGGCCTGCCGCGCGACGACATCGCACGCGACCTCGTGGCGGCTGCCGCGACCAACTGGGCGCACGATCCTTTCGCACGCGGCGCCTATTCATGGGCGACGCCGCGGACGCGTGCGGCGCAGACGATCCTAGCGCGGGCTGACGGCCCGGTGCTGTTCTCCGGCGAAGCGCTCTATCACGGAAGCGACATGGGCACGGTCGAAGCGGCGCTGGCGAGCGGGCTGGAGACGGCGAGGCTGATCTTGCGGGAATGAAAAAGGCCCGCATCTCTGCGGGCCTTTTGTATTACCAGCGGCTGCCGCCAAAGCTGAAGGTCACGCCGGGACCGCCACCGCCGTAATAGCCGTACGGTCCGCCGCCATAGTAGCCGTGGTGGCGCGGATAGTGGACATAGCTACGGTAGTGCGGACGATGATGGCCGTAGTGTTGCCGCCAGTGATGATGGCGATGACCATGGTGGTGGCGCCTGTGCTGCGCGCTGATGTCGGTCGATTTGCCGGCTGACGCGCTTGGCTTCGCGCTGGCCTTGTCCGCCGCATTGGCCGTGGTTCCGCCGGCGAGCGCCGCAGCACCGACAGCCATTGCGACAAAAAGATACTTCATGTCATCACTCCAGTTGAATGTGACGGGACAACGGGAGCGCGTCGCTGACGTTCCGATTGAGGCGGGCGTCGAAACGACGCAGATCAGTTCCAATCAACGCCGTATGAATGATCGAAGCGCGCGCGATTTATTGTCGCACGGCCTCGAGCGATGCGATCACCTCATGCGTGGTGACGATGCGCGCGAACTCGCCGTTGAGGTTCGACAGGGTCATCGCGTGGATCTCTTCGGCCGAATGCGTGTCGCCATCGGGCCCGATCCGCTCGAAGGTCCAGGTCGCATCGCGCACCAGCCTTGCGTCGAAGCCGAGATTGCCGGCCATCCGTGTCGTCGTCTCCACGCAATGATTGGTGGTGGCGCCGCAGATCACGAGCGTGGTGATGTTGCCTGCACGCAGCCGGCTTTCGAGGTCGGTGCCGATGAAGGCGCTGTTGACGTGCTTGACGATCACCGCCTCACCGGGCGCTTCGCGCGCCTGGTTCTTGACCGCATAGCCGGAGCGCGACGGCAGGAACGACGAGTTCGGCTTGGTGCCTTCGTGGCGGATGTGGAAGATCGGCGCGCCGTGCGCCCTGAACGCCGTCAGCAGATCGACGATGCGGGCAACCGCATCCGGATTGTTGCGCCGCTTGCCCGCCGTTTCCCACTCGTCGAACGCGCGCTGGACGTCGACGACGATGAGGGCGGGGAGGGGATTGGGCATGGGCTTTCCGGCTTTCTTGCTACTCAATTTATGCAAGGCGACGACGGCAGCAGGCAATGCCAATCTTCCCTCGTTTTGCGACAGCTCTCGTGCCCCGGATGCAGCGCAGCGTCTCTTCGACGCTGCGCTGCAGAGCCGGGGCCCAGAGAGCCGCGGGCTCGGAAGCATGGGTCCCGGCTCAGCGTCGCGTCACTTCGTGCCGCGCCGCGTCCGGGACACGAGAGCCGCTCCGAAGCATGGCGGCCTTGCTGAGGATCAAGGCGGCGAGGGCTGGTTGGCCTAGGTTCGAGGCCCCAGATAGACCGGGAATCGGTCAAGTGCGAAAGGACGTCATGCCAGCGCCACTCAGTCAACTGCCGATCAGTCAAGCACACGCGCTTGCCGAGGTGAGGACGTTGCCGGAGCTGCTACGCTGGCGCATCAAGGCGACGCCGGCGGCGGAGGCCTATCGCCATTTCGACGCGGATGCGGGGCGCTGGGTCGGCCAGTCCTGGCAGGAGATCGACGCCGAATTCGAACTCTGGCGGCGGGCGCTGGCCGCGGAAAGCCTTGCGCCCGGCGAACGGGTGGCGATCCTGATGCCCAATGGCATCCCGCATGTCGCGATGGATCAGGCGGCGCTGTCGCGCGGGCTGGTGCCGGTGCCGATGCATGCGGTCGACAACCCCGACAGCATTGCCTACATCCTCGCCGATTCCGGCGCGCTGCTGCTGTTCGTGGATTCGCTGGCGCGCTGGCAGACGATCGTGGCCACCGGCCAGCGGCTCGACCATCTCAAGCGCATCGTCTGTGCGGATGCGGCTGGTCTAGCTGTGGCCGATGCGCGCATCGTCGCGCTCGACCAATGGCTCGCGGGTGCGCCGGGCGGAACCGCACCGCTGCCCGATGTTGCGGTGAATCCCGACGATCTTGCCGCCATCGTCTATACCTCGGGCACGACCGGACGGCCCAAAGGCGTGATGCTGTCGCATGACAATATCATCGCCAATGTGAAAGCGATCGCGCATCGCATCGCGGCGTCGCCCGAGGATGTCTTCCTGTCCTTCCTGCCGCTCTCGCACACGTTCGAGCGCACCGGTGGCTACTACTATCCGATCGCGGCCGGTGCCTGCGTGGCCTATGCGCGATCGGTGCCGCTGTTGTCGGAGGATCTGAAGCAGGTGCGGCCCACGGTCCTGATCTCGGTGCCGCGAATCTATGAGCGCATCTACGCGCTGATCATGCAGCACCGCGCAACGGCAGGCGCCGTCGAGCGTGCGCTGCTCGATCTCACGCTCGCCATTGGCGGCCGGCGTTTTGACGTGCGGCAGGGACATGGCGCGCTGTCGCTGCGTGAGCGGCTGGCCTGGCCGCTGCTCAAGCGGCTGGTCGCGGACAAGGTGCTGGCGCAGCTTGGCGGGCGCTTGAAGGTCGCGGTCTCCGGCGGCGCGCCGATCGCGGAGCCAGTCATCCGGCTGTTCCTGTCACTCGGGCTCGACGTCCTCCAGGGTTACGGCATGACCGAGACCTCGCCGGTGGTCTCCGTCAACACCATCGAGGACAACGATCCGCACTCGGTCGGCCATGTGCTCGACGGCATCGAGGTCAGGCTCGGCGACAACGACGAACTGCAGGTGCGCGGTCCCAGCGTGATGCTCGGTTATTGGCACAAGCCGGACGAGACGCGCCGCGTCAAGGACGCCGACGGCTGGCTGCACACCGGCGACCAGGCCCGCATCGACAACGGGCGCATCACCATCACCGGCCGCATCAAGGACATCCTCGTCACCTCAACCGGCGAGAAGATCGCGCCGGTCGACCTCGAGACCGCGATCCTTGCCGATCCGCTGTTCGAGCAGGCACTGGTGGTCGGCGAGCAGCGGCCGTTCCTCACCGCTCTGGTCGTGCTCAACGCAAGGGCCTGGGTGCAGGAGAAGGAAAGGCTGGCGGCCAGCGGCAAGCAGGGTGGTGCAGCTGAGCGCGCGGCTCTGCTGGCGCGGATCGCTGCGGCGGTGAAGGCCTATCCATCCTACGCGACGCCGCGCGCGGTGTGGTGGACGCTGGACCCCTGGACCATCGCGGCTGGCCTGCTCACGCCGACCCTGAAGAACAAGCGCCCCGCGCTCGAACATCGCTTTGCGGACGAGATCGCGCAGATCTACGCGAAGAAGCCGCTCACATCCTCTTGAACGCCGCGTCCGCAGCGCTTGATCCAGCGCAATCTCGGCCGCCGCCCAGCATGCAATCTCGCTACGAAAATTCGAATTGCAATCGAGGCAAGTCATGAAGGCGTATTTCATCGGTGGTGGCATCGGATCGCTCGCAGGCGCGGCGTTCCTGATTCGCGATGCACAGGTGCCGGGGCGCGATATCGTAATCTACGAGGCGCAACCGATGGTCGGCGGCAGCCTCGACGGCGCGCAGCTCGCAAATGGCGCCTACTCGCTGCGTGGCGGGCGCATGCTGACCACCGATCACTACGAATGCACCTGGGACCTGCTGTCGGACATTCCGTCGCTCGAACGTCCCGGCCTCAGCGTGCGCGACGAGACCGTCGCGTTCAACGTGGAGAATCCCGCGCATTCGCAGGCGCGGCTGGTCGACCGCAACCGCTTCAAGGTCGACGTCTCGCATATGGGCTTCTCCGCGCGCGACCGGCTCGAGCTGCTGCGGCTTACCGAGGCCTCGGAGGAGACGCTCGGCGATAGCCGCATCACCGACTGGCTGTCGGCCGGATTCTTCGAGTCGAATTTCTGGTACATGTGGCAGACCACCTTCGCCTTCCAGCCCTGGCACAGCGCGGTCGAGCTGAAGCGCTACCTGCACCGCTTCATGAGTGAATTCCCGCGCATCGAGACGCTCGCCGGCGTCAAGCGCACCGTCTACAATCAATATGACTCGATCGTGCGGCCGCTTGCCGACTGGCTCAAGCGGCAGGGCGTTCAGTTCGTGCGCGGCACTCGCGTCACCGACATGGCGCTCGAAGACGAGAACGGTCGCGTGCGTGTGCGCAATCTCGTGCTCGATCGCGACAGTCGCATCGCCAATGTCCGTCTTGATGACGGCGACCTCGTGTTCTTCCAGAACGGCTCGATGACCGATGCGTCCAGCCTCGGCTCCATGACCGAGCCGGCTCCCCGCCTGACCAAGGCCGACAGCCAGGGCTGGGCGCTCTGGGAGACCATCGCGAAGGGGCGTCCCGAGTTCGGCAATCCGTCCGCGTTCAACACCTCGATCCCCGAATCATGGTGGCAGTCGTTCACCGTGACCTGCCGCGATCCGCGCTTCTTCGACAAGATGGAAGCGTTTTCCGGCAACAGAGCCGGCACCGGCGGCCTCGTGACCTTCAAGGATTCCAACTGGCTGCTGTCGGTCGTGCTCTATCACCAGCCGCATTTCTCCGGCCAGCCGAAGGACGTGCAGGTGTTCTGGGGCTACGCGCTGCATCCGGACCGCATCGGCAATTTCGTCGCCAAGCCCATGTCGGAATGCGGCGGCGCGGAGATCCTGAAGGAGCTGTGCGGGCACCTGAATTTCGATGCGGGCGTGTTCGACAATTCGATCTGCATTCCCTGCCGCATGCCCTACATCACCAGCATGTTCATGCCGCGCAACGTCACCGACCGGCCGTTGCCGGTGCCCACGAATTCGGTGAACCTCGCCTTCGTCAGCCAGTTCGTCGAGATCCCCGAGGACGTCGTGTTCACGGTCGAATATTCGGTGCGCGCGGCGCAGACGGCGGTCTATCAGCTCATGAAGGTCGATCGCCCGGTGCCGCCGGTGACCCGCCACGACAAGTCGCTTTCGGTGATCTTCGCGACGCTGGAAAAGGCGTTCGCGTAAAATGCTTCTCCCCTCTCCCCGTTCTTACGGGGAGAGGCAGGAGGGCTACTTGAAAGGATCCTGGATCGACGGTGACGACTGCCTGATGCGGCGCACGCTCACGGGCGTACCGTCGGAGATGAACAGCAGCTCGTAGCTGCGGCCCTCGCTGTCGGTCGCGGAGCAGGTGACGTCGTTGACCTTCTTGGCGGCGAAATTGCCGGTCTGGCGGCAGAGGCCGGTCGAGGTCTGCTCCGCCGGCACCGGCAGGCCGTCGATCTTCGGCCGGTTCTTGGAGTTGAGCAGCATGCGGTCGATCGGCAGTTCGTAGGAATTGTCGTCGGCGCGCTTGCCGTTCTCGCCGGAGAACGAGACGACGTGGTTTTCGTCGCTGGGATCGTCGACGGCGACGGCGAAATTGACCCGGCCCTTGTCGCCATGGGCGTAGGCTACGGTCTTGCAGGCGAACGCACGCCCTGCCACCTTCAGCGTCTTGCAGTGGCCGGACATCAGCGCCAGCAGGTCGATGAAGGAATTCTGCGGCGCGGGCGGATTGTTGACCCGGATCGGGGCGGAAGTCTCGGCAAAACAAGGGCTTGCGAGCGCGATCAGGGTGGCGGCCAGAACCGGTCGGCGGAGGCGCATCGTCAGGCTCGCATGCCAGAGGGCCACGGAAGCGGCAAAGTTCCGCCCGACAACCATCGAACCGCAAATTGGTTGCGATCCCGTTTGTTCAGCCAAGCCCGCCTGGAATACCACCGTGCCACCCATCGGCGATTCGCCCCCCGATCGCCCTAACCCGTCCTTAGCAGGCACTTGCGGCCAGACCGATGTTTTTTTCGTGGCAGCGCTAGCCCATCGCCGCCTGCCAGCGCGTGTCGCGCAGGGACGGCCGCCGGTGCAGGCGGGCGTCCAGCATCGCGCGGGCGCGCGGCAGCTCGCCGCTGCGCATCAGGGCGACGAGATAAGTATCCTCGATCAGCTCGCGCTGGGCATGGCTACCGCCGATGCGCGCGACATCAGCGAGCACGGGTGCGAGGGTTCGCACGCACGCCGCGTAGTCGTCGTCGGCGAAGGCCGCCAGCGCGCGGCAGATCGCCGGCACCACGGGGCCGGCCGGCAGCTTGCCGTTAGCGAGGCGTTGCTCGATCACGGCAAGGCGCGCGGCGAGCGCTTCGCGATTCTGCGTGGCCGCGGCGAACAGCGCCATGTGGATGTCGGCGAAGGGCAGGCTCGACTTCGGAAACAGTTTTTGCGCGGCGGCATCGGCCTCGCGCCAGAGCGGCTTCGGCACGGCGTGGCCGTAGGCCGACAGACGCCAGAGCAGCGAGGCGCCGTCCGTGATGATGTTCAGTGGCGGCGCCTGTGTCGCCCCTGGCTGGAGCACGTCGGCATAGATCGCAAGCGCCCGCGCGGCATCGCCATGCTCGAGTGTGCCCAGCGCCTGGTGCCAGCGGATATGACCGTGCAGGATGCCGGCGCGGTCGTAAGTCGGAATCCATTCGTCGACGAGCTGATCGGCCGCCTCGATCGAGCCGTCCTCGAACATCGCGTGCAGCACCGCGTGCGCGGCGTGGGCATTCGCCGGGCGCAGGTCAAAGCCGCGCTCGGTGACGGCGCGGCCGCGCGCGACGTCGCCGTTCTCGGTCATCGCCCAGCCGGACATCGTGAGGAACCACCAGTCCTCGCCATAATGCCGCGCGACGCGCTCGCAGAGCTCATGCCGCGCGCGGTCGTGATCGGCCCTGCCGGAGAAGGCGAACAGGCCGAACGCGCCGAGCGGCAGTGACAGCACCACGGCGTCGCGCGGCCATGCGTCGATGTGCTTCAGCGTCGCCACGATGGCCTCCGGCAGCCGTCCCTCGATCGCGAGCGCCAGCGTCTCGACATGCGAGCGCTCGCGCGCGGTGCCGCGCTTGGCGACAAGATCGCGCGCTATTGCCGCCTTGGCTCGGGCAAGATCGCCTTGCTGGTAGAACGCATGCAGGCGGGCGCGAGCGATATGGGGAAGGGCGAAATCGGGGTCGGCAGCAATCGCACGCTCCAGCGTCTCGGCTGTGCCGGTCCACCCCGCGAGCAAGAGGTCGACGCCCTCGCGATAGGCCGATGCTGCGTCATCCGAAGAGGTGGAGAGCGGTAAGCCGTAGCGGTCTTCGAGTGGCATCGTCGTCTCCGTCTCACGCCGTCCGCGCGCGGCGGCCCTCGATCGGATAGGCCGGGTCGTTGTAGCCGGGTGTCGAGGGATGGCCGGGTACGACCAGCCGGTCGATCAACGCTTCGTCGTCGTCAGTGAAGCGGTAGTCGAGCGCACTGATGTAGCCGTCCCATTGCTCCTCGGTACGGGGGCCGGCGACGATCGACGAGACGAAAGCAGAGTTGAGCACCCAGCCGACCGCGAACTGGCCGGCGGTGATGCCCTTCTTCTCGGCGTGGCTCTTGATCTCCTGCGCGAGTTGCAGCGATTCCGGCCGCCATTCGGTCTGCATCATGCGGGTGTCGTTGCGGCCCGCGCGCGTCTCCTTGTCGGGAGCCGTGTCCGGCTTGTACTTGCCCGTGAGTACGCCGCGCGCCAGCGGGCTGTAAGGCACGATGCCGAGGCCGTAGTAGGAGCAGGCCGGAAAATGCTCGACCTCGGGCATGCGGTTCATGGCGTTGTAGTAGGGCTGGCTCACCGCGGGCCGGTCGATACCGAGCCGGTCGCAGATGTTGCAGATCTCGGCGACGCGCCAGGCGCGGTAGTTCGAAACGCCGAAATAGCGCACCTTGCCGGCGCGGATCAGGTCGCCCATTGCGCGCACCGTCTCTTCCAGCGGGGTCGCGTGGTCTTCCTTGTGCAGATAGTAGATGTCGATGTGGTCGGTACCGAGCCGCTTCAGGCTCTCGTCGGCCGCCTGCAACACCCAGCGCCGCGACAGCCCGACGCGATTGGGATCCTTGCCCATGGGGTTGGCGAGTTTTGTGGCGAGCACCCAGGCGTTTCGGTTGTCGCCGATGGCGCGGCCGACGACCTCTTCGGAGCCACCCTTGGAATAGGCGTCCGCGGTGTCGATGAAATTGATGCCGGCGTCGAGCGCCTTGGCGATGATCCGCTTTGACGTGGCCTCATCGGTCGGCCCGCCGAACATCATGGTGCCCAGGCAGATCGGCGACACTTTCAGGCCGCTGCGGCCGAGCTGGCGGTATTGCATGGGCGGGTCCTCGATACTATCGAAGCCGGCAGCATAGCCAGCTAATTCCGTCATTGCGAGCGCAGCGAAGCAATCCAGAGATGCATCCGCGGAGAGATTTCTGGATTGCTTCGCTGCGCTCGCAATGACGCGGAGAGGCAGTGGCATCTTAACGGTGTAAAACTACTCCGGCCCCTTCAAGATCTTGAACACGCCATTGGCCATCACCACGCAGCGATCGTCCACGCTGACCTCCGTGCTCATGAAGATCAGGCTGCGCGTCGTGCGCACGACGCGGGGGCGGGAGATCAGGATGTCGCCGATCTTGCCGGCCTCGACGAAATGCGTGTCGAGCTGCACCGTCGCCAGGTACTCCTTGCCCGAGACGTAGCGGGCGGCCATGCCGCAGGTGCGGTCGGCGAAGGTCATCATGACGCCGCCCTGGACCATGCCGCGGCGATTATGGTGCTTGTCTTCGGTCGCGAGTGCGAATTCGTAGTGGCCGTCGAACTTGCGCTCCCACAACGGGCCGATCAGATGCAGGAAGCCGGTGGTCTCCAGTATCGTCCAGCCGTCTGATTTCAGCCTTGCGGCGGCCTTGCTCGTCATCTCACCGTCCATTCCTGCAGGCGCATCTCTCTTCTCGTTTCATCAGATGCAGTCCTGGTGTAGTCAAGCATCATGAGAGCTTTCGGCGATGCCACCAGACGGAATATCGCAGAGGCCTGTGCGGCCTTTGCGCGGCTGCCTGACGCGGCCGAGCCGTCGGCGCTGAAGCGCGCCGCGGTGGTGCTGGCGCTGACTGAATCCAATGACGGGGACGACACGGCCTTCCTGCTCACCAAGCGCGCTTCACACCTGCGCGCCCATCGCGGCCAGTGGGCGCTGCCGGGCGGACGTTGCGATGCCGGTGAGACGCCGGTCGATGCGGCGCTGCGCGAACTCGACGAGGAGCTTGGCCTCAAGCTCACGACCGATGTGGTGCTCGGCCTTCTCGACGATTATCCGACCCGCTCCGGCTATCTGATCACGCCGGTGGTAGTCTGGGCCGCGGACAGTGCCGCGATCAAGCCCAACCCGGATGAGGTCGCTTCGGTCCACCGCATCGCTCTGGCGACGATCGAGCACGACGACGCCTTCGATTTCACCGACATCCCCGAAAGCGCGCGCCGCGTGATCCGCTTCCATCACCAGATGAGTCTGATTCACGCGCCGACGGCGGCGCTGATCTACCAGTTTCGCGAGGTCCTCGCGGGGCGGAACACGCGCGTCACCGAGCTGGAACAGCCGGTGTTCGCCTGGAAGTGACGCAAGAAGACGAAAAAAGAGGTAAACGGCGCGTTAACGTGACGGTTACCGGATGCCTGCTAAGAGGGCAGCATGCATCGATCGATTCGAAATGGCCTGACAGTTTCCTTTGCAGTTTCTCTGGCGCTGGGTCCAATCGCGCTCCTCCTGCTCGCGTCCGCCGCGCGCGGCGGCGAGGCCGACGCGCTGCCGCCGGCCGTCCGCGATGCCAAGGCCCAGCTGCTGTCGCAGTTCTTTGCGCAAGGCGGGGGCGCCTCGCCGGCGGTGCTCGAATATCGCCGCAAGCTGCAGGAATATCAGGCCGCGCGCGCCGCTTTCGACGAGGAGGCCGGCGCCTATTGGAGCCAGATCTCGGAGAAGCGGAAAGGCCGCAATGCCAAGCGGCGCAGCGGGCAGCAGGTGACGCTGGATGATTACGTGTTGGAGCATCCACCTCTCTACAACGGGCCGAAGCGACCGGTGAATCCGGAGCCGGAGGAAACGCCGGAACGTCCGACCAGAAAGCCGATTCCGGTGGTCGCCGATCTCCTGCAAGCGGCGCGCGAACTCTATCAGTTCACGCCGCAGCGTCCGTCCAGCGAGCTCGAGTTCAAGCGCGCCTATGCGCGCTATGCGCTCGCCTCGGGGCTGACGCGCGAGCAGGCGGTGCGGGTTTATTCGTTCGAGACCGGTGGCACCGGCAGTTATGACGTGCAGGCAGGCATCGAGCATGGCGGCAAGCGCGCGATCTCGACCGCGATGGGCTACAACCAGCTCTTGACCACCAACAGCGTCGAGCTGCTTGCCGAGCAGGGCCACGAATTCATTCGCGCGCTCTCGGGCAAGGTGGCGCAGACCTCAGGACCGGCCCGCCAGTCGCTCGAGCACAAGCTCGCCGTTCTGAAGAAGATGGTGGCACATGCGAAGTCGGTGCCCGACACCTGGTCGGAGCATGAAAAGATCGGCAACACCGCGCAGGGCTGGGCCATGCATGCGATGGTGCTCGACATCGACATCGGCCCGATGCTGCAGACCCACAAGCTGCTGACGTCGGTGCTGTTCGCGCGCGCCAAGGGTTACACCCGCCCGCTCACCGCGGCCGAGCTCGAGATGATGAACCTCACCGGCGACGGCACCGGCCTCGACATGGTGACGATGCCGCAGGTCATGCGCGAGCAGGTGCCGACCTCGAACTTCTTCCAGCGCGGCGGCTACGAGCGCAACCCGGTCGCGATCCGCCACAACACGGTGGCCAAGCTGCTCGCGATCACGGATACGCGGATGGACAGCAACAGCAGCAAACCCGGTGCAAGGGAATTGGCGGGCGCGTTTTAGGCGTTCGCCTTGCCACATCTTCCGCTGTCATGCCCCGGCTTGACCGGGGCATCCAGTACGTCGTGGCCTCTCGATTCGATCACGACGGCCTCTGGAATACTGGATCGTCTGCCTCCGTGCGCAAGAGCGCACAAGGCGGAGGATGACACGTGAGTGTGGCAGCGCTGTCGCCCCGCCAACTCCGCCGCCCTATTGGTCCGACCCGAACTTGAACTTGCCGTCGCCTTCGAGATACGGGCCGCTGCGCATGTAGAGCTGTCCGTTGTGGCCGATGAAGAACAACGTGCCCTTCGGCACCTTCTTCGCGCCCTTCAGGAGTTCACCGGCATTGCTGGTGCCCATCTTGTAGGACAGGGTCTTGCCGTCCTTGTCATAGGCGTAACCCGTGTCGGGCTTGAGCTCCCACGGCGTTGCCGGAGCTTGCGCGCATGCGGGCGCGGCGAATGCGCCGAGCGTGGCTGCGAGTGCAATCGAAACAAGTGCAAATGTCTTTTTTGAAAATGCCATATCCATCCTCCCCGTCATTGGGGTGCCCGGCTTGAACAAATCACGAACGGCAATTCCGGGTCAATTCGCAAAAGCGCCGCAGCGCATCACGTCCTGGCCAGCAGTTTGTGATTTTCCCTTCGCCCCCGCGCGACTATGTTCCGCTTTCCGTCTAGAACGCAATTCGACAAAAATCTTGGTGGGGGATGATTCGAATGAGCCATGTCGTGAAAGTTTGCGGGACTGCCGCGCTGCTGCTGACGGCGCTGGTGCCGGCCGCCCGGGCCGATGACTATCAGCTCAGCCACAACCAGCGGATTTCGTGCAGCCGTGGCCTGGCTCCGGGCAAGCTGAACACCGCGACCTGCAAGTCCTACACTTATCTGTTCAACACCAAGACCTCGGAATATTTCCGCTGCCAGGTCTCGCTGGCGCTGACCCGCGACAACAAAGAAGTCATCAACGTCCAGACCGACGGCGGCTGCACCAAGAAGCCGCGCATCTTCGAGGCCGACGGCAAGTATGATTTCGACGCGACCGAGACCGAGCCGCCGAACACCAACTCGTTCTTCGGCCCCGGCGGCTACTCGATCTGGGCCGCCGACATGGCCGCGCAGAAGATCCGCGGCTGCATCACCATCTCCTCCGGCCTCGGTTCCGACATCTCCAAGTGCCTGGACATGACGTTCCAGTGAGGGCTTGCCGGCGACGGCGCGGCGGCCCATGCCGTGTCTGCGCCACCTCGCCGCACCCCGCCTGGTTCCCAAAAGTCGAGCCGGATCGGCCGTTTACTGCAGTCCTGTTTTGTCTTTTGGATGGGTTGACCCGCACCTCTCATCCGGCCAACTTCCCCGCCGGTTTGGGGAGTACAAAATCATGAAACGGACGATTCTTGGCGTGGCCGCGGCTCTTGCTCTGGCGGCGTCGGCACCTTGCGCGCACGCGCAATCCTTCATCAACGTGCTGACCGGGGGGACCTCCGGCGTCTACTACCCGCTCGGGGTCGCGATCGGGAAGATCTACGGCGACAAGATTCCGAACGTGAAGACGCAGGTGCAGGCCACCAAGGCGTCGGTCGAGAACCTGATCCTGCTCCAGCAGGGCCGCGGCGAGCTGGCGTTCACGCTGGGCGACTCGCTGAAAGCGGCCTGGGAGGGCGACGAGGAGGCGGGCTTCAAGACCAAGCTCGACAAGCTCAGGACCATCGGCGCGATCTATCCGAACTACATTCAGATCGTCGCGACCGCCGAGTCCGGCATCAAGACGCTCGCGGACCTCAAGGGCAAGAGCCTGTCGGTCGGCGCGCCCAAATCGGGCACCGAGCTCAATTCCCGCGCGATCTTGGCGGCCGCCGGCATGACTTACAAGGACCTCGGCAAGGTCGAATATCTGCCGTTCGCCGAATCGGTCGACCTCATGAAGAACCGCCAGCTGGGAGCGACCCTGCAATCGGCCGGCCTTGGCGTCGCCTCGCTGAAGGATCTCTCCAGCTCGAGCTCGATCACGGTGGTCGCGGTGCCGAAGGAGACCGTCGACAAGATCGGTCCGCCCTTCATCTCGACGATCATTCCCGCGAACACCTATACCGGCCAGGACAAGGACGTCCCGACCGCGGCCGTGGTCAACTACCTCGTGACCAACTCGACGGTGTCGGACGATCTCGCCTACCAGATGACCAAGCTGATCTTCGAGTCGCTGCCGGAATTGCAGAATGCCCATGCCGCGGGCAAGGAGATCAAGCTCGAGACGGCCGCCACCGGCAGCCCGGTTCCGCTACACCCCGGCGCGATCCGCTATTACAAGGAAAAAGGGCTGATCAAGTAAGGTCGGCTATCTCCACGTCGTCATGCCCGGGCTTGTCCCGGGCATCCACGTTCTTGGCGGCACCGTAGTCGTGGATGGCCGGGACAAGCCCGACCATGACGGCGTGGTGAGTATTGGCTCAATGTTATAAGCGCCACAGACGATGGGCGCGGGGACTTATCGATGTTGCAGGCTGAAGGCACAGCAGAGCCCATCAAGGTCGAATTCGACAATTTCGAGCACGGTTTTCCGGAAGGTTTCGGCCCGGGCTGGTGGGGCCGTCTCGCCTATTGGATCGGCATCGCGTTTGCGACCTTCCAGCTCTATGTCGCCGCCTTCAACTATCTGCCGAGCCAGGTGGTGCGCGGCGTCCATGTCGGCTTCCTGGTTCTGCTCACCTTCGGCCTGATCGCCAATTTCACCGCGAAGAGCGGCGCCGGCCGCGCGCTCGGCTGGGTGATCGGCGGCGCCGGCTTCTTCTGCGGAATCTATCAGTGGATCTTCTATGCCGATCTGATCGCGCGCGACGGCGATCCGACCAAGCTCGATCTGGCGGTCGGCACGCTGCTGGCGGTGCTGATCTTCGAGGGCACAAGGCGGCTGATGGGCGCGGCGCTGCCGCTGATGTGCGGCGCGTGCCTGCTCTACTGGTTCTTCGGGCAATATCTGCCGTCGCCGCTCAACCATCGCGGCTATGATTTCGACCAGATCGTCACGCATCTGTCCTTCGGCACCGAAGGTTTCTACGGCGTGCCGATTTACGTGTCGGCGACCTACATCTTCCTGTTCATCCTGTTCGGCTCGTTCCTGGAGCGCGCCGGCATGATCCAGCTCTTCACCGACGTCTCGCTCGGCCTGTTCGGCCGTACCCGCGGGGGACCTGCCAAGGTTGCGGTGTTTGCTTCGGGCATGATGGGAACGATCTCCGGCTCGGGCGTCGCCAATGTCGTCACCGTCGGCCAGTTCACGATCCCGCTAATGATCCGGTTCGGCTACCGCCGCGCGTTCGCGGCTGGCGTCGAAGCGACGGCGTCGATGGGCGGACAGATCATGCCGCCGGTGATGGGCGCGGTCGCCTTCATCATGGCGGAGACGCTCGGCGTCCAGTACTCGGAAATCGTCAAGGCGGCGGCGATCCCCGCCATCCTCTATTTCGCGTCTGCCTTCTGGATGGTGCATCTGGAAGCCGGCAAGCACGGCCTCGTCGGAATGAAGCGCTCGGAGATCCCGAGCGCCTGGAAGGCGCTGGTGACGCGCTGGTATCTCGTACTGCCACTCGCAGCACTCGTCTACATGCTGTTCGAAGGTTTCACGCCGCTCTATGCCGGCAGCATGGGCCTCGCGCTGACGGTGGGGCTGATCCTCGGCACCGCCATCACGACGGGCGCTTCCTCGAACGTGATCCGCTACATCTTCTGGATCGGGCTTGCGCTCGTCGTCGCCGCGCTGTCGCGTGACGGCCTGCAGATCGTGCCGGTCGCCAGCGTCGTCGTCGGTTTGATCGTGATCACGGCGTTCGTGCGCGGCGGGTTCAAGGCCTTGCGCGATTGTCGCGATGCGCTGGCAGAGAGTGCGAAGTCGGCGATCACCGTCGGCATGGCCTGCGCCATCGTCGGCGTCATCATCGGCATGATGTCGCAGACCGGCGTCGGCACCATCTTCGGCGGCTGGGTGATTGGGCTCGGCGAGAAGAGCCTGTTCCTGGCACTGATCATGACCATGCTGCTGTCGATCCTGCTCGGCACCGGCATTCCGACCATCCCGACCTACATCATCACCGCCGCGCTCGCAGCGCCTGCACTGGCCAAGCTCGGCGTGCCGCTGATCGCGAGCCACATGTTCGCATTCTACTACGGCATCATGGCCGACCTCTCGCCGCCGGTGGCGCTCGCTGCGCTCGCGGCGGCGCCGATCGCCAAGGAGAACCCGGACAAGATCGGCTGGGAGGCGATGCGCATCGCGCTCGCGGGCTATGTCATCCCCTTCATCTTCGTCTATTCGCCGGCGCTGATGCTGCAGGCCGGAGATCCCATGGCGGCCAAGCTGGGCTTCTACGGCGCGGTGGCGCTGGCGAGCTTCAAGGCGCTGGTGGCGATCGCGCTGTTCGGCATGGTCGCGATCGGCTTCCTGTTCACGCGGCTGACGCTGCTCGAACGTCTGGTGGCGCTCGGCGCCGCGATGTGCCTGCTCGGCGAATTCGCCTTCAGCGACACCGCGGGCTTCGTGCTCGCCGCCGCGCTGGTGTTGTGGCAATGGCGGCAGCGCCCGCCGGCCGTCGTCGAAGCCGCGTGAGCCTCTGCTTCGCAACAGCCGGAGGCGTGAAGGCGCTTGCGCTGTCCGCCTTCACGCTGGTGTGGACGCATTCGATCGCGAAGGTCGACTGGCAGGAAGATTGGCGCGTCACCCCTGCCGGTCTCGAACTGGTGCAGGCCCGCGTCAAGGGCACCGGCCCTGGCATGGAGCCGCCGCCGGAGGCGCGCCTCGTCGACGGCTGGTTTCAATGGCAGCCGCAGCGCGCCCCGATGCAGGAGGTGGTGCTGGGCAATTCCGGGGCGGCCGGGGAATGGCGGTTGTGCCATGAGGGGAAGTGCCGGACGCTACCGGAGATTGTCGGGCATCCCGTCGGTGCTAACGTCACGACGATGAAGGTCTGCAGAGATCCGTAGCCTGGATGCAGTCCAAGCTACGACAAAACAACAACACGGGAGACACGCGATGGATCGGCTCAAGGGCAAGGTGGCGATGGTGGTGGGCGCCGGCTCGATTGGCCCGGGCTGGGGCAACGGCAAGGCGACCGCGGTGACCTTCGCGCGCGAGGGCGCGCAGGTGTTTTGCGTCGATCGCAATGGGCCTGCGGCCGAAGAGACCGCGAAGATCATCACCGGCGAAGGCGGCAAGGCGACGGCGTTCACGGCGGACGTCTCGCGCGCAAGCGAGATCGAAGCGATGATCGCGGCGTGCCTGAAGGCATACGGCCGCATCGACGTGCTCGACAACAATGTCGGCATCGCCGAGATGGGCAGCGTGGTCGAGGTCGCCGAGGAGAGCTGGGACCGCGTCTTCACCGTCAACCTCAAGAGCGCCTATCTCGCTATGAAGCATGTCATCCCCGTGATGGTGAAGCAGGGCGGCGGTTCGATCATCAACATCTCCTCGATCGCCTCGATCCGCCATGTCGGGATCTCCTATGTCAGCTACAACGCCAGCAAGGCGGCGATGAACCAGCTGACGCGCTCCACTGCGGTCGAGTTCGCGAAGAGCCATGTGCGCGTGAATGCGATCCTGCCCGGCCTGATGAAGACGCCGATGGTGGAGCACTCGGCGGGTCTTGCCAACAGCTATGCCAAGGGCGACGTCGAAGCGATGTGGCGCGCGCGCGATGCGCAGGTGCCGATGGGCCACATGGGCGAGGCCTGGGACGTCGCCAACGCAGCGCTGTTCCTGGCATCGGACGAATCGAAATATGTGACGGGGATCGAGCTGGTGGTGGACGGCGGGATCACATGCAAGGCGGGGGCGTAGCGAAAGTCAGCTAACCCCGTCATCCTGAGGTGCGAGTAGCGCAGTGCATCGCACTGCGCTGGGAGCCTCGAAGGATGAGCAGGCCCGACACAACCGGGCCGTCGCCCTTCGAGGGCCGCTGAAGAAGCGGCCGCCTCAGGGTGACGGATAGTCACTTACAAGCTCCGGCCGCCTACTGCGCCAGCGCCAGAATCCCGCCGGCGAACGAATGCCACGCCGCGGTCTCGCTGACCGGCCAGTTCAACACCTTCACCGCCAGCAGCGCGAGCGTGCCGTAGATGTAGACCGGATGCACGCGGCCTTCGGTGCGCCAGTCGCGCACCATGGCGACGACGAGCAGGAGCGAGGCGACGACGGCCGGCGCGATGGTCACCGGCACCGGCGGCGGGCCGGGTGGTCCGGGAGGCGCGAGGAAGGTGAGAAACCAGCGCGCGATCGCGGCATCGAGGATCGAGACGGCGGCGAGCAGCATCAGGCGCTTGTGAATCTCGGGTCTGCGCGTGTTCATGATCGCGAGCACGAACACCATTGCGAAGAACGCGATGCCGCTCATCGGCACGATCGAGAAGGCGATGCCTGCGTCGGTCTGCCCGAGCGCGGCCGCGTGCTTCATCGACGTCACAGAGGCGAGGAAGCCGAAGATCGTCATCGCCGTGGCGAGCGAGACGCCGGCGATGCCAAGCGCGCGGTGATTGACCGCGCGGCCCGAGGCCGCGAGCCAGGTCTGGATCACGAAATAGAGGGACCAGGTGAAGAACAAAAATCCGTGAAAATGGATCACCGGGCTCGCGGACAACGTCCGGCTGGCGAGCGGCATCCAATAGGTCGGCGCAAAGCCAAGAAATGCGGTGGCCGCACAGGCCAGGGCCATATGGAGATAAAAATATCGTGCAGGCGACGCATCACGCGCGCGTACACGACGGTCGTCAGTCAATGTCGTCATGAGGGATGAGTCTGGGGAGACGGCGTTTGGTTCAAACCCGCCGGCGGAGTTTATCGCTTTAAAGCGTCATCCGCCCGCGCTCAATTCGGCGCGATCGAGCTCTTCCTCGATCCGATGAAACGCGTCGTCGCCGATCACTTCGGTCGCGCGCAGGTCGAAGATCGATTTTCGCGCGGCCTCGATGGCGCGGCGGCGCAGGGGATCGGCGGGCAGTTCGCCGCTGGTGATGCCGCCGTTCGGATCGTCGTCCGCCTGCATCAGGACGGCGCGATATTCGAGCCGCAGGATCTCGGCTTCCTCCGACGGGTCGTCCTCGATGGCATCGAGCGCGGCGCGATAGGCGACGGTGCGCGCCCGCGCGACCTCGATCCCGACGGGGTCGTCGTCCTTGAGGCCGAACGCAAGGATCAGCGGCCGCAGCGTCAGTCCCTGGATCACCAGCGATCCAAGCACCACCGCGAAGGCGACGAAGACGATGAAGTCGCGATAGGGAAAGTTCTCGGGCAGGGCAAAAGCGGTGGCGAGCGTGACGAGGCCGCGCATGCCGCACCAGGAAATGACGAGGCCGCCCTTGGGCGAGGCAACCGCCTTGGGATCCTTCGGATGATAGATATCGTGTGCGATCAGCACGCGGAGTATGGTGCGGTAGAAGGTGATCCACAACAGCCGGACCAGGACGACCGTGAGCAGGATCCAGCCTGCGGCCGCGCAATACTCCCAGCGCACGTCGGCATCCAGCCGTGTCCAGATCGGGCGCATCTGCATGCCGATCAGCATGAAGGCGAGCACGTTGAGCACGAACACCATCGTCTCCCACACCGCAAAGGACGGCACCCGGAGCCGTGCCGGCATCCGCGCGCCCGCCGTGCGCGCCATGGTGATGGCGTAGACGACGATGGTGAGAATGCCGGAGAGGCCAAGATGCTCGGCGGCGATCCAGACCATGAAGGTGGTGGCGAACTGTACGATGATCGCGCTTGGCGCTTCCTTCACGCGTTCCATGAGCAGCGGGATGATGCGTCCTGCCAGGAGACCGGCGAGGACGCTGCCGACCAGCGCGAGCGCAATCGTCGGCGCGACCTCGCTCCATTTCAGATGCTCCATGACGACCGCGCCGACGGCGATGCGATAGATCAGGAGTGCGCTGGCGTCATTGAGCAGGCTCTCGCCTTCCAGCACCTTCACCATGCGGTGGGGCAGCTTGACCTGGCTCAGGATCGCGACCGCGGCTGCGGCATCCGGCGGCGCCACGATGGCGCCGAGCGCGATCGCGGCAGCCCAGGGCATGTCAGGCATCATCCGGTGCGCGACGTAGGCGACGCCGACCGTGGTCAGGCCGACCGCGGCCACCACCAGGGTCGAGACCGGAACCCAGTTGTTGCGGAGGTCCCGCAGCGAGGTGTCGAAGGCGGCATCCAGCAGCACCGGTGCGACAAAAAGCGCCAATGCCAGGTTGGGTTCGAGCGTCCAGGACGGGCTGTTCGGCACGAAGGCGATCAGCGCGCCGCCGATGGCGAGAAAGGTCGGGTAGGGGACCTTGATCCGTCGCGCCAGCGCCGATAATGCAACGGCGCCGAGCAGAAGCGCGATGATCCATTCGAATGTCGACACGATAGTCCCCGAAACCGATTTGAGCTGTGCCACAAGCTAGCACCAATCCGGCCGTATGATGGATAGTGCGGCCCCAAGGCAAGCCTCAAGGCAAGAGCTCCGACTGCACAAGCATGCGTTTTCAAAATCTCATTCACGTGTCGGGCGCTGTGATGCTCTCGGTGCTTTCGCTGAGCACGGCCCACGACACGGTCTATGGCGCGACCGGCGGCGAGCCGGCGGCCGTCGCGCAGGTCGACATCGCGCCGTGCCTCGCCGCGACCTCTGCCGATGACATGGACAAGGCCAGTTCCGCCTGTGCAGAGGTGATCGACAACGAGAAGACGGCGAAGGCCGACCTGATCAAGGCGCTGATCGCGCGCGGTGCGCTGCTGGCGCGGCACGACCAGATCGACCGCGCGATCGCCGACGACAGCCGTGCCTTGCAGCTCGATCCTGCGCTTGCCGACATCTTCAACGCCCGCGGCGAACTCTGGCTGAAGAAAGGTGACAAGCCGAAGGCCGTGCAGGATTTCGGCGCGGCGCTGAAGATCGATCCGAACCACGAGAAGGCCAAGGCCAATCACAAGGCGATGGCGCGCGAACTGGAGCGGATCGGGGCGCAGATGGCGGTGGCTGGCAAGCCGAGCTTCAATTGCCGGACCACGGCCCGTGCCGTGGAGAAGGCGATCTGCGGCAATCGGGAGCTCGCCGATCTCGACCGCGAGATATTTGCATCGAATGCGCGCGTGATCCGGGAAGCGCAGAACGCGGGGCAGGCGAGGGCGCTCCAGCGCGAGCAGGACGATTTCATCGCGCGCCGCAATGCTGGATATGGGCGGCCCGGGTACGACCTGAAGAAGGCGATGCAGGAACGATTGAAGCGACTAAATGGGGCGGACGGCTACTAGAGCGTTTTCGAGCGAAGTGGATACCGGTTCGCGAGAAGAAAACGCGTCAAAACAAGAATCCAGAGCGGCGATGTTCGCCTCTCGTCCGTAGCAGGGTGGAATTGAACCCGATCCTTGCCCGCCGCGACAATGGTGAAAACCCGACGTCACGGAGCCTTACGCCATGTGCGGTACGCGTTCTTCCGCGCCAACCTCCCCGTTTGCCAAAATCCCGTTTCGCGCCGTCCTGCTTGGCGCGGCGATCAGCCTCGTTCTTGTCGCCCCAGCCTCGGCCGGCGTCGATTGCGTGATGGGCAGCAAGGCTGCTCCCGCCGAACTGATCCCGGCATGCGGCGCCATCATCGATCAGGCGTCAAATCCGTCCTCCGATCGCGCCGCCGCGCTGCTGGTGCGCGCCGACGCCAATGCGCGAACCTCGGGCGGTCTGACGCAGGCGCTGCGGGACATCGACCGGGCCATCGCACTGGACGGCAGGAATGCAAAGGCCTGGCGGCTGCGCGGTGACCTGCTGCGCGAGGCCGGCGGCGATCTCAACCGCGCTGCGGCGGATCTCAGCAAGGCGATCGAGCTCGATCCGCAGGATGCCGAGTCCTACGAGCTGCGCGGGGTCGTCTACACCAATCAGCGCCGTCTCGACCGCGCACTCGCCGATTACGACCAGGCGATCAAGCTGAAGCCGGATGATGCGCAGGCCTGGTCCGACCGCGGCGTGACCTATTATCTCGGCGGCGACAACGAGAAGGCGGTCCGCGATCTCAGCGAGGCGCTTCGGCTCGATCCAAACCGGCCGCGCAGCTATACCAATCGCGGTGCCGCCTACAAGAAGCTCGGCCAGCTCGACAAGGCGGTCGCCGATGACGGCGAGGCGATCCGTCTCGATCCAAAGGTGCCCGAATATTACGACAATCGCGGCCTGTCGCTGGCCGCGATGGGCGAGTACGACAAGGCGATTGCCGATTACGATCAGGCCCTGCGGCTGGCGCCGCGGCCCAACTTCTTCACCAACCGTGGCGATTCCTACCATCTCAAGGGCGAACTCGGCGCGGCGCTCAACGACTACGAGGCTGCGCTGAAGCTCGATCCGAATTTCGCGCAGACCTACAACAACCGCGCCGTGCTCTACAAGAAGATGGGCGAGCGCAGGAAGGCGCTTGCCGATTACGAGACGGCGCTGCGGCTCGACCCCGGCAACGACAACGCGGCCAATGGCCGCCGCGCCATGATTGCGGAAATCGCTAAATTCGGCACTGAGCCACTGCGTCCGCTGAATGCGGTTTCCGGCAGCGGCCCGTCGTTCGATTGTGCCACAGCCAGGCGCGAGGTCGAGAAGGTGATTTGCGCCGATCCGCAACTCGGGGTGCTCGACCGCCAGATCGCCGAGACCTATGAGCGCGTGTTGAAGAGCGCGGGCAAGCGCTCGGCTGGTGACCTGCGCAAGACCCAGCGCGATTTCCTCACGACACGGAACGCCAGCTTCGGCCGGCCGGGCTATGATCTGAGGAAGGTCATGCAGGATCGGCTGCAGCGGCTGAATGCGCTGGACGGGTAGAGCCGGCGGTCTCACCTCTCCCAGAATTCCTCATGCCCGGGCCATCACGAGACGGTGGTAGCCGCGAACTCCTCCAAAAGCCTCATCCTTTTCAGCTTGAACAGCGGCCCGTTCCCGGGAAAATACCCCCCAAACAAGGCCGGCACTTGATCCGGGTCATGGCGGGACGCCTGTCCTGCCGTCAGGTCAAGGCCAGGCAAATAAGGGAAACGGGAGCGCTTGCATGAACGTCCGGGGAAACGTCGACGGTAAGAGTCTCTATCACGAGGTCCACGCGCGCTCGCTGGCCGATCCGGAAGGGTTTTGGGCCGAGGCGGCCAGGGAGATCGACTGGATCGAGCCGCCGAAGAAGGTCTTCGATGCCACGCAGGGCGTCTATGGTCGCTGGTTCACCGGCGGCGTGGTCAACACCTGCTACAACGCGCTCGACCGCCACGTCGAACGCGGCCGCGCCGACCAGGTCGCGCTGATCCACGATTCGCCGCTGACCAGCTCGGTCACCAGGCTCACCTATGCCGAACTGCTGGCCGAGGTGCAGGCGCTTGCCGCCATCATGCAGGATTTCGGCGTCGCCAAGGGCGACCGCGTCGTCCTCTACATGCCGATGGTGCCGGAAGCCGTGGTCGCCATGCTCGCCTGCGCGCGCATCGGCGCGGTGCATTCCGTGGTGTTCGGCGGCTTTGCCGCCAAGGAGCTCGCCACCCGCATCGACGATGCCCAGCCGAAACTGATCCTGTCCGCGAGCTGCGGCATCGAGCCCGGTCGCATCGTGCAGTACAAGCCGCTGCTCGACGAGGCGATCAAGCTCGCGAGCGTGAAGCCGAAGGCCTGCATCGTGCTGCAGCGTCCGCAGCTCGTCTGCGACCTCTCGCCCGGCCGCGACTACGATTGGGCGAGCCTGCGCCGCAAGGCGATGAACGACGACAAGAAGGCCCCTTGCGTGCCGGTCGCCGCCACCGATCCGCTCTACATCCTCTACACGTCGGGCACCACGGGCATCCCCAAGGGCGTGGTGCGCGACAATGGCGGCCATCTTGTCGCGTTGAAGTGGTCGATGTTCAACCTCTATGGCGTCAAGCCCGGCGAGGTCTGGTGGTGCGGCTCCGACATCGGTTGGGTGGTCGGGCACAGCTACATCATCTACGGACCGCTGCTGCACGGTGCGACCTCGATCATGTACGAGGGCAAGCCGGTCGGAACGCCCGACGCGGGCGCGTTCTGGCGCGTCATCAGTGAGCACAAGGCGGTCGCCTTGTTCACCGCGCCGACCGCGTTCCGCGCGATCCGGAAAGAGGATCCGGAAGGACAATTCATCCGGCAGTATGACCTGTCGAAATTCCGCACGCTGTTCCTCGCCGGCGAACGCGCCGATCCGCCGACGGTGGAATGGGCGGAGCAGCAGTTGAAGGTGCCGGTGATCGACCATTGGTGGCAGACCGAGACCGGCTGGTGCATCGCCGGCAATCCGGTGGGCCTGGGCCTGCTTCCGGTCAAGCACGGCTCGCCGACGGTACCGATGCCGGGCTACCAGGTCGATGTGGTGGATGAGGCGGCCAAGCCGGTCGGCTCGAACACCATGGGCTCGATCGTCATCAAGCTGCCGATGCCGCCGGGCTGCCTGCCCACGCTGTGGAATCAGGATGAACGCTTCAAGGAATCCTATCTCAGCGAATTCCCTGGCTACTACAAGACGTCGGACGCGGGCTACAAGGACGAGGACGGATATGTCTTCGTCATGGGCCGCACCGACGACATCATCAATGTCGCCGGCCATCGTCTCTCCACCGGCGGCATGGAGGAGATTCTGGCCTCGCATCCCGATGTCGCGGAATGTGCCGTGCTTGGCGTCAAGGATGCGATCAAGGGCGAGGTGCCCTGCGGTTTCCTGGTGCTCAAGGCCGGCGTGAAGCGTGCGCCCGCCGAGATCGAGAAGGAGATCGTCGCACTGGTGCGCGACAAGCTCGGCCCCGTCGCGGCCTTCAAGCTCGCCATCACCGTCGGCCGCCTGCCCAAGACGCGCTCCGGCAAGATCCTGCGCGGCACCATCAAGAAGATCGCCGACGGCGAGACCTGGACCATGCCGGCCACGATCGAGGACCCCAAGGCGCTGGACGAGATCGGTGACGCACTGAAGGGGCGGGTGTGACGCGAGGCGTCAACCCGAGGCGGTGCGACGACGCCTCTCCGACCTCAGCCGTCGTCACCCGCGAAGGCGGATGATCCAGTACTCCGCGGCCGCAGTTGTGTGACCCAGTGGCCGCCCCGGAGTACTGGATTCCCCGCCTTCGCGGGGAATGACAGCGAGCGGGGAACGGTGTCCAGGGACTTACAATCTCCTCATTCCGCGCTAAACAGAGGCCGCCAACAAGGGACCTCCTATGCCACTCGCCTCCGCGCCGCGCCTGCTCGCAGTCGCAGCTCTCGCCATCGCTCTCTCCGCCTGCTCCGCGCGCTACCAGACGCCGGTGGCGATGGGCGGAGACGATGACGATGCGGTGTGCCAGAGCCGCGGCTATGCGCAGGGGACGCCCGAATACGTGGCCTGCCGCAAGGATCGTGACGTCCAGCGCAATGCCGCCACGGCCCGCGCCGACCGCCGCCAGCGCGATCTTGGCGAGTACATGCTGAACCATCCCGAGCGGCCCTGACGCCGGCTACGGTATTATCCTGCGCATTCGTTCGCGTGTTTCGTGACACATCTGCAACGCGGCAGCCAAATCGTGTCGCTTCAGTCCTGATTTGATCGGCGTCAAATCCTTCATCGCCCCCTTTCTGCTCTGACCCTGATGTCGCGCAACGACGCGCGCATGTGGCTGAAGGGGAATTCAATGAATGGAAAGATAGGAACGCTGGCGCGGCTTGCGACGGCTGGCGCGATGCTCGCGGGGGCTCTTGCCTCGGCGCAGGCTGCCGATTTGCCGGTTTACAAGAAGGCGCCGCCGCCGGTTGAGAGCTTCAATCCGTGGATGGTGCGCCTGCGCGTGCTCGGCGTCTTGCCGGATGCGGGCGGTTCGAGCGTCAATGTCGCCGGTGTGCCCTCGCTGTCGTCGCCGAACTCCGGCCTGTCGATCAGCGATCAGGTCGTGCCTGAGCTCGACATCAGCTATTTCTTCACCAAGAACATCGCGGCCGAATTGATCCTGGGCGTGACGCGGCATTCGATCAGCGGCACCGGCTCGCTGGCGAACCTGCCGATCGGCAAGACCACGCTGCTGCCGCCGACGCTGACCCTGCAATATCACTTCGACAATTTCGGCGCGTTCAAGCCGTATATCGGCGCCGGCGTGAACTACACGGTGTTCTTCAACAACTCCGCCGCCAATTCGCCGGCCGCCATCGTCGGGCCGCCCGCGATCGTTGCCACCACAACGAATCTGCATGTCAGCAACGCCTGGGGCGGCGCCGTGCAGTTCGGCTTCGACTACATGCTCGACCGGCACTGGGGTCTCAACGTCGACGTCAAGAAGCTCTGGCTGCGTCCGGACTACAGCGCGATCGTCAGTGGCCTGCCGGTCACCGGCAATGCGCATATCGATCCCTGGCTGGTCGGCGCTGGCGTGACCTACAAGTTCTAATCTCACCGGTATGGGTCCCCGCGTTCGCGGGGACGACGCCGAGGGTGGGGTAGCAAAAACAAAAACGCGGCAGGTTTTCCTGCCGCGTTTCGTTTGCTTGGGATAGCAAACCGGAAGAGGAGCCTTATTCCTCCTCGTCCTCGTGCTTCTTGCCGCCGAGCGTCTTGAGCTTGGCGAACACGGCGTCGACGTTGAGGTCGTCGCTCGAGCGTTCGGCCGGCTCGTACTCATCCTTCTTGGTGGTCTCGGAAGCCGGCAGCAGGGTGGCGCCGCCATAGGCCGTGTCGATCGGCTTCTCCTTGGCCGCGCGCGCGACCTCGAAATCGAGCTCGATCTGCGAGCAGAGACCGAGGGTGACCGGGTCGATCGGGGTCAGCTGCGAGGTGTTCCAGTGGGTGCGGTCCCGCACACTCGCGATCGTGCTCTTGGTGGTGCCGACCAGACGCATGACCTGGGCGTCCTTGAGCTCCGGGTGGCTGCGCAGCAGCCAGAGGATGGCGCTCGGGCGCTCGTGGCGGCGCGACACCGGCGTGTAACGCGGGCCCTTGCGCTTGGGCTGGGGCGGCAGCACCACCTTGCTCTCCTGCAGGCGGAGCCGGTAGTCAGGGTTCTTCTCGCCCTTCTCGATCTCCTCGCGGGTCAGCTGGCCGTTGGAGAGGGGGTCCATGCCCTTGATGCCCTGGGCGGCGTCGCCGTCGGCGATCGCGCGCACCTCGAGGGGGTGCATCTTGGTGAAGTCGGCGACCTGATCGAAGGTCAGCGCGGTGTTGTCGAGCAGCCAGACGGCGGTCGCCTTGGGCATCAGAGGTGCGTTGCTCATGGCAAATCTCCTTTGTGCTTCGCCCACCCCTCTGGAGGCGAAGCCGGTGGTCATCAGCGATGACTGGGAATTCGCGCTATATAAGCCCGGAGGGGGTAGCCACGCAATGGTTCTGCTATAGATAGTGCCTTGACAGCGCCCGAAAGGGGGCCCAATTCCCTCTGAAGTCTCCGTAAGCCCGTACCTAAGCCCTGTTCATCCCAAGGCCGCTTCCCGCCCATTTGGCGAGGTGATTCGGTCCCGAGATCGCTCAATGTCAGCTAAACCAGACCTCAAGATCGTGCTTTGTTCTCCCCGCGGCTTCTGCGCCGGGGTGGTCCGGGCGATCGACACCGTGGAAAGGGCGCTCGATAAATACGGCGCCCCCGTCTATGTTCGCCACGAGATTGTGCACAACAAATACGTCGTCGACGGGTTGAAGAAGAAGGGCGCGATCTTCGTCGAGGAGCTCGCCGAAATCCCGGAAAATACCACCGCCCCGGTGGTGTTCTCGGCCCATGGCGTGCCGAAGTCCGTCCCGGCCGACGCCTCGTCCCGCAACCTGTTTTCGCTGGATGCGACCTGCCCGCTGGTGACCAAGGTGCACCGCGAGGCCGCGATCCATTTCAAGCGCGGCCGCGAGATCTTCCTGATCGGCCACTCCCATCACCCCGAGGTGGTCGGCACGCTCGGCCAGCTTCCGGTCGGCGCCGTGACCCTGATCGAGACCGCCGAGGACGCCAAGACGATCTCGCCGAAGGATCCGAACAACCTCGCCTTCGTGACCCAGACCACGCTGTCGATCGACGACACGGCGGAGATCGTGGCGCTGCTCAAGGAGCGCTTCCCGAACATCAACGGGCCGCACAAGGAAGACATCTGCTACGCCACCACCAACCGCCAGCTCGCGGTGAAGAAGGTTGCGCCGGTGGTGGACGCGCTCATTGTCGTTGGCGCTCCCAATTCGTCGAACTCGCAGCGCCTGCGCGAGGTTGCCGAGCGCGAAGGCTGCAAGATCGCGGTGTTGGCGCAGCGCGCCGCCGATCTCGACTGGGAACGGTTCAGCAACATCTCGAGCCTTGGCATCACTGCGGGCGCATCGGCGCCGGAAGTGATCGTCGAGGAGATCATGGACGCGTTCGCCGAGCGCTACACGCTGCATGTGGAGACGGTCTCGGCCGCTGAAGAGAACGAGTTCTTCCCGCTGCCGCGCCAGGTGCGCCCCGAAGCTGCCGCCGAGTAAATCGGCATGGCGGTCTACACTGACGTTGCCGCCGACGAGCTTGCGGATTTCCTGAAGCAGTACGATCTCGGCGACCTGCTCTCCTACAAGGGCATCGCCGAGGGCGTCGAGAATTCCAACTTCCTGCTGCACACCACCGCGGGATCGTTCATCCTCACGCTCTACGAGAAGCGCGTGGCGAAGAACGATCTGCCGTTCTTCCTCGCGCTGATGACGCACCTCGCCGAGCACGGCGTCAATTGCCCGCTGCCGGTGAAGGCGAAGGACGGCGAGGCGCTGCGCGAATTGTCGGGCAGGCCGGCCGTGATCATCACCTTTCTCGAAGGCGTCTGGCCGCGCAAGCCGAACGCGGCCCATTGTGCCGGCGTCGGCGAAGGGCTGGCCAGGATGCATCTGGCCGGCGCCAATTTCGCGATCAAGCGCGCCAATGCGCTCTCGGTCGCCGGCTGGCGGCCGCTGTTCGATGCGGCGTCACATCGCGCCGACGAGGTGCAGCCGGGCCTGCGCGCGTTTCTCGGCCAGGAGCTCGATCATCTCTCCAGCGGCATCTGGCCGACCGATCTGCCCGAGGGCGTGATCCACGCCGATCTCTTCAACGACAACGTCTTCTTCCTCGGCGACAAGCTTTCGGGCATCATCGACTTCACCTTTGCCTGCAACGACATGCTGGCCTATGACGTCGCGATCTGCCTCAACGCCTGGTGCTTCGAGCCGGATCATTCCTTCAACGTCACCAAGGCGCGCGCCTTCCTCAATGCTTACGGCCGGGTGCGAAAGCTGACTGACGCCGAGCAGGCCGCGCTGCCGCTGCTGGCGCGCGGCGCCGCGATCCGCTTCCTGCTGACGCGGCTGGTCGACTGGCTCAACGTGCCCGAGGGCGCGCTGGTCAAGCCGAAGGATCCGCTCGAATACGTCCGCAAGCTGCGCTTCCACCAGAGCGTTTCCAGCGCGCGCGACTACGGGCTGATGCCGTCAGGACTGGTCGCGTGAGCGAGCGTCCCACTGTGACGATTTATACCGACGGCGCCTGCTCGGGAAATCCGGGGCCCGGCGGCTGGGGTGCGATCCTGAAGTTCGGCGACAAGGAGAAAGAGCTGAACGGCGGCGAGCGCCACACCACCAACAACCAGATGGAGCTGATGGCGGCAATCTCCGCGCTGGAAGCGCTGAAGAAGCCGTGCACCGTCGATCTCTACACCGACAGCCAGTATGTGCGGCAGGGCATCACCGGCTGGATTCACGGCTGGAAGCGCAACGGCTGGCGCACCGCCGACAAGAAGCCGGTCAAGAATGTCGAGCTATGGCAGCGCCTCGACGCCGCGCTGAAGGCGCATGAGGTGCGCTGGCACTGGGTCAAGGGCCACGCCGGCCATCCCGAGAACGAGCGCGCGGATCAACTGGCGCGGGATGGCGTCGCGATGGCGCGGACGCAGACTCGGATCAGCGAGTAGCGAGGGAGCTCGCTCCCTCCACTCGTCATGGCCGGGCTTGTCCCGGCCATCCACGCGTTGCCGCGCGCCACCAAGAACGTGGATGCCCGGGACAAGCCCGGGCATGACGTCATCCTTGGGTAGAGATGAGGCGAACCTTACAGCTGACCCAGCAGTGTATCGCCGCCGGACACTTCGACCTTGCCGGGCATCGCCTCGAGATTCAGCTTCTTCACCACGCCGTCCTCGACCAGCATCGAGTAGCGCTTGGAGCGGATGCCGAGGCCGTTGGCGGAGGCGTCCAGCTCCATGCCGATGGCCTTGGTGAAGTCGGCATTGCCGTCGGCGAGGAAGACGGCCTCATCGCGCTGGTCGGTGTCGCGCTTCCAGGCGTTCATGACGAAGGCGTCGTTGACGGAAATGATGGCGATGGTGTCGACGCCCTTGTCCTTGATGGCGTAGGCGTTGAGGAAGATGCTCGGCAGATGCATCTTGTGGCAGGTGCCGGTGTAAGCGCCGGGCACCGCGAACAGCGCTACCTTCTTGCCCTTGAAGATATCGTCGGTGGTCTTCACCTGCGGACCTTCCGCCGTCATCACGCGGAACTTCGCCTCGGGCAGCTTCTCGCCAATCTGGATCGCCATCGTCAGTCTCCCTGGAATTCGGTCCCGCTTTGTAGACCGTGCTGCGGGCCTGCACAATATTGCCGGCGGAAAGAAGCCTCGAGGGCCGGGGGCCGCCTATCGTGACGTCATCAGCCCGCAAAACCACCATTGTCGAGGAAAGCCTGCTCGTCCTCTGTGGTCTCGCGTCCAAGCAGGCGGTTGCGGTGAGGGAATCGGCCGAACCGGCGGATGATCTCGGCATGCTCCCGCGCGTATTTCAGGTTCTCGGCATTGTCGGTGTTCTGAAACAGCGCCACGCAGTGCAGCTGGTCGGGCAGCTGCTCGGAATGCATGAAGGGCATATAGAGGAATTCGAGCAGGACAGGGTCGATCCTGCGATCTGTGCCGCGCCCGATAGCGCGGCGGGCGACATCCCGCGCCAGCGCGTCGCTGGCAAAGGCCTGCGGTGTGCCGCGAAACATGTTGCGGGGAAACTGGTCGAGCACGATGACGAGCGCGAGCGCGCCGTCGTCATCGTCTTCCCATGATGCCAGCTCGCCGGCGGCCGCCGTCTGCCACAGCGCGAGAAAGCGGCGCCGGATCTGCGCGTCGAACGCGTCGTCGCGCTTGTACCAGCGCTCGCTGCCGGCCTCGCGCCAGAAGGCGAGAATGCCGTCCGGCGTGATGTGACCGGCGTCAGTCATGAACCGAGACTTGCCTTACGCCTTACGCCGCCTCGGCCTTCTTCTCGTCGCGGAGCTGCCGCCGCAGAATCTTGCCGACATTGGTCTTCGGCAGGTCGGTGCGGAATTCGATGTGCTTGGGCACCTTGTAGCCGGTGAGTTGCTCCTGGCAGAACTTGACCACGTCCTCCGCCGTGAGGTTCGGGTCCTTCTTGACCACGAAGGCCTTCACCGCCTCGCCCGATTTGGAGTCGGGGATGCCGATCACGGCGCATTCGAGCACGCCCGGCTGGCTCGCGATCACCTCCTCGACCTCGTTCGGATAGACGTTGAAGCCGGAGACCAGGATCATGTCCTTCTTGCGGTCCACGATCTTGGTGTAGCCGGTCTCGTCCATCACGCCGATGTCGCCGGTGCGGAAATATCCGTCCGCCGTCATCACCTTCGCGGTATCCTCCGGCCTGTTCCAGTAACCCGACATCACCTGCGGGCCCTTGGCGCAGATCTCGCCGGGCTGGCCGAGCGGCACCTCGTTGCCGTCGTCGTCGCGGATCGAGATGTAAGTTGAAGGCACGGGGATGCCGATGGATCCCGAGAACTCGGTCGCATTCGCCGGGTTGCAGGTCAGTGTCGGCGAGGTCTCCGACAAGCCGTAGCCTTCGGCGATGAAGCAGCCGGTCACGGCTTTCCACTGCTCGGCGACGGGGCGCTGCACGGCCATGCCGCCGCCGTTGGAGATCTTCAGCTTGGAGAAATCCAGCTTCTTGAAGTCGGGATGGTGCATCAAGCCGTTGTAGAGCGTGTTGACGGCCGGGAAGCTGTTGACCTGGTACTTCGCCAGCTCCTTGACGAAGCCGGGAATATCCCGCGGGTTGGGGATCAGCAGATTGCAGCCGCCGGCGCGCACCGCGAGCAGGTAACAGGCCGTCAGCGCGAAGATGTGATAGAGCGGTAGCGCGCAGACGATCATGAGCTGGTCGACATGCGGGGGCGCAGAGAGCGCCGGCTGCAGCCAGGCATCGTTCTGCAAGACGTTGGCGACGATGTTGCGATGGAGCAGCGTGGCGCCCTTGGAGACGCCGGTGGTGCCGCCGGTATATTGCAGGAAGGCGACGTCGCCGGGCGACAGTTTCGGCTTGTTGAAGGCCAGAGAGCGGCCGGCCGACACCGCATCGTTGAAGGCGACCGCCCCCGGCAGCGACCAGGCCGGCACCATCTTCTTGACGCGGCGAACGACGAGATTGACGATCACGCCCTTGAAGCCGAGCAGGTCGCCCATGCTGCCGACGACGACATGCTTGACCGCGGTCTTCGCGATCACCTGCTCGACGGTGTGGGCAAAATTCTCCAGCACGATGATGGCTTCGGCGCCGGAATCCTTGAGCTGATGCTCGAGCTCGCGCGGGGTGTAGAGCGGGTTGACGTTGACCACCGCATATCCGGCGCGCAGCACGGCGGCGGTCGCAACCGGGTACTGCAGCACGTTCGGCATCATGATCGCGACGCGAGCGCCGCGCTGGAGGCCGCGTCCCTGCAAATAGGCGGCGAGCGCCAGCGACATCTGGTCGAGGTCGCGATAGCTGATCGACTTGTCCATGCAGATGAACGCCTTGCGGTCGGCGAACTTGGTAAAGCTCTCCTCCAGCAGGTCGACCAGCGATGCGTATTGCGCCGGATCGATATCAGCGGGCACGCCGGGCGGATATTGCTTGAGCCAGATGCGCTCCATGGAAACTCCCCTCTCCTACACCAGAGCCCGTTGTGTCTCGGGCTTGCCCCATTGCCGGCAGTATCCAGCCTGCCGGAACGGGTGGCAAGTCGTGGAGGCTTAAGACAAAGGCCGGGGAGTGGCTACTGGAATCGTCGCAAATCGCGTTGCCGCAAGTGCGAAGCGCAGGCTGCGGTTTAATTCCGAGGGCCGTTAACTGTTGTTGGCCGGCTTGGCGGCGGCAGGCTTGGTCGCGGCCTTGGGCTTGGCGGGTTTGGCGGGCTGATCAGCGCTTGCCGCAGGTTTCGCCGCTGCATCCGGCTTGGCTGCGGCATGCTTGGCGCCAGCCGGCTTGGCCGCCTGTTTAGCGTCGGCCTTCGGCTCAGGCTTCACCGCCGCCGGCTTCGCGGCTGCGATCTTGGGCGCCGCGTCTTTCGGCTTGTCGGCGGCATCAGGCTTCTTGGCAACGCGCGACTTCTTGCCACGCGGCTTCGCAACCGTTTGCTGGTCGGCGTCGGCCGCAACCGCCGCGATCAGGGCGGTGCCGGTGCGGGTCGGGCCGGTGTAGACCAGCACGGGCTCGGCTGCCGCTGGAGCCGACGCCATCAGTTCGGAGGCCTTCATCAGGGGCGGCTGCAGTCCGGCCGTGAAGAACGTCACCTGGGCTTCGCCGCCGGTGGCGGAGGCCGACCCGGAGGTGCCGCCATTGGTCGCGATCAGGGCGTCGTCGTCGTCGCTCGCCGGCCGTTTGCGATGGCCGCCGCACATGTCCTCGCGCAGGTTCGGCGGCGAGGCGTCGACCGGCACCAGCTTGTCGACGGTGCCCAGCGAGGGGCGGAGCCAGGTGAGATTGTCCTGGCTGAAGCCGCGCTCGAGCAATTGCGCCGCCTTCACCGCGCGTGCGGTGCCGGAGCTGGCGCCGAGCACCACGGCGATCAGCCGGCGGCCATTGCGCGTGGCAGACGCCACGAGATTGTAGCCGGAGGCGCAGATGAAGCCGGTCTTGAAACCGTCGGCGCCGGGATAGCGGCCGATCAGCTTGTTGAAATTGCCGGTGACGCGCTTGCCGAAACGGATCGCCGGGATGTGCACGAAGTATTCGTATTCCGGCAGGTCGCGCAGGAACGAGCGCGCGAGAATGCCGAGGTCGCGCGCCGAGGTGATCTGACCGTCGGCGGGCAGTCCGTTCGGATTGACGTAGCTCGTCTGCGTCATGCCGAGCCTCTGCGCGGTGTCGTTCATCATCGCGGAGAAGCCGTCGATCGAGCCGCCGACGCCTTCGGCGAGCACCACGGCCATGTCGTTCGCCGACTTGACCATCATCATCTTCAGCGCGTTGTCGACGGTGAGCTGTGTTCCCGGACGGAATCCCATCTTCGAGGGCGACTGCGAGGCGGCCGTCGGCGACACCGTGAGCAGCGTGTCGAGCGTGAGCCTGCCGTCCTTCACCGCCTTTAGTGTCACATAGGCGGTCATGATCTTGGTGACCGAGGCCGGATACCACGGGATCGTCGCGTTATCCGCCTGCAACACCTTGCCGCTGTCGGCTTCGATCAGGAGCAGCGCTTCGGCGTTCGCCGCGCGTGGCGCAAGCAGTGCCGCACATGCGAGGGTCGCAGCAAACAGATTGAACAGGGACTTGCGAAGCAGCGGGCGAAGGGAGTGCACTATCCGATTTCCGGTCCTTGGAGACCCGCCGGTTCCCGGGCGGCTCTCGTGATCTGATGTTCGGTTCTGAAATCCGGCGCCGCCGCTTGCGGCGTCGCAAACCTATACCGGCTCGTGCGTCGAGAACAGGGGGTTCGGCCGGGTATTCAGCGATGAAATAGGCCGAATTTCGACGGTGCCATGGGGACTTGCTATGGGGATTTGGCTGCTGTCGCGGCAGCCTCGGCGGCCGTCACGCTGGCCCGTGCATTCGCTTGTGATTGTTCCTGCACCATGAACTGGGCTTTCGCGAGTTCGGCGAAATGGCCGGCTTTGGCGACGAGTTCATCGAAAGTTCCGCTTTCGATCACGCGCCCGTTCTCGAATACCAGGATCCGCGTGGCATTGCGGATGGTGGAGAGGCGGTGGGCGATCACGAAAGTGGTGCGGCCCTTCATCACTTCGTCGAGAGCGGCGTTCACCTTGGCCTCGGTCACCGCATCGAGCGCGCTGGTGGCCTCGTCCAGGATCAGGATCGGCGGGTCCTTCAGCAGCGCGCGGGCGATCGACAACCGCTGCCGCTCGCCGCCGGAGAGCATGCGGCCGCGCTCGCCGGCGTTGGTCTGGAAGCCGCCGCTGCGCTCGATGAATTCGAGTGCCTGTGCGCGCTCCGCGGCCTTGCGCATCTCGGCCTCGGTCGCATCCGGCTTGCCGACGCGCAGATTCTCCTCGATCGAGCGGTTGAACAAGAGCGCTTCCTGGAACACGACGCCGATGTTCCGGCGCAGCGAGGTCAGCGTCACGCCGCGCACGTCCATGCCGTCGATCTTGATGAAGCCGGACTGCGGGTCGAACGCACGGTGCAGCAGCGCGATCGCGGTGGATTTGCCGGCACCGGTCGGGCCGACCAGCGCGATGGTCTGGCCGGGCAATGCTGTGAAGGAGAGGTCCTCGATCGCCGGCCGCTTGCCGTCATAGGAGAAGGTGACGTCGTTGAACTCCACGAGGCCCGAGAGCCGGCCCGCGTCGATCGCGTCGGAGCGGTCGTGGACCGCGGGCACCGCATCGAGCACGTTGAAGAACTCGCGCAGGCGCGGGGCTTCCATGAACACGTTGTTGATGAAGCTCACGACCTGCTCGAGCTTCTGGATCAGCATGGTCGCGAAGCTCACGAACATCACGATTTCGCCGACCGATGTGAGGCCCTGGTCGTGGAGGGCGATGCCGAGCGAGAAGATCGCGAGCACCGTGATGGTGGTGGAGGCGCGCGTGATCACGGTGACGAGCGCCCACCACGACAGCACCGGCATCTGCGCGGCCAGCAGCTCGTCGGCGACGGAGCGCAGCCCCTTCACCTCGGATTCGACGCGGACGAAGCTCTGCACCAGCGCGACGTTGCCGAGCGCGTCAGAAGCGCGGGCGGAGAGCTCGCTATAGTGCTCCTCGACCTGCATCTGCATGCCGAAGGTCTTGCGCACGACGAAGGTGGTCAGCGCCGTGAAGACGACGCAGAGCACGAACAGCAGGACCGCGAGCCGCCAGTTCAGGTAAAGCGACAGCGGCAGCAGCACCACGACTGACAGGATCGCGGCAAAATGCTCGCGGAAGAAGCCGAGCCACAGCCGCCACAACGCGTCGGTACCGTTGAGCATCACCTTCATCAGCCGGCCGGAATGGGTGCCGGAGTGGAAGGTCAGCGGCAGTTGCAGGATGTGCTCGAAATAGTCGGTCAGCACCGCCTGGCGTTGACGGTGGGAGAGCCGGTCGGCCTGCAGGGCCACCAGTGCGCTGCATCCGATGGTGAACAGCCCGAACGCGACCCAGGCCAGCAGGAATGGCCAGGCCGAACTCGACCCGGCGACCGTCTTGCCCGAGAGCACGTCGACGATTCGGCCGAACAGGACGGGCTCGGCGAACTGCGAGGCGGCCAGCAGCAGATTGGCAAACGCCAGCAGCCAGCCCAGTCGTGCCTCCTTGCCGAGGAGTTCGAGAACGCGGGTGTAAAGGCTGAAAATGGTCATGCTGTAGCGAACTCGGGCGGATCGAACGAGGTGAGCCGATATTCTAATCAGGGATCGCCCGCGAGATACAGCGGAAGCTGTAGTTTTGCTCAGTTGATCTGCCGCCTTGCGACGGGCGGCAGGAACCGGTCGTCGAAGATATCACCCGCCGCCGGCTTCTTGTGGAATTTGAAGTCCTGCGCGATCTGGTCGATCGAGCGCTCCAGGCGCGCCGGGTCGCCGCCGAGGCCATTGCGCCTGACCTCGTCGGTCAGGATGTTGTCGACGAGCACGGTGCGCAGGCGTTCAAGCTCCCGATCGCGGTCGCCGTCGTCGATGCGGCCTGCGGCCTCGTTTGCCGCGCGCGCCGGCTCTTTGACGCTCGCATTGATGCCGGCGATCAAGGCGCGAACAAAACCCTTCACCGCATCGGGTTTGGTCGCAGCGAAGGCGGGATTGGCCACCACGGCAAAGCCGTAGGCCTCGCAGCCATAATCGGCAAAGCGCAGCACGACGAGATCCGCTCCGGGTACGCCGCGATCGCGCAGGTTCACCGCCGAGAGATAGCTGAAGCCGGCGACGGCATCGACCTGCCCCGCGGACAGGATCGGCTCGCGCACTGCCGCGCTCATCTTGTGGAATTTCACGTTTGGAGTGTTGATGCCGTTCTGCTGCGCCAGCGCCGGCCACAACCGCATCGACAGATCGCCGTCGACAACGCCGACAGTCTTGCCGTCGAGGTCGGGCAGGAGATGGATGCCGCGACTCCTGCGGGCGATGATGGCGTAGGGCGCGCGGTTGAACAGCACGAACACTGCCTTGAGCGGTGCGGCATCGTCCTTGCCGCGAAAGCGAATGAGTTCGTTGATGTCGACGAGCGCGAGCTCGCTGTCGCCTTTGGCGACGCGCGCAAGCGTTTCCGGTGATCCGGCCGCGATGTTGAATGTCACGTTGAGACGCTCGGTGCCGAAGCCGCCGTCCTTTGCGGCAAGGAAGAACGGCGCCATGCTCGCATCGATCGAACGATCGAACGTGAAATGGATCGCGGTGGACGGGGCGGCGGTCTCGGCCGCCACGACGTCGCGCGTCGTCAGTGCGGCAAGCGAGATTGCAAGGCCCAGCAGGCCGCGAAGAACGATCGTCTTGTATCCCGACATCAGTTGCGCCGGTCCCGCATTGTTGTGGTTTTGTGACGCTCGCAGCGCCGGCCGGCGGTGAGCCTGCGCGCGCCAACATGAACGGCGGATGAGCGGCGGTTGCGTCACGATCACGCAACCCCGTTCAGCTTGTGTTGGGGTTGGGGAACCCAACATGGGCTGCGGGTGTTTGAAAGACATGAGCCTGTCGTCAGGCACCATTCGAGGTCCCAAGGAGGGTCCAGGACATGTTTGACCGATTTTCGAGATTTGCCGGCCGCAAGGCCGTTATGGCTACTGCCGCCGTGCTGGCGCTGACCGCGGCCGCCCCGACTGCCTCTTACGCAGGCGGCCGTCATTGGCATGGTGGCGGCGGTGCGGCCTTTGCCGGCGCGGCAATCGCCGGCGCCATTGGTACCGGACTTGCGATCGCCGCGACCCGCGACGCCTATGCCTATGATGCCCCGGCCTACTACGGCGGCGGTCCCGTCTACTACGATGAAGCCCCGGCCTATTACGGCGGCGGCTCCTATTATGGCCCGCGCCCATTCCACCGTTGCGGTGGCCCCTACCAGTCTGCGCAGGGCGGCCAGGGCTCCATCGGGTCCTGCTACTAAGTCCGGCCAGCTGATCTTGACCATAACGGGCCGTCGCGCTTGCCGCGGCGGCCTGTTTTTTGCTTTTATTGTCGGGCGTTAACGCCCTCGCCATTGGTTTAGAGTAGTTTTGAGTACCATGAGTGATTCGCTTGAGCGGCTATATCTGGCTGTGCTCGCGGCCAGAGATCTCGATCCGGCAACATCGCGTACGGCCCGGCTGTTTCAACGTGGCCCATCCAAGATGGCGAAGAAGCTGGCAGAGGAGGCGATCGAAGTCGTCATCGATGCCGTCAACGGCGACAGCGAGGCCGTGATTCGGGAAAGTGCCGATCTGCTCTACAATCTCACTGTGCTTTGGGCCTCGGCTGGTGTGCGCCCTGAAGACGTCTGGCGCGAGATGGCGCGGCGGGAAGACATGCTCGGAATCGCCGAGAAGCTGCCGAAGACGCCGATGAAGCTGCCCAAAGTGGCGTCACCGCGCGTAGCCGCCAGGCGGCCAATTGTCGCGCTCGAAGGCCGCGTGGCGCGCAAACGCCACTAGGCGCCGCCAGAGCGTCACAAAACTCGCGATGGACAAATCCGCCCCATGGTGCTTCATCGCGGCGCCATGCTGAAACGTATCTACGACTGGTGCATCGACGCCGCTCACAAGCCTTACGCGCTCTGGATCATGGGCGCCGTGGCTTTCGCTGAAAGCTCCTTCTTCCCGGTCCCGCCGGACGTCATGCTGATTCCGATGTCGCTGGCGCGCCCGCAGCGCGCCTGGCTCTATGCTGCAATCTGCACCGCGACCTCCGTCGTGGGCGGCCTGCTCGGCTATGCCATCGGCGCGCTGCTGTTCGACTCGGTGGGCCACTGGCTGATCCAGGTCTATGGCCTCGGCGACAAGGTCGACGCTTTCCGCGCCTCCTACGCGGAGTGGGGCGCGGTGATCATCCTGCTCAAGGGGCTGACGCCGATCCCCTACAAGCTCGTCACCATCACTTCGGGTTTCGCCGGCTACAATATCGGACTGTTCATCCTGTGCTCGATCGTTGCGCGCGGGGGACGTTTCTTCATCGTGGCGATCCTGCTCAATCGCTATGGCGACTGGATCCGGGTCAGGATCGAGAAGCATCTCGGATTGTGGGTCGCGCTCGGCGCCGCCGTGCTGGTGCTGGGCTTCGTCATTGCAATCAAGTTGATCTAGCGCTGCTGCGGCTTTGCCGCGGCGCGCGCTTCGGCTACGGTTGCCGTCATGATGGTTCGATCCGGCAGTCCGGTCCTGCGACTGGGGACGCTGATATTCGCGGTGCTTTCGCTCCTGCTCGGTGCCGGCGGGACGGCATGGCCGCAATCCGCGCCGCCGTCGCTCGGCGTGCAGGAGCAGGGCCCGCAGGCGCCGCTGCCCTCGACGCCCGCCCCGCCGGTCCACGAGGCAAATCCCGGGCTGATCAACGAAATGGGCAAGCTGTTCGACAAGCTGCCCTCGATCCTGCCGCCGATCAAAAGCCCGAGCGAGACCATGAACGACCTGTCGCGCCTGGCGAAGCCATCCACCATGGTATCGGGGCGTATGGCCTGTCCGGCGTCGTCAAACGGAGCGCCCGATTGCAAGCAGGCCGCCGACCAGCTTTGCCAGAGCAAGGGCTATAAGGAAGGCAAGAGCCTGAACGCCGATTCCGCAGAGAAATGCTCGGCCAAGGTTCTCATCCCGGGCAGGCAACGAAAGCCGGACGACTGCCGCACCGACACTTTCGTGACAAGCGCGCTGTGCCAGAACTGAAGCGATGACGCCGCGCACCAGCAACAAGGAGCGCCCATGAGCCGCACGGAGCAGGACTTCCTCGGACAGCGTGAGATCGCCGACGACATCTACTACGGCGTCCAGACCATCCGCGGGAAGGAGAACTTCCACATCACCGGCATTCCGATGAACCAGGAGCCTTACTTCGTGAAGGCGCTCGGTTACGTCAAGAAGGCCGCGGCGATGGCCAATCGCGACCTCGGCGCGATCGACGCCAAGGTGGCGGACGCGATCATCATCGGCTGCGACCGCGTCATTGCCGGCGACATGATGGATCAGTTCGTCACCGACTTCATCCAGGGCGGTGCCGGCACCTCCACCAACATGAACGCCAACGAGGTGATCGCCAATCTCGCGCTGGAATCGCTCGGCTTCAAAAAGGGCGACTACCAGCATGTCAGTCCGAACGATCACGTCAACTACGGCCAGTCCACCAATGACACTTATCCGACCGCCTTTCGGCTCGCGCTGATCCTCCGGCTCGAAAGCTACATGACGGCGTTGCGGCAACTGCAGGAGGCGTTCTTCGCCAAGGGCAGGGAGTTCGATCGCGTGCTGAAGATGGGCCGTACGCATCTTCAGGACGCCGTGCCGATGTCGCTCGGTGCCGAATTTCGCGGCTGGGGCACCACCATGGGCGAGGAGGTCGATCGCATCTCGGAGGCACGGGCGCTGCTGCGCGAGATCAATCTTGGCGCCACCGCGATCGGCACCTCCGTCACAGCGGCGCACGGCTATCCCAAGCTCGCTGTCCGGCATCTCAGCGCGCTGACCGGCGTCGACTTCATTCTCGCCGGCGACCTGGTCGAGGCGACATCGGACACCGGCGCCTATGTGCAGCTCTCCGGCGTGCTCAAGCGCACCGCGAGCAAGTTGACGAAGATATGCAACGACATCCGCCTGCTCGCCTCCGGCCCGCGCGCCGGCTTCAACGAGATCAACCTGCCGCAATTGCAGCCGGGCTCGTCGATCATGCCGGGCAAGGTCAATCCCGTGATCCCCGAGGTCGTCAACCAGACCAGCTTCCTGGTCATCGGGCTCGACACCACGGTGACGCTGGCGGCCAGCGCCGGCCAGCTCCAGCTCAACGTGATGGAGCCGGTGATCTCGTTCGCGCTGTTCTTCTCGATCCGCACCATGGAGCGTGCCGTCAACAGCCTGCGCGAGAACTGTGTTGTCGGCATCACCGCCAATGAGGAGCACACCCGCAACATGGTGCTGAACTCGCTCGGCATCGTCACCGTGCTGAAGCCGCTGCTCGGCTACAAGCAATGCGCTGAGATCGCGCGCGAGGGCTACAAGAGCGGCAAGTCGCTGCACCAGATCGTGGTGGTCGAGCGCAAGCTGCTGACGCAGGAGAAGTGGGACGAGATGTTCTCGTTCGAGCGGCTGATCAATCCGGATCTGATTGGGTAGGCGCTATCATTCCCGGGGCGCGCGAAGCGCGAGCCCGGAATGACGGGAGAGGTATTCCGCGCCTTGGAATTGCGGTCACGGCTTCTGCCACGGCGTCATAACGCAATACTTGACAGTGGAAAGATTGCCTTGTTGGTATGGCTCCCAACTTCCATTTGACCGCCAATAGAGGATCGCTCCGCTATGTCCATGCCTGCCTTGTTCAAGGGGCGCCTGTCGATCCCGGTGATCGGCTCGCCGCTCTTCATCATCTCGGTGCCCGATCTGGTGATCGCGCAGTGCAAGGCGGGTGTGGTCGGCTCGTTCCCGTCGCTGAACGCGCGGCCGCCGGAGCTGCTCGACGAGTGGCTGGCGCGGATCACCGAGGAGCTTGCGGCCTACGACCGTGCCCATCCCGACAAGCCGTCGGCGCCGTTCGCGGTCAACCAGATCGTGCACAAGTCGAACAACCGGCTCGATCACGACATGCAGCTCTGCGCCAAGTACAAGGTGCCGATGGTCATCTCCTCGCTCGGCGCACGCGAAGAGCTGAACCAAGCGGTGCATGGCTGGGGCGGTATCGTCTTCCACGACGTGATCAACCAGAAGTTCGCGCACAAGGCGATCGAGAAGGGCGCCGACGGCCTGATCCTGGTCGCGGCCGGCGCCGGCGGCCATGCCGGCACCATCTCGCCGCTGGCTTTCGTTGCTGAAACACGAAAGTGGTTCGACGGTCCGATCGCGCTGTCCGGCGCCATCGGCAACGGCAGGGCGATCCGCGCCGCGCGCGTTCTTGGCGCCGACTTCGCCTATATCGGCTCGGCCTTCATCGCCACCAAGGAGGCGAACGCGGTCGAGAAGTACAAGGAGATGATTGCAGGCTCGACGGCCGACGACATCGTCTACTCCAACCTCTTCACCGGCGTACACGGCAACTATTTGAAGCCCTCGATCCTCGCCGCCGGCATGGACCCCGAGAACCTCCCGACCTCGGATCCTTCCAAGATGAACTTCGGCACCGACGCCTCCGGCGAGCGCGCAAAGCCGAAGGCCTGGAAGGAGATCTGGGGCAGCGGCCAGGGCATCGGCAGCATCGACGGCGTCGTGCCGGCCGCAGAGTTGATCGCGCGCTTCAAGAAGGAATACGACGAGGCGATTGATCCGCCGTTGTAGTCTAGGTGTCCCGGACGCGCTGCTGAGCTGCGTCCGGGGGAACGCCAGCCGGGAGACCGAGCAAAACATGACCGCCATCTACCGTGTCGACGGCAACAACGTCCTCACCAGCCCTGATGCCGCCGGTCCCTGGGACCGGCGCATGCAGCACGGATCGGCGCCTGCCTCGCTGGTGACCTGGGCGGCCGAGCGCATTCCGACTCCGGCGCCGATGAACATTGCGCGCGTTACTATCGACCTGATGCGCCCGGTCCCGGTGGCGCCACTCACGATCGAGACCAAGGTCCTGCGCGAGGGCCGCAAGATTCAGCTCTGTGAAATCAAGCTGCTCGCCGACGGCGTGCAGGTGGTCGGTGCCACCGTGCTGAAGATCAAGCGCCAGACCTTGAGTCTGCCCGACGACGTCGCGGAGTTGCCGGTGACGCTGCCCTCGCCGGAGGACTCGCTCGTCGAGGACGGTCATGCCGCCACCAGTCCGTTCGTGCGATCGGTTTCGATGCGCGCCGCGCGCGGTCGCTTCGGCAAGGCCGGTGCCGGCGCGATCTGGTTTCGCGTCGATCACCCGCTGATCGAGGGCGAAGCGCTCTCGCAGGCGATGCGCGCCGTGGTCGCCGCCGATTTCTCCAACGGCACGGCTTCGACGCTCGACTTCCACGCCTGGACCTACATCAACGCCGACCTCACCGTGAACTTTTCACGCCAGCCGATCGGCGAGTGGATCCTGCTCGACGGCGAATCCTGGATTGGCGCCGACGGGGCGGGCCTCGCGATGTCGCGGCTGGCGGATCGGCAGGGCTACTTTGGCCGCGCAGTGCAGAGCCTCGTCATCGAGAAGCGATAGCGCCATTCCTGTCGGCAGCCGTCTTCGCCGGCGCGGTGCTGGATCGGTTCCACATCGCCGGGCCGCCATTCGGAAATGGCCCTCTGTCCGCCCTGCATGGATCGTGACGGCTCCGCCCGGAACCGATTGTTCCCTTCCCGGTTTTATTCCCCCTAGAGGGAAAATATGGCTTCGATTAAGGAATTTTCGGGAAGGGCCCAGACCGGTGTTTGGGGCTTGGACAACATCCTGTCCGGTGGATTGTCGCGCGGGCATGTCTTCCTGGTGGAAGGCGCGCCCGGCACCGGCAAGACGACGGTGGCGCTGCAATTCCTGCGCGAAGGCACCAAGGCCGGCGAGCGATGCCTGTACATCACCTTGTCTGAGACCGAGCGCGAGTTGCGAGATGGTGCGGCTTCGCACGGCTGGACGCTGGACGACGGAATAACTGTCTTCGAACTGTTGCCCCCTGAGAGCCTGCTCGATTCCGAACAGCAGCAGAGCCTTCTCTACTCCTCCGATCTCGAGCTCGGCGAGACGACCAAGCAGATTTTCGAGGCAGTCGATCGGATCAAGCCGCACCGCGTCGTGCTCGACAGTCTGTCCGAAATCCGGCTTCTGGCCCAGAGTTCGCTGCGGTATCGCCGCCAGATCCTTGCCATCAAGCACTTTTTCTCGAGGTTCAACACCACGGTGATGCTGCTCGACGATCTCACGGCCGATGTCGCCGACAAGACCGTCCACAGCGTCGCGCATGCGGTTCTGCGCCTCGAAGAGCTCGCTCCGGACTATGGCGCGGAGCGTCGCCGCGTGCGCGTCATCAAGTATCGCGGCACCAGGTTTCGCGGCGGCTATCACGATGCCACCATCACCACCGGCGGCCTGAACGTGTTTCCAAGGCTGGTCGCTTCCGAGCACCGCGCCGACCTGCAGCGCAGTACGTTTTCCAGCGGCATTGCAGGCTTCGACCAGTTGCTAGGAGGTGGTGTGGAATCGGGTTCGAGCACGCTCGTTCTCGGCCCCTCCGGTACCGGCAAGTCCCTCATCGCGATCGTGTTTGCCGTCGCGGCGGTGGCGCGGGGAGAGAAAGCGGCGCTGTTCGTGTTCGACGAGGAGCTTGGTCTGCTGTTCTCGCGCATGAAGGGCATTGGAATCGATCTCGACGCGCTGCGCCGGAGCGGCAGTCTCGCGATCGAACAAGTTGATGCGGCCGAACTCTCCCCCGGGGAATTCGCTCATATGGTCCGCAAGCGGGTGGACGAGGAGGGGATCAAGGCCGTCGTGATCGACAGTCTCAATGGCTACCAGGCGGCCATGCCCGAGGAAAACTCGCTCATCCTCCACATGCACGAGCTGTTGCAGTACCTCAATCGCCGCGGTGCCGCGACATTCATGACGGTGGCCCAGCACGGCCTCGTCGGTGATATGAGGGCACCGGTCGACGTCACCTATCTCGCCGATACGGTCATCCTGCTGCGCTATTTCGAAGCGCTCGGCAGCGTGCGGCGTGCGATATCCGTGATCAAGAAGCGGATGGGCCAGCATGAATCGACCATTCGCGAGTTCCGTATCAGCAGCCGCGGTCTGGCCATAGGTGAGCCGCTGGAGGAATTCCAGGGCGTGTTGCGCGGCGTGCCTGTCTACATGGGCGACACCAGGCCTCTGCTGCGGGAGCCCGGTGCGTGAGGCCGGGTGATACGTCCGAACGTGCCGTTGTGCTTGCTCCGACGGGCCGCGACGCAAATGTCGCCGCGAGCCTGATCCGTGAAGCAGGGTTCGTCGCCGACATCTGCACCGACCTCGATGCGCTCGTGCGCGAGATGGCAGCCGGCGCGGGGCTCGCCATCATCGCCAACGAAGCCGTGAAGACCGCCGACTTGCGCGGTCTGGTCAGGTGGCTGAACGAACAGCCCTCATGGTCGGACTTTCCGATCGTGCTGCTGACACGCCAGGGCGGCGGGCCGGAGCGGAATCCCGACGCCATGCGGCTCGGTCTCGCGCTGGGCAACGTCACCTTCATCGAGCGTCCATTTCACCCCACCACGCTGGTGAGCGTGGTGGGATCTGCCCTCAGAGGGCGCCGCCGCCAGTACCAATCACGCGCGATCCTGGAGACCCTCACCGAGAGCGAAGGCCTGCTGCAAACGGCATTGAGCGCGGGTCAGCTCGGCGCGCTGGAGCTGCAACTCCCGTCGTTGATGCTCGAAGCTTCGAACACCTGCAAGCTCTTCTTCGGGCGCCGATCCGAACAGGAGTTCTCCTACCAGGATTTGGTCGATTCAGTGCACCCGGACGATCGCGCCAGACGGCAGGCCGTGTTCGACCGCGCCGTCGCCAGCGGTAGCGATTACAGCATCGAATATCGAAACATCTGGCCTGACGGCTCCCAGCACTGGGTCGATATCAGGGCCCGGCCGGTTTTTCGGCCAGACGGCAGCGTGCAATCCCTGGTCGGGGTGTGCTCCGACATCACCGCGCGCAAGGTCGCCGAGATCGAGCGTGAAAACCTGCTGGCCCAGCTTGCTGCAGAGCGGACTGCGCTGGCCGAGCTCACGGCCACGCTCGAGCAGCGCGTCGAGCAACGGACCGCGGATCTGATGAATGAGGTTGCCGCGCGCGAAAAAGCCCAGGATCAATTGCGGCAGGCCCAGAAAATGGAGACAATCGGCCAGTTGACCGGCGGCGTTGCGCACGACTTCAACAATCTGTTGATGGCCGTCATGGGCAATCTCGATCTGTTGCGCAAACGTATTCCGGACGACCCGCGCCTGCGCCGGCTGATCGACGGCGCGTTGCAGGGCGCTGAACGAGGCGCCTCGTTGACGCAACGCCTGCTGGCGTTCGCCCGCCAGCAGGATCTGCGGGCCGAAGCGGTCGATCTCGGCACGTTGATCAGGGGGATGAGCGACCTGCTCGAGCGCTCGCTCGGTCCCCGGGTCGAGCTGCGTCTGGACGTTCCCGATCGCGTGCCACCGGCACGAGTCGATTCCAACCAGCTTGAACTCGCGATCCTGAACCTCGCCATCAATGCGCGCGACGCGATGCCCGACGGAGGTTCGATCGAAATCCGTATTCGAGACAATCAGGCGGACGAAGAGGCGCGGCTGCCGCCTGGACGTTATCTGGCGCTATCCGTGATCGACAATGGCGCAGGCATGTCGTCGGAGACGTTGAAGCGGGCCGTGGAGCCGTTCTTTTCCTCCAAGCCCCTTGGCAAAGGAACCGGACTGGGCCTCTCGATGGTGCATGGTCTTGCCGTGCAACTCGGCGGTGCCCTTCAGCTCTCCAGTGAGGTCGGAGTTGGCACTACGGCGACCTTGATCCTCCCGGTCGCCACCCAGCTTCCGAAAGCGGAGGTGCCGATGCCGGTGCAGCAACAGGCCGGTCGATCCGCCGTCATCCTGTTCGTCGACGACGATCCGCTGATCGCGATGTCGACCACGGAAATGCTCGAGGATCTTGGTCATCGCGTCATCGGCGTCAACTCGGCGCGTCACGCCCTCGATATCATTCGAAGCGAGCAGCCGATCGATCTCATGGTGACAGACCACGTCATGCCCGGCATGACCGGCCTCGAACTCGCGGCCGCCTCGCGTCAGTTGCGACCGTCACTGCCGATTCTGCTGGCCACCGGATATGCCGAGCTGCCCGAGGGGTCTCAACTCGATCTGCCGAGGCTGGCCAAGCCCTATCACCAGGATCAGCTTCGCGATCGCCTCGATCAGATGCTTGGCTGAAAGGCCAGCGCGGAAAGCATCCGCGACCCCACTTGAAAGGCAGGCTTCCGCCGCCGCGGAAGGGATGCTTGGTCGCGAGCCTCTTCTTGCCTGGAGGTCTCTTGTTCGATGCAGGCATCCTGCCTGTTCAGATGCCGTAGAAGATCTTGATCTCCCACAACACGACAATGATCGCCGTGATCAACGTGACCGCGGCCACTGCACTTTCCAGGGAAGCGACTCTCATCTCACTCTCCGCTTCCCAGCCCCGATATCGCTCTAGTTGATTCCTCGATTCGCCGGCAATTGTGCGAGCAGTGCCCGCGCGCACTCTGTGGCGCGTTGTGGCGCCGAGGCCACAACGGCACCCGTAAAATCCCGGGAGTTACCCCACCATCCGGTCCCGCCCGCTCCAGAAACCCGCGCGCAAAACCTTCTTGTCGACCTTGCCGACGCCGGTCATCGGAAGTTGCTTGACGAACTGGATCTGCTTGGGCGCATGCGCAGAGCCTTTTCGGGTCTTCACGAGGTTGATCAGCTCGTCCGCATCGGGCCTTGTGCCCTCGCGCGGCACGACGATGGCGGTGACAGCCTCGCCCCATTTCTCGTCGGGGATGCCGACGACCGCGACCATCGCGACATCCGCGTGTTGCGACAGCACGTCCTCGATCTCGCGCGGGAAGATGTTGAAGCCGCCGGTGACGATCATGTCCTTCTTGCGGTCGAGGATGAACATGTAACCGCGCTCGTCCCGGCGCGCGATGTCGCCGGTGTGGACCCAGCCGTTCTTCAACGTCTCCGCGGTGATCTCCGGCCGCTTCCAGTATTCCGCCATCACATGCGGGGCGCGCACGCAGATCTCGCCGGCTTCGCCCGTCTTCACCTCCTCGTCGTTGTCGTCGAGGATCCGGACTTCGCAGGCCGCGATCGGGAAGCCGCAGGACAGGAACAGCTCCGGCGTCCTGGGATCGTGGTCCGCCTTGCGCAGCACCGAGACCGGATAGCATTCGGTCTGGCCGTAGAGCTGTGAGAACACCGGCCCGATCCGCTCGATGCCCTCGACCAGCCGGCTCGGCGACATCGCGGAGGCGCCGTAGAGCACCAGTTCGAGCGAGGAGAAATCAGTCTTGCTCAACGCGGGGTGATCGAGCAGCACATAGATCATGGTCGGCACGAACAGCGTGAAGTTGATGCGCTCGCGTGCGATCGTCGTCAGTACGGCCTCGGGATCGAACCCCTTCAGCATGTGGACGGTGCCGCCGCGCATCAGGGTCGGCAGCACCTTCGTGCCGGCGACGTGGCTGATCGGCGCGACCGTGAGATAGCGCGCGGCGTCCGGGATTTCGAAGTCGGCGAGGATCGCGGCGGCGGCTCCGGCATTTTCGCGGTGATAACGCAGCGCGCCCTTGGATTTGCCGGTCGTGCCGCCGGTGTAGTTCAGCGTGGAGAGATCGTCGGGACCGGCGAAGCACTGCGCGCTGGCATGGCCTCCGACCTCGATGGCCTGCAACAGGTCGACGCCATAGCCGGCCGGTCCCATGGTGAAGACGGCCTTGAGCCGGCCCGCCTGCGTGGCGAGCTCCCCGCCGCGATCGCGGAAGGCGGCCGCATCGACCACCAGAACTTCGGCCTCGGAATCCTCCAGCTGGAACAGCTGGTCTGCCTGCGAACCCAACGGATGCAGCCAGGTGATGCAGAGTCGTGACAATTGCGCCGCGACGCCGGCGCACCAGGTGTCGGCGCGGTTCGCCGTGAGGAAGGCGACGCGTGCGCCGGGCTGCAATCCGAGCCGCATGAAGACGCACTGGATGCGTCCGATCAGGTCGATGGTGCCCTGATAGCTCAGCGATCCGCCGGGCCAGGCGAAGGCGGTGCGGCCGGGATAGCGCGACAGTGCCCGTAGCGTCTGCGCGCAACTCGGGGACGATGCGTGGAGCGGATCGGACATATGTTTCCTCGTTGCTTTGTCATCGGCTTGTGTCGTGCCAATGTTTGCGCGCAACGCTAGCACAGCGACGGCGGGATGGAACGACAAAGCCCGCGGAGTACGCAAGGGTGACAGGGAGGTTCGCGTGACGTCGGATAGACTGCAACGTTTCCGCGATCGTCTTGGTCTGTCGCTGATCGCGGCGCCGATGTTTCTGGTGTCGGGCGTCGAGCTCATGGTCGCTGCCTGTCGCAACGGCGTGATCGGCAGCTTCCCCACCGTGAATTGCCGCAGCACGGAACAACTCGAGTCGTGGCTCAGCGAGATCGACATGCGGCTGCGGCAGCACGAGGATCAATCGGGCCGCGAGCCAGCGCCGCTCTGTCCGAACCTGATCGTGCACCGCTCCAATGCGCGGCTGGAACAGGATCTCGCCGTGCTGCTGCGGCACAGACCGGAGATCGTCATCACCTCGGTCGGCTCGCCGGCGCCGGTCTTGAAGCCGTTGCACGACGCCGGCGCGCTGGTGCTGGCCGACGTCGCATCGATCCGCCACGCCGAGCGCGCGGCGGCGGCAGGCGCCGATGGGCTGGTCCTGCTCACCGCGGGCGCCGGCGGGCAGACCGGCTGGCTCAATCCGTTTGCCTTCGTCCGCGCGGTGCGTGCGTTCTACGACGGAATCATCGTGCTCGCGGGCGGCATCAGCGATGGCCGCGCGCTGCACGCCGCCGAAGTGCTCGGCTGCGATCTCGCTTACATGGGCACGAAGTTCATCGCCACGCGCGAGAGCATGGCGGACGAGCGTCACAAGCGGATGCTGGTCGAGAGCACTGCCGACGACATCCTGCTGACCACCGCATTCACGGGCCTGCAGACCAGCATGCTGAAGCCGTCGATCGTGGCTGCCGGCCTGGATCCCGATGATCTGCCGGCGCGTGGCGCGATCGACATCGGCAAGGACATCGATGTCGCCGCACGCGAGAGCCGGCCAAAACGCTGGCGCGATATCTGGAGCGGCGGACATTCAGCATCGGGCGTGACCGAAGTGCTCGCTGTCGATGATCTCGTTGCGCGAACGCTGGCGGAATATCGCGAGGCGGGCGGGCGCTAGGGAACGCTCTCGTTCTCCCCGTAAAAATGCGGAGAAGGCCGTGGCCCGGTCATCGCGATCACAGTTAATCGAGCGCTCCTCCAGGCGGCCTCACTTAACGGCAGATTAACCAACGCAAGCCAAGAATCCCTCTTACGGCCGTCAATCAGGACGGAGGGGGACCGGCGATGGACTTCGATTATCTCAACTCCAAGACGGCGGCGTCGCTCGACGAAATCCGCGTTCGCGTAGCCCATGCGCTGGCCCGCCATCCGCTCTGCCGCAACGTGCGTTTCGACATCCTCAGCGTTCCCCGCACCCGCCGGGGCGGCAACTGGACGGTGACGCTGCAATCGGTCGAGCCGCGCGCGGTTTGGGAAGCCTCCGAGATCGTCGCCGACATCCAGGACGCCTACGATCTGGCACTAGCTGCCTGATTTTCCTGAGTTTTTCTGGGTGTGTCGCCGCAGTCCGCGCGATTGCCGCCGCAATGGCACGGTTAAGCCTTAATTATCGCCCAGTTTCCGGGCAGTGATCACGTGGACTTGAAGCCGGACGCGGAGGGACGTTTGTCCAAAGCCATCACCATCGTCGTGCTGACCTGTTTCCTCGTCCTCGGTGCCGCCACCACCGCCATTCTCGGCCGTGACAGCGTGCCCAGCGTCAGCGCCGAGATGATCTCCCAGGCTTCGCCCAAGTCCCCACTCGCGACCAACCGCGCCGCCAAGGCCGACCGTCTGGTTCCGACGCTGGCACTGGCCTCGGCCGCGATGGAGCCCGTGGTGCAGGTATCGGCCGACAAGCTTTCGCAGACCCCGGTGCTGACCGAGCCGCTGCGCCAGGCCTTTGCCGCCGCCACGCCGGCCGATTTCCCGATGCCCAAGGCAAGTGTGAATGAGGCGCCTGCCGCTGCGGAGGCTCCTGTCGTCGAAGCGCCCGCCAAGCCGAAAGTCGCCGCCAAGCCGCAGCCGCAGAAAAACTATTCGCTGCTGTCCGACGTCCAGATCTCGGGCATCAGGGATCGACTGAAACTGTCGTCGTCGCAGGAATATTACTGGCCCTCGGTCGAGACCGCGCTGCGCAACGTCGTCCGCAAGATCTCGGCGAACAAGCTCTCCAATCCGAACGCGCCGGGCGTGCCGATCGATCCGAACTGCGACGAGGTCCAGCAGTTGAAGTCGGCGGCGATGCCGCTGCTGTTCCAGCTGCGTGACGACCAGAAGGAAGAAGTGCGCAAGCTCGCCCGCATCATCGGGCTGGAAAAGGTCGCTCAGCAGATCTGAGGCGCGGTCCCGCAGGGAACCTGGCTGCCGTCGGGAACATCCGGCAATCTTCAGGCGTTGCTCGCTCCAAACAGGGAGTGAGCCAATGCGCGCCTCGACAGCTTATTTCGTCGGTGCTGGAACGATTGTCGCCGCCATCGCCATTGGTCTCGGCGGCGGTATCGTCGCCGGCAACATCATGAATCCGATCGCGCCCAAGCAGGGCCCGGACACCGGCAAGATGGCGCAGCGCGCCGAGGTCGCCGCCAAGCCGGCGATGACGAACGCTCCGTCCGAGCGCGTGCAGTATATCGCCGGCTCGCAAACGTTTGGCGCGGTGATCGCTGCACCAGCGCAGGCGCGGGACGACGCCGGGCCCGAGGCAAAGCCCGAGACGCAGACCACTCAGGCCAATGCCCAGCCATCGGCTGAACCACCGGCGCCGCAGCCCTCGCAGGCCGCCGCAGTCGAGCCGCCGAAGCCGGCACCGGCGGCACCGCCGCAAAACGCAAAGCCCGTCGTGCAACAGGCTTCGACGGAGCCGCCCTCTCCACCCGAAAACGCCTATGCCAAGGCGAGGGACTCGGACGTGAAACGAGCCGCGTCCGACCGGCGCCGGATCGATCGCCGTGAACGCTGGGCCGAGCGCTCCCGCTATGAGTCCCGCGAGCAACGCGGCATGCGCGATCGCACCGATTGGGACGACGTCGCGCGCAACGTCCGCGCAGATTCCGACGCTCGCGATGTCCCAGGCCGCTCGCGCGGCCCTCGGATCATGCTGTTCGGTTCTGACGACGACTAACGCCTAGCCCAGAATCGCGGCGGCTGCGCACTCGGCGATCAGGATTGTCGGCGTCTGGATGTTCCCCGAGATCATGATCGGGATCACCGAGGCGTCGGCGACATGCAGGCCATCGATGCCGCGCACCTGCAACCGTTTGGGATCGACGACGGCCAGATCATCCGTGCCCATCCGGCAGGTCGAGGCGGCGTGGTAGAGCGTGGTGCAATGGTCGCGAATATAATCGGCGATCTCGCTGTCGCTCGCGGCTTCCGCGCTCGGCGTGATCTCGCCTTCGATCATCTCCTTGAGCGGAGACTGGGCGGCGATGCGGCGGTTGATGCGCACGCCCTCGATCATGGTCGCGATGTCGTTGCCGGTCATGTCCGAGCTGAAATAGCAGGGGTCGATCGCGGGATATTCGATCGGATCGGCCGAGCGCAGCTTGATCCGGCCGCGGCTTTTCGGCCGCTGCAATGTCGCGTGCAGGGTGATGCCCGGCCTGGACGATAGAAAGCGGACATAGTCGCGATGGGGGCTGATTGCGCCGTAGAGCTGAAGGTCGGGCTCGACGTCGGGGCGGCTCCGCACATGAGCGCCGGCCGCGACCCAGGGCGAACTGCGCGGACCGCTGCGGCTGGTTTCCCATTCGGCAAGGCTCGCGGCCAGACTCTGCTCCGTCCAGGCGCCGACGCCTATCTTTTCCTTCGTATAGAAGGTGATGGGAATGTTGATGTGATCCTGGAGGTCCCTGCCGACGCCGGCTAGTTCGTGCACGACATTCACGCCGGCTTCGTTCAATTCGTCAGCGGGGCCGACACCCGACAGCAGGAGCTGCTGTGCCGAGCCGATGGCACCGGAGGCGAGCACCACCTCGCTGGTGGCGAAGGCGCTCTTCGGATGCCCGTTCTCGAGATATTCGACACCGACCGCACGGGAACGCTCGATGATGATGCGGGTGACGTGCACGCCCGTCTTCAGCGTGAGATTGGTGCGCGCCAGTGCCGGACGCAAATAGGTCTTGCCGGTGCCGAACCGCTCGCCGTTCTTGATGACGAACTGGAAGAAGCCGGCGCCTTCTTGCGTAACACCGTTGAAATCGGGGTTGTGCGGTAGCCCCGCGGCCTGCGCGGCCTCCAGCCATTTCAGCTCGTGAGGGTCGACATGGGGAACGTCGCCAACGTACAGCGGGCCGCTTGTGCCGTGAAAGGGATCGTCGGTGAAGCGCGCGTTGTTCTCGAAAGCGATGAGCTTTGGCAGCACGTCGCGCCAGGCCCAGCCGTCGCAGCCCGCCTGCGCCCAGCCGTCATAGTCGGAGGGCAGGCCGCGGATATAGATCATCGCATTCATGGCGCCGGAGCCCCCGACCATCTTGCCGCGCGGCCAGAAGATCCGGCGCCCGCGGCAGCCCGCTTGCGGCTCGGTGTAATAGCTCCAGTCCACCGCCGTGTTGAACATCGTCGGCCAATCCGACGGAATGTCGGAGGCGACCGGTGCCGCCCGGCCCGCCTCCAGCACCAGCACCTTGCGATGCGGATCGGCCGATAGCCGGTTGGCCAAGACGCAGCCGGCCGAGCCGGCGCCCACGATGATGGTGTCGTACATTGAAGGGCACTCCGAAGACATTCATGTCGCGGAGTGCCTGCAAGATTTGTGCTGCCGGCTCAGCCCCCGCGCGACTCCACCACCTTGCGGCAGCCGTCGGAGAGTTTGGTCTTGTTCTCGCGCAGGCAGGCATTCATCTGCGGTGGCTTGCCGACATGCTCGGCGCAGAATTTGCTGGCGTCGCTGCGGCAGGCCATCTGCTCCTCCATAGTCGGACCGGATTGGGCCATGGCGGGCAGGGCAGCGGCGGCGAGCAGCAGCGCGGCAAGAACCGAAGTTTTCATGAAGCACCTCTTTGGGATCGTCGGGGGTCTCGTTTGAGATCAAGCGGGCCGGACCATCTCGCGGAGTGCTGCGGCCGGTCCATGCCATGATCATGGCATCGGCACGCCCTCCAGGCCGCCGCACCCCCATCTTCATGGCATGTATCCGCGCGCCGTCTTTTGCCATTCAGGCTGCACGTCGGCTGCGAGACCCGGTAATTGCATCGGGACGCCGAACGGGAAGCAGGAGAGCAAGATGTCGAAGAAAGTGGGAGCGCTGAGCGCCGGGCTGACGGTGATGATGCTGGCGGGCGCGGCGGTCGTGTCGCTGGGCACGAGTCCGGCGCAGGCGGTGGTCTATTGCAAGACGGTCGGCGTGCCCAAGGGCTGCGTGGTGCGGCCGACCGCAGCGGTGGTGGTTGCAGCACCCGTGGCGCCGGTTGCCGCGGCAGCGGTCGCAACGCCCGGTGTCGGTGCGCCCGGCGTCGGCGTACGGGCCGGTACGCCGATGAATCGCGGCGGTCCCGTCAATCGCGTCGGCAGGCGCTGACGGTCTCGTTCGATTGAGTTGATTGCATTGCTTCGGGCAAAGGGATGACTTGCGGACGAACCCCCCGTCCTCCGCAGACAAAAAATCCGGCCCGTTCCCTCTCTCCGTGCGTCCCACACGTTCGGAGAGGGGGCTTTTCAACCGGTGGCCGCGTCGCTGTCGGGGAAGATTTGCGGCAATTGCAGCCGTACCCGCGTCCCCGAGGCATCCGATCTCAGATCGAGCACTGCCCCGCAGCGCGCGGCGCGACTTCTCATATTGCGCAGGCCCCGGGTCGTCTGGCTCGCGCTTGCGGCTTCGCCGTTGCAGGCCAGCGCAAAGCCCTTGCCGTCGTCCGCGACGCTGATCACGCCGTACGGCCCCTGGCCATCGTCGAGCGTCTCGATGCTGAGGACGATATTGCGTGCCTGCGCGTGCTTGACGGCATTGGTCACGGCCTCGTCGAGAATGCGCACGATCTGGATGACGTGCCATGGCCGCAGCTCCGGATGCAGCGGCAGGCCCTGCGGCGTAGCCACGCGCCAGTCGAGCGCGATGTCGTGCGGCCGCAATTGCATCGCCGCGCGCTCGCGCCAGGACCCGAGCGCGAGCATCAGGTCGCCACCGATGTCGTCCATGGAGTCGATGACGAGGCGCAGATCCTTCAGCGCGGCGCGCGCCGCGTCCGTGATGGTGGCACCCTCCTGGCCGCGCTCGGAGAGTGCGACGATGCTGACGAGCTGGCCGCCAAGGCCGTCATGCAGGTCGCGCATCAACCGCGTGCGCTCGTTGGCGAGCGCGGCGGCACGGGCGCGCGCCTCCTCGCGCACGAAACTCGCCTTAAGCCGCTCCTCGGTCTCGCGCACGCGGGTCACGAGCTGGCCGGCAAAGCTGTCGACCTGGTTCAGCGCGCGGGCGAAACGCCACGTCAGGCCGGCGCCGATCGCGACCAGCATCGCCGAATAGGACAGGCGGGAGACGAATGTGCGTTCGTTGGTCACGATCTCGAACACCGACAGCATGTCGTGGATCCAGCAGGTCAGCACGATGGTCACGGCGCAGCCGAGCGTGAGGCTCACGGCGTCGTGCCTCCGCACCACCTCCGTCGCCGCGATGCTGGCCATCAGCAGCAGGCAGATGCCCACCATGGGGATACCGAGAACCAGGAACAGAATGCGCGGCAGCGGCGGGCCGCCCAGCAGTCCGACCACGAACACCACGATGCCCGGCAGGAACAGCAGCGCGCCATAGCGCGGCCAGCGCCAGTCGAAGAACAGCAGGGCGAAAACGACGATCAGCGCGCTTTCGGTCGGCGCCGATGCCAGCAGCACTGCGGCGAGCCGCGACGTGGTGGCCGGCGGCACCGGCGGCGGCACGAACGCCTGCACCACGCCGAGCACCATCGCCGCCGCCAGCACGCCGTAAACCGGCTCGCGCCGCCGCATCAGCCACATGATGGCGAGTATGACGGCGAGGATCGACTGCCAGGCCGAGAACACCACCGGGAGCGTGACGAACAGCAGCGTGCGGGTCTCGAACGCCGGGCGCAGGGCGGCGTCCGGCCCGACATAGACGGTGTCGAGGAAGCCCTTCAACGGGCCCCATACGAAAAGCCGCACCGTGATCTCGTTGCTGCCGTCGTGCAGCAGCGAGGCGGGAATGGCCGCGATCTGCGGCGTGTTGCGATCCGGCCGGTTGGCGTTGGTATCGCGGCGGGAGTCGAGCACGACGACGCCGTTGACGGCGACCTCCACCGCATTGCTGAAGCGCGGCAGGAACACCGACCATCCCGGCACCGCTTCGCCGTGGTGAAAGGCGAAGGTGCCGGCGTAGAGCGGAGGATCGGCAAGCGAGTAACGCGATGACGTGAAATGCGGCAGCGACACGGGACGCGTCGCGCCGTCCTCCCGGAGCGAAAATCCGTTCAGGGCAAAGTCCTCGGGGTCGCTGGGCTGGAGCAGTCGCAGCCCGAGGATCGTGGCGATCAGGATCAGTGCCTGGAGCAGCAGATAGGGCGTCAGGCGCGAAAGAAGCCGCCGGCGCCGCCCGCTCGCCTTCGCCGCGATCTCGCTCACAGTCTGATCAAGCCCTGCTGCACGGCCTCGAACACCGCTTCGCTGCGGGTGTGCACTTCGAGCTTGCGATAGATGTTCTTGATGTGGCCGGGCACGGTCTGCCTGGACAGGCCGAGATGGCTCGCGATCTCGGCATAGCTGAAGCCTTTTGCGATGCCCCAGAGGATGTCGATTTCGCGGGGCGTGAGTCGTGCGGTGTTGAGCGCGGGGCCGGGCGGCGGATCGGCCGGGTTCTGCGCCGCGCCTTGCGTTCTGCGCACGATGAAACGGGCGATCGAGGCCGAGATCGGCGAATGGCCGGCGACCAGATCGCGCACAGTGGTGGCGATGTCGGTCGGGAAGGCATCCTTCAGAAGATAGCCGGTGGCGCCGACCGTGATCGCCGAGATCACGCTTTCCTCGTCGCCGAGCGCCGAGATCACCATGATCTCGGTGTCGGGAAAGCGCCGCCTTGTCTCGCGGATCAGCTCGATGCCGTGGCCGTCGGGCAGCCGCAGGTCGGTCAGCAGCACGCGCGGCGCGCCGCCGTTCAGGGCCTGGCGCGCCTCACCGAGCGTGCCTGCGCTGCGCACCTCGTAGCCGGCCTTGACCAGCGCATCCTGGAGCCGCCAGCAGGTCGGCGCGTCGTCCTCGACGAGGAGGATGGTGATGGCTTCACCCATCTCGTCCTGTTCGCTCATGTCCATCGTCCCGCACCGCGTGTCCCCCGCGGCGCAGGACCAAGTTTAGCCGCAGCGCGAGCGCCACGACACCCATAATCATGGGGGCCGATGAGCGGGCCCAGCGCCTCCGGACGCGGTGCCTACTGCGTCGCCGCAGCCGGCTTCTCCGGCGGCATCGGCGGGCTCGGCAGGCGCTGCACGACGATGCGCGCAGTGCCGCTATTGTTCTTGTAGTATTGTTCGCTCGGCCCGAAATAGTCGGCGTATTTCGCGGGGACCAGCCATTTCAGGAAGCCCGGGACGATCTGCACGGCGTCGTTGACGTAGAAGAACAACTCGCCGGAATCCGGTGCGACAAATTCGGCCACTATCCGGTCCGCAAGTTGCTGCCTATCCCAGACCTTGCGCGCTGTCTCGTCCGGCGGAAGCGCGTCGAATGTGCCCATCTTCGCGATATCAGCCTTGAGCTTCGTTAGCTTGGTCGCATCGTCCGTGCTGGATTCCTCTGTGCTCTCGAGGCGGACGGGAAATCTGTTACTCGGCTCATCCTTAGCCTTTTTCTCGGGAAGGGTCGGGTCAATGCGGCGCGGTAGCTCATCTGCCGGTATCACGTTCACTGCCTGCAGCGGCTGATCGTTAAGGCCCTTCTCGCCGACGCGCACAACAGGCTGAAACCAGTCCGCTCCGAGCAGCCGCCGGGTCGGTAGAGCGAAATAGTGGTGGTTTTCGTAAGTCTGGAATCCATTGGCGCCGGACATAATTGTGCGGTCGAACCAGCGCTGGTCGATATCGATCCAGACCCGGTATTTGCGGCCCTTCTCCACGGCGAGTCTGCTTGCCCAGCAGAATTGGTTGACGTTGAAGAGCTCGGTCGCGGTAAGCGCGCTGTCGCCCACGGGCCTGGCCGGCGGAATGTTCGTGGCGACATCTGCTCCCTTTTTGCTCACCTCTGCGGCTCTTGTTTCCATGGTCTGACAAACCTGTCCGGTCGCGACGCGCCAAGTGAAGAAGCTGCTTGAGGCAATCAGCAGGACCGCGGCGTAGATGGCGATGATGGAGACGACGGGAAAGATGATCTTGGTGAACGGCAAGCTCATCCACCGCGCATTTCGCTGCATCAAGCCGCCAAACCTGAACAACGGGCTCAACCGGCTGAGGTTCTTTGCGCTCGCCTTGCGCTCCGGCCGGTACCAGGCGAGACGCGCGCGCTCCTTGATGCCGTCACGCAGCGAGGAGTTGATGCTCCAGACCCACAACGTGACGAGCACGACGAGTGAGGTTGCGACCGGATAATAGAGCGCGATATTGAGCCATGGTTCTGCATAGGAGGGCAATACTTTCTCGAGCAGGTTCGCGACGGAGCCGAGCACTGCGCTGAAACCCCAGTCGATGTCGCTGACGGATTCTCGCAGGGTCTTGCCGGACGTATCGATGACCTTATGTGCGATCCACGGCCAGGCGGCAATCACGCCCGTCATGATCAGAAGCGAGAAATAGGCCACGCGTCGCCACCACACAGCGCCACGTGCGAGATTCGCCATGTCCGCGTCTGGCGCCTTCATCCCGGAGAAGGCGTCGGATTCCTCCTGGCCTATCGGGCCCTTCGCCTTCCTCACATAGGCGTCGCGCATGGCCTGGTGCGCGTCGGTATTGGTGAGCTCCCTGATGTCCCCGTCGGGCATCAGCACCCGTGCGTTCGCTGGCAGCATGATCGGCGCATAGTCGTCGCATCCGAACAGCATGCGTTCGACCACCGCGAAGTGAACCACCGGCTTGCCGCCGTTCGCAGCGCCTTCGAGAATTGGCCGCGGACCGTAGCGGTAGAGCACGGAGGCGCCGCTGCGCGAATCGTGCATGGGTCCGATCGCGGATTGATATTCCTTGAAGTGCTCGATCTCGCCGTCCTGGAAGCGAAGCCTGCCCTCGAGTTGCTCCGTCATCCAGACCAGTGGCACGAAGGACAGCGTGGATTCCGGATATCCGCCGCCGATATCGGAGTGAACGCCGGCGAACCACACTTCCTTGACCGTCTGGTCGGCCGCCAGATCGCTCTGGTCGATCCGCAACGGATGGAAGGTGGTGCGCTCGTCATCCAGCGCGAGCGCGTGACGGATGTGCTTCACCGCTTTCGAGGGCCGGTGATTGCGGAACGAGATCGGCCAGATTGCCCAGTCGATCGCGACGCGAAGCTCCTCGATGGGGACGCCATAAGCTTCGACCGTGTCGAACAGCCCGAGAAATTCGATCTTGATGTTCCTGCGTCCGGCCATGGCCTTGCGGACCGTGCAATAGGAGCGGTGCATGCGAACGAAATGGTAGATGATGAGAAGCAAGTCGCGGATCCAGCGAACGATCCAGATCGTCGGCAGGCTGCGATAGCCCACCGATTTCCTGCGATACTCCCGCCACGCGGCCATGGCGTTGCGCTCCATCTCGGCATGCGAGACCGGCTCGCCCTTGATTTCGGCCGGCACGAGCCCCTGGCTGGCGATCATCGATGCCAGCGTGCGTGCCGTGAAGGCACCGCGGCTGAAGCCGAAGATGTAGATCTCGTCGCCGGGACGCCAGTTCCAGCACAGGAAGCGGTAGAGCTTGCGGACGTTGGAGGGAACGCCGATGCCGGTGGCGCCGTCGAGGGCCGCGAGCGGCGCCCAGCCGGCGGTGCCGACGCCCTTGATGTAATACGCGATCTGGTCGGGCTGGGTATGATCGAGTGCCTCGTAGAGGCGCCAGACGCTGGATTCCTGGGTCGTGAACGCGTTGCCCGTGCCGTCGGCGAACAGCACCAGCTTGCGCGGCGCCCGTGCATCGGGTGCATTCGCCGCGGTCCCCGGATCATCGTGCGTATGGTCCGGCTTTACAGGACCGCCACGCAGCGCATCATCCTGGTGCGTCATGGACTCCTCCGAAAATGGTGGTGGATGCCTTACGGCCCGCCCGAGCCGCATCCTTGGAATTCATGCGTGATTTCATCGTGAATCAATGGAGGTATTTCACGGCCCTCTCGCCCGGCCGTCTATGAACTCCGCCACATTCGGCAAAAGAAAAGCCCGGGCAAGCCGGGCTTTGAGTCCTGATTTGCTGCAAGGCCGTTGCGGCTGCGCAGCGTCCGTTCGGGGCCGGCTGTTACCTGCCGTTGCCGCGGCAGGCGCCGCCGGGCCGATATGGTAGCCGCGCGGGCAAGCGTGCGCGGCCGGGTTGGCGTAGTTCCTGAGGCAGCCCCCGTAGGGCCCACGGTGCCAGCCGCGGCCGCAACCGCCTGCAACGGCGATGACATCGCCATTCGCGGTCGCACCGGGCGTAGCGAGCGGCATGGCTTCGGCAACGCCGGTGATCGCGCCGAGCGCGAGCGCCACGGCAAACATGGTTCGCATCGTGTTTGTGCTCATGACTGCGCTCGCTTCAATGGCCGAGCGGCCGCTATGTCTCCACCCGCGGCGGCGGATAGCGCCGGGCGAGCATCGACAGCGACAGATGCCGCTCGTCCTCCGGCAGCGCCCGGAAGGCCAGCACCAGCGGCCGCTTCCAGTCACCGAGGCCGAAATCCATCGCCATCCATTTCTGCGGCTCCGGGCCTTCGAGGCCCCGAACCCAGACGAAATAGCGGGGGAGGTCGTCGGCGTCCGCTTCCGTCATGCGTCTCCGGGCCATCCAAGCTGCTCGCTGCCTCACCATCTGTTGTGGTAGGATATAGGTATCAGCCTGCCGAAGTCGAACGCCCGGCTGCGGGTCCGGGGAGGCTGGACCGGTTGGCAATGTGCGGGTCTGAATAATGAACGAAGCCACGATCGACGGCTGGGGTGAGGCATCGGACGTCACGAACAAGCTGATCGGCTCGTGGTCCCTCGACCGGGTCATCGAAAGCCAGGCGACGATGCAGGGTATCGCGACCTTCACGCCACTGGACAGGGGGCGGTTGGCCTATCGCGAACAGGCACATCTGATGCTCGCGAACGGCACCATCGTTCAGGCCGAACGCGAATACGTCTTCAACAGTAGCGACGGAGGATTCAAGGTCTTCTTCAGGGAAGATCCGCCGCGGCTGTTTCACGAGATTTTTCTATCTGCATCGTCCGGAGGCGCGCTGTGCGGACGTGCGCGTCATCTCTGCAGCCGCGATGAGTATCAGTCGGCTTACATTTTCCTGCCGGATGGAACGTTCGTCGTCCGTCATGTCGTGTCGGGTCCAGCCAAGGACTACACGATGAACACGATCTACGCGCGACGGTCGTAGCCGGGCCGAAAAGACCGTGAACGGCTGAACAAGACTCCCAACTGAAAATTCCGATTGACCGAAATTCGGAAATAGCGTATGCATTGCGCCATCCCGGCCCATGGATAAGGGGCGTTTCGCGATCGTCACGATACGCGGGCCGGGTGGCGGTGGACGTGGAGCGCATCGGCGCGCAAGCAATCGCAGGGCGGGCCTGGCCCGTGAGCGGTTGAGCGGCGCGCGCACGACCGGTGCTTTCCGCGTACGGCAAAAGCGTGTCGTCCTGGCGCCCGGGGTCTGTGCGCCAAGTCTTGCGGTGACGTGACGGCCCGACCGGGTCCGAGCGTCAGCCATCCGCAAGGCGACGGGGGCAATAGTGCAACGCTCCCCGGGGAGAGCTCGTCATAAGCCGTCAACCCACTGCGCAGGGAAGGCCGGGATGTCCAGGCTGCCCTGTATGCCGCTGTGCAGCCTCTTGTAGCGCAACCTTCGCACAGTGGACCGCGGGTGCCAGCCGGCACCCGGTCTTCCCTGCGCCCTTTCCAAAGGAAGGGGCGTCACGAGAAGCACACAGCTCGGGCGCCTTGCGCCGCGAGGCTAAATCCGCGTGTTTTCCGGCTGCCTGAAAATCGAGTTGAGCCTGCTTGTCCTGCCGTTCAGCGCCAGAGCTCGCTCGCCGCGACACGGTTGATGTCGGCGAGCCGGCGGTGGGCGTCGGCGTGTGGATCCAGGCTCTCGACCAGCGTCAGCAGGCGGTGATAGGCGCCGTCGGCGACCTCGACCGGCAGCGGGGCTTCGTCAAACGCCTCGACATAGCTGCCGACGAGCCCGCTGAGCAGGCGGCACAGGCCGCGCTGGGCGGGATCGTCCCGGCCGAGCGCCTCGAGCTTCTGCTGAAATGTCCGGAAGGTGCGCAGGCCGTGGTGCTGCTCTGAAAGCCACGCGTGCAGGTCGTTCATAGGAGCCTCTTCGAATGATGGAAGAAGCTACCGGTTTATACAGGCGGGATGTGACGATTGGAAGGGGAGGGCAAATTGAGCTTTGCTGAAACAGTCCGTCTTCGCCAGGAGGCTTCGCCGGACACGCTTCGCCTTTCCGGCTTCGGCGTGGCCGCGCCACGCGAAGCCCGAAGGGCGAAGCGTGGTGCCCCTGGCCGGGCAACAATAAGTGAAACATATTAATCGCTTAGCGGAATGTAGGACTTTCGAGATTTCCATATCACCGTATCCGCGAGTTCGACGAATAGCTCCGGCCATAGCCTTCCTCGACTCTTGATCGCAACGCGGCGAACTAGCGCGGGTTGGCCAAGATTGAAGCGGACGAATGCGAGATAGGCGGATGATCGACCGGGAGTACTGAGAAAAGTCCTTCAGCTCGGGAAGAAGAGGTCGCGAGAAGCTTCTTCTGAACGTGTTCGGCGGGCAACCCCGCCACCAGCGCATGCTGAGCGGACCGAAATTGAACGGCATCGCTAACAATAAAACCCGGGATTGCCGCTCTGCTCACAGATGTTCTGTACATCAATTCTGTCGACAAATGCCCTCCTCACCGACCGCAACCGCCGACGTACGTTAGCGCATGAAAACTTCAGGACCGCAGTCAGAATGGCGTAGTAGTAGGCGAATTGTCCGACCATCGTGCCCAGTTTGGGATTATAATCAGGTTCAAAAATTCAACAGATAAGCAAGTTAATTGCCACTCAAGCTTGCGGCGTCTCATACCGATTGTTAACTTCCTCGGTTATTGAGGATTTTATCATTGTCAATTTCTGTTCGAATTCACCATATTCAGGCGTTGAGAGGAATAGCCGCCTCGGCGGTTGTTCTGGATCACGCTCTCGGGCCATTAGTTAGAAACGGGGTTCTGCCCTCGTACTTCGATGACGTCAGATACAACATCGGTAATCTCGGTGTTGTCGTGTTCTTCATCGTCAGCGGTTTTATTATGATCAGGACGAATCGAGACCGCTTTGGGACCCTCGGGAACGCCAAGGAATTCTTTCTGAGGCGCTTGACGCGTATCCTGCCGATCTATTGGATTGGGACCTTTTGCGCCTTTATCTTTGTGGCGCTCGTTGCAAAAGATTGGCGGTTTATCGACCTCGGACTATCCCTTGCTTTCGTCCCGTATTTTGACGCGACGCACGGTGTCATGAAGCCAATATTGAGCGTCGGATGGACGCTGAACTATGAGATGTTCTTCTATGCCGTCTTCGCGGTCGCAATGTTGCTACCGTTGAGGGCAGGCGTTTCCTTCATCACCGCGGTGTTCGTGATCTTGGTTGGGTCGCACTTGCTTTTTGTCGGACCTGGAAATCCTGCACATACGGCGGCGCTGTTCTTCACGGAACATATCGTTTTGCTCTTCGTCATCGGTATCTTCATCGGTTTATTTGCGACGAATCCGCGAATTCCTTATCCGTTTATTGTTGCATGTTTCATGTTTGGGTTGATGTGTGTCGCATACGCTTGCATCAGAAGCCTTGATGATATCTCCTTCCCCACTGATTTGCTGATGTGGGTTCCAGCCGCATGCGTGGTGATGCTTTGCAGCGGTGAGGGCGGCGAGGGCGGCGTCTTCGCCAAATGGGCGGAAAAGTTTGGCGACGCATCGTACAGCACGTATATTTTTAATGTATTCGTCGTTGCGGCGTTGGCTAAAGTGATGCCCGTATCGTCGTACGCAACCGGTCTGGTATTCGTGCTCGTTGCGCTCGTGGCTTCCAATCTCCTCGGGCTCTTAATCAGCCGCTGGATTGAGAACCCGATGCTCAAGAACATACGCAGGATTCTCGACCGAAACATTAGAGGCTTACGAGCCAAAAAGGCTACGGCTTAGGGTCTGCCCTTCGGGTGCCGTCCTTATAAAGTCGGATAAAGTAGCGTCGGTCCTAAGGGATCTTTCGTTAAGTTTGCATTCTGCATCGCCGCGATCGGCCTCGCTTTCAATTCCGGATTTCTTGACTACGTGATAGTCCAGATCTCGGAAAATCTACCAACCTCGGGCTGACTTTTGGCCGATCGCGGTGGGAATAATTTTTCAGCAGAAGCATAGCCCGATTTCGGTTCTTTGCAGCATAACGCCGATGGATTGACTTCTTCTGCATCTGGACGCATCGCGCGAAATGCAGATTTGGTAAAAAGCAATTAGCAACGCCCTGAACGAACGTGCCGTCGTCCTTTCAGTTCGCGTGGTACGTTCAGACGACGGGATCAGAGATCGGCCAGGAGTGGAGCTGCTATTGCAATTGGACGCTTGGGGCGCCCCTGATCCGCCGGCGATCTGCGAGTCTCGAGGACTCTCTCGGCCACTCTCGCAAGGACGACGACAATCGGCGCCGAGATCAGGCGCAGGGCAGGCGTAAGCTAAGGTTGAGGGCCGCTACAAGGTCCGTTAAGACACGAGCGCAATGCCAGCTTGCTCGCAAAGGTCGCCCCTGGACTTTTATCAAGCATGACGGGGCTGCAGCCGTGCCACGGTCGCAAAGACTGCCAGGCGAGGATCGCTGCGCGACGACCCATCGCTGTTTTCGTGGTTCTTTGTCCCTTCCACGTCGTTTGTGTCGCCTGAGGGGGCCTAGTGGTTGGGACGGTAGCCGTGCCTGCTGAGCTTAGCTGTCTTCTATCCGGCAGGCTTTGGCATCGAAGTGATGGGTCTACTCTTGGCGTCATCCGCGGTCGTCTGGTGTTCGGCTGGAGTCGCAGAAGCTGGTGCATCCTCGTGCCGGGGCTCGCCTGGAATTGGCAGGATGGACTCGATAGATTGTCCCCATTCCCTTTTGCAGGCTTCTCAATGATAAACAGCGCAGTCCCTTAGAGAGAACGCTGGACCCGTTTTAATTTCGGTTTGTTCTTAAGCAGAGTGGTGCTGCCCGGTCTCCTTGCGGTCCAGTCAGAACGATAGTGGCCGGTTTTGGGCGTTGCTACCGCGGATGATCCGGAATCGAGCGGCTAACGCTGTCCCTGCATAGTAAGCAGCCAGCGAGCTTCACGACTGTAAGATTCGGTTTCATCGGCTTGACGTCTCAATTGAACCAGAGGTACCATTTATTCTTTCAGGAAGAAATCTGATGGACATTAGGTCTGCCCTTTTGAAGCTCGCAGCGAGCGGCGGCAGCTGAGGCAGGAACTGCTTTCCTACAACAACAGGCGGACGCGGCAGAAGGGTCGTAACTCGGTTCAACAGGCTCGCCGTGCCGCGCTCGAAATTGGTACTTGGGCGGCGAGCAGCCGATACTGATTGGAGCGTTCGCGAAGGACAACCGGCCGATCAAACTCCGACCGGCACCAGCTTACGAACCCCAAGTTGTTCAGCGAGGATAGTTTGAGAAATCTATCGGCCAGCCTTCGCCTCTGGTTTGCTCTCATCGTCATTCTTTTTTTCGTCATCCATACTGGCTTATTTTTGTTTGATGTAACGGACCCAGCCGCCGTAATTCGCGGAGATCGCGCAAGTGACCGCCTTGCCAAACTCAACGAACTCTTCGCAGCCAGTCGGCACTCACTCGAAGGTATAATTTTCAATTCGGGTGTGCCCGGCGATTTCCTACAGCACGCGATCCTCTATTCGATTGGCGGCCCCTATTTGCTAATCGGTTTTCAAATCGCACTTCAGTTTATCATTCTTGTTACTACCTTCCTCGCCGCCGTCCGATTGACCGGAAGCGCAACTGTAGCAGTGGCGACAGGCTTTTTCGTGCTCGTAATGCCTGGTGCTCTTTTAAATCCCCACCTTCTAGTGACCGAGACATGGTTCACTCTGCTTCTCACAATTGGAACATTTGCGATATGCCAGGCTGTGAAGGACGCTTCTAAACGAGATTTCCTAGTCCTTATCTACATAGGCTTTGCTAGTTTCGGTTTGGCATCTTCAATTCGGCCCCAAGGTCTGTTAGTTCCGCTGGCATTAGCTGCTTATCTTTCGATTGCTCGATTCTCAGACCGGAAAACCATACTAGGTGCCACTGTTCTAGCTTACGCCATGTTCCCAATTTCCTGGATGACCTTGAGATTGTTGTTCGTTGGTGATTTTGGCTTGGGTGCATCCAATGCGGATCTCTCGACAAATTTGGCACTACGCGCTGATCGTATATTGGGACTACCGCTGGACACGACTGGCCGAATGGGACCTTCAGCGTTTCTGGCCTTGGCAGCCGGTCATCCCTTAGCCACCTTCAACTCGGTGTACACGGACGCATTCAATTTAATCCTGAATCCAGGCGCCAACCATCTTTTTGGTTATTACCTTGGCCTCGGCGAAACCCCCGATGGTTTTTCTTGGCTGAGAATTAGGGACGAGGCGGGCGTCTTTGGCGTAATCGCGGAGTTGTTGAGGCGGAATCTCGCGCTCGTAGCTCTATTTGTTACCTGGACTGCGATTCATGCCGTGGTCATTTTGGGCGTTTGTAAGACTGTTCTATCTAACTTAAAGGCCAACTATAGGACACCGTCTTGGGTTTGGGTCGCCTTGATAGTTGTAGCCACAACCGCGGCGTCGGGTTTTGTTGCAGGCCTAGTGAGATGGAATCTCCGCGCGGGTGTAGAACCCCTCTTGGCCCTTTTGGCAGCCTACGGTTGGTTCAGCAATGAGACGGCATTCGGAAGTGTAAGGAAAATTGAGCCGCGAAAGTTGGGGGGACGCACTTCTGTCTAATGGCGCGGAAAACGTCCCCAACCCGTGGGCTCCATCGTTGCTACCGTCCGTTGAATACGAGAGCTCGGTCAAGAAAGTATTTTGCGGTGTAGCCGAGCGTCAATCCAGCGATAGCCCCGCCATATTTCGCGCCAGGCGACTGCCAAACCTGCCAGAAGATAATCTCGGTTGCCCAAAACACTATCGTGGTTGCGACACTAAAAGCTCCGTAGAGAATGATCTTTTTTGATTTCCTCGGTATGGCCGGCCGACTCGTCTTGAAATATCCAGTATTTATCAAGCACATACTTGATCACAAAGCCTATGCCAGTCCCTGCCGCCATTGATGTAGCGAGAGGCATGATCGGCGAAATATGAAAAACACACTCCTGGAGCAAAAGGTTCGCCAGCGTGGACGCGATGGCGAACACAATGTACCGGAAGGCAAGACCCATCAGATTGCGGCCAATATGAGCAACGCAGTAATGGCTCCGGCTATGATGCTATTCTTGTCCCTCAGTGCAAAAGCAATCGGATCGTCCTCCATATGCCGCCTGTGGGCCATCATGAGCGCCCGGCTGAACCAGTACAGCAATATCGGACAGATTAACCATAGTAGCTGGGGACGATGGTATAGTGAGTGTACTGTGTCGGACGATATATAGAGAGCAAATACCGTGACAGCGTTGAATCCCGCCGCGGCCGCAAGCCCCGCTACAATTTCTAAATCCTTAAGCTTATAATTGCGATTTTCTGGCTCGGGCAATCCCGAGTCGACGCGCACGGCGAGTTCCACGTATCGCTTGATCAATGCCAATGCCATAAAGAAGAACATTGAAAAGGCTAAGAGCCATTCGGAGAATACTACTTGGGCCGCGATCGCACCTGCCACGAGCCGAACGACGTAGAGCATAGCCAATACGATGACGTCGATAAGCATCTTTCTTTTCAAAACGAAAGAGTAAGCTACGGTCAGCGCAAAATAGCCAAGCATCACAGCCAGAAAGTTTAGTGAAACCATCGTTGCTATCAGCACGGAGATCGTGAATAGCGCCGGCATCGCAGCAAAGCCATCAAGTACAGATATCGTACCACTCGCAAGCGGCCGCTTCCGCTTTGTAGGATGCCGTCGGTCGGCCTGCAGATCAGCGAGATCGTTTAAGATGTAAACACTCGATGCGCAGAGCGAAAAAGCGATGGCGGCAAGGAAGACATCTGCCGTAGATTGCAAAGAAAACTGATGGGCTAGAAAGAAGGGAACGAAGATCAAGGCATTCTTGGCATACTGGTGCACGCGAAACAGCTTTAACCACGTACGCCAGCCTGGCCGTTCGTGCGGCAAATATTCAACTTCTGTTATTGTCGTATGTTGTGCAAGGGCGCGCTTCACCGGACTCGAAGCTCTGATGACGATCGCTCTTCCAGCCTTGGCCCAAATAGGCAAATCGGCAAGATCATTTCCGATATAGTCAAACCCTCCTTCCTTAAACTCCGTCACGAGGCGTTCCGCTTTCGCGGCCCCGGTCAAGTTTATCTTCTCATCCGAGGCGAACCATCCTGAAAACATTCCCAAGTGATCAGCAACCGCTGCAACTAGAAGTTGATTGCTTGCGGACGCAAGGTAGACCGGTCGTCCTTCGAGCGTTGCCTGACGTAGTCGGGCCAACACAATTTCGTCGTAGGGAAGAGCCGAAGGATCAAGTTCTGCCGATTCCGCTAAGCGGTGCTTAAGAGCCGCTTTGCCTCGCATCAAAGTTCTGCAGATAGCAAACAATGACAGCGGATCCCGCGCGAGTTCAAAAAAAGCAGTTTCAATAAGAAGATCCGACCGCACTAGTGTACCGTCCAGATCGACGACCAGAGGTCTACCAGGAACGCCTGTCACGTCGTCAGATGAAAGCATCGAAATACGGGACATCTCTAAATCCTAAGTATTCGAGATTTAAGGTCTATTTATCTTCCGCGGGATTGGGCTTGGAAGTTACACGGTTCTCAGCCGGGCTTGATAACTCCCTCGGAGCCTAGTTAACCGCGGCCGCTAATTAGTCCGGGGGCGACGTCGACATGAGCTCCCACTTACTCGCAGGGAAGCGCTGTATCGATTAGGGAGCGCTGTATCGATCGCATTTAACGGTCGCAGCCAAGCATGTCGTTGTTAATATTAAAACTCGCGAGGAGCCCTTCTTGGAGACAAATTAAATACTTGTATTTGATCCAGCCACGCGACGTGAAAGCGTGAACAAAAGCGTGTCCCACGAAGCGTCGGGTGGGACTAAATCAATAACTATGTAAGAGAAATCAGACGCTTAATTCTTGGCTGGTGCCCCTGGCCGGAATCGAACCAGCACTCCTTGCGGAACTCGATTTTGAGTCGAGCGCGTCTACCAGTTCCGCCACAGGGGCCTCCGGTCGGCCCCCCAAAGCGGGCGTCGCGAAGCCGGCGGACTATAGCCATGGGCAAAGCGGGGTCAACCCGCGCCAAAGTGATCCCGGCCGTTCTCGACAGCCGCATGGGCCGGGGTTAGAGGCTAGGGAAGCGACCCACCGGAAGAGGCTGCCGTGACGACCCAGAGTGCCGCAATACCTGCGTTCAAACCGGCGGCCACGAGCCCCGCGCTGACCGCCGCGCTTCTCGTCACGCTGATCGCCGCAGCCACCATCGCGGGTGCCTGGTTCTTCCAGCTCGTGCTGGGGATCGTGCCCTGTCCGCTTTGCCTCGAGCAACGCTACGCCTACTACCTCGCGATCCCGCTTGGTGCGCTCGTGGTGCTTGCAGCGCGGAGCGGTGCGCCGCGGCCGCTGCTGCTCGCGGGGCTCGCGATCCTCGCGCTGGCGACGCTCGCCAATGCCGGGCTCGGCACCTATCACTCCGGCGTCGAATGGGGCCTCTGGAAGGGCCCGACCGATTGCTCCGGCCCCGTCGTCAATCTCGGTAGCGCCGCCGACCTGCTGTCGAAGCTCGATACCGTGAAGGTGGTGCGCTGCGACGAGGTGCAGTGGCGCTTCCTCGGCCTCTCGCTCGCCGGCTACAACGTGCTGATCTCGCTGCTGATGGCCGCGATCGCCGCCTGGGGATTTGCGGCGACGGCGAAGCGTTAGCTAGTCGTCCACATCGTCCTGCGTGCGCCCGAACAGGTGTACGATGCCCGGCGTCGCGATCATCACGAACACGAAGCGCGACAGATGATGGGCGCCGACGAAGATCGGGTCGATGTGCAGGGTCAGCGCCAGCGCCAGCATGGCGTCCATCGCGCCCGGCGCGAAGGCGACGACGACGTCGGAGAATTTCACCTGCGTGGTGAGCGCCACGATGCCGACGAAGACGGCGGAGACGGCGATCGCCACCGCAAACGAGCCCAGCGCCGCGTTGATGTGACCGGCGAGCGTCTTGATCCGCATCCGCGCGAAACGGCTGCCGATCAGCGCGCCGATGCCGATCAGCGCCACGCCCCGCACCCAGTTCGGCAGGCCGCCCTCGACCCAGTCCGCGCCATGCAGCACGCTGGAGGCGATCATCGCGCCGAACATCCAGCTCGCCGGAAACCTGACCAGCCGCAGCAGGAGTGCCGCTGCCACCGAGGCCGCGACGAGCGCCAGGAGGTCGAGCGGCGAGGCGGTCGCCGTCGTCAGCGACGGGGCCGCGGAGGGCGCGACGCCCGCGAACGCCAGCACCATCGGCAGCGCCGCGGTGAGGATGATGACGCGCATGGTCTGCACCACCGCGATACCCGGCAGGTCGGCGCCGCGCTCGACCGCCAGGATCGTGATCTGCGACAACGCGCCGGGGCTGCCGGCGAGGAAGGCAGAGGTGCGGTCCCAGCCATGGATGCGCTGCAGGTAATAGCTCGAGCCGAAGGTCGAGCAGAAGGTGGCGAGGGCGAGCAGGCCGATGGTGAGGGGATAGGCGCTGACCTGCTGGATCAGGTGACGCGAGACGACCGATCCTAACGAAATGCCGAGCAGCACCAGCACGGTCTGGGTCAGGATTGGCGGCAGCGCGAGCTTGCGTCCGGCGATCGCGGCGATCCCGACCGCGATCATCGAGCCCGAGATCAGTCCGCCGGGGAGGCCGGCGACGAGAAAGGCGAGGCCGCCGGCGGTACCGATGACGAGCGTTTCCACCGTGCTCAAAATCTCGGCACGGCTCGGCCATTCGAAAGTCAGGGAGGCGGCGATCTGCTTCACGCCACCTTATCGCAAATCAGCGAGAGGCGCACAATTGCAGGCTTGTCATGCCGCAATGCGTGCGCCTTTCGCAGATGTTCGCGAGCGGCCTGTGACGGATTTACTTCTTGTCGGCGGCGGGCGCAGCGGGGGCGGCGGGCGCGGTGGTGCCGGCCTTCGCGTCCCTCTTGCAATCGCGGCGGAATTTCTTGCGCTCCTTGCCCTTCAGTCCCTTCGCGTCCGCCTGCTTGGAGCACTCGAGCGATTCGGCCGTGCGTTCCTTCGTTACCTTCTTGTCGGCGGTGGTTGCCGCGTCGGTCTTGGCGGCCGGCGCGGCGGTCTGTGCATAGGCGGCGCCGGTGGCAAGCAGGGAGGCGATGGCGACGGCGGCGAGGCGAGACGTGAAGGTCATGATGTTGCACTCTGTCTTGCGAGAATTGCGAAGGGCTTGGACCGTCGGCTTGGGTTGCTGAACGCGACATGAATAACCTGAACGCCGCGATCACTATATTTTGGCGGCAGCAGCCATCACTTCCTTGTCGCAGGCCTGCCGCACGCTAGGATAGCAATCCTTCACTTCCCGTCGGGAAAGACCAAGGAGGAGACCCAGGGATGACCATCCAATCCAGATTGTTGTGTGCAGTTGCGCTGTCGGGTTTTGCCGCGCTGGTGGCGAGCGCGCCGGCGCAGGCGCTGACCTCGCAGGAGTGCAGCGCGAAATATCAGGCCGCCAAGAAGGACGGCTCGCTCGGCACCACGAAGTGGAATGACTTCCGCAAGGCCCAGTGCGGCGCGGACGCGACGCCTGCCGCTGCGCCGACCGCGGCGGCTCCGGCTGCGCCCGCCGCTCCTGCCGAGCCGAAGCAGGCGAAGAAGGAGGCGGCTCCCGCTGCTGCCCCGACCCTGCCGGCCGGTCCCGCGATCTATCCGAACGCGGTCGATCCGAAATATGCCAAGGAGACCGCCGGCAAGGCGCGTCTCCACACCTGCGTCGACCAGTACAACGCCAACAAGACCACCAACGGCAATGGTGGCATGAAGTGGATCGAGAAGGGCGGCGGCTATTACAGCGAGTGCAACAAGAAGCTGAAGGGCGCCGCCTGAGCTTTGACCTGATGCGATGGCCGGAGCACAGCTCCGGCCATTTTGCTTAAGCCAGCAGCTTCTCGGCCGATTTCGCCACGAGCTGCGATCGCTTCCGCGGACCGCGCTCGACGAACAGCAGGCTCTGGCCGAAGATGAAGCAGTAGAACAGAAAGGCCTGCGCCTCGGCCTCCTCGGCCGCAAGGCCGGTCGCGCGATAGAGCTCGGCGACGTGCTTGAGCCGCGCCGCATCCACGCTCGCCACCGCCGCGGCGGCGTTCTCGTCCGAGCGGGCCCATTGCCGGATCGCGAGCTCGACCGCCATGCCCTCCGGATTCAGCCGCTCGGAGTAGAGCTGGATCACCGCCTTCAGCCGCTCGCGGGGCTCTTGTCCGTCGAGGCTCGTCTGATGTGCGATCGCCGTCACGCGCCCGTCGCGCCAGCGGTCCAGCATGGCGCCGAGCAGCGCGGCGCGATCGGCGAAGCGCCGGTAGAAGCCGCCCTTGGTGACGCCGAGGTTCTTGGCGAGCACCTCGACCCGCACGCCCTCGACCCCCGAGCGAGCGAGTTCGCCAAACCCTGCCTCGATCCAGACGTCGCCCTTGCCATCGCTCATAAGAAAATCTCACCGGCTCTTGATACGGTGCCGTATTGCTAGCGCGGTGCAGGCCTGATACGCAAATCAAACGGCGGAAAAGTGCACGCAGCCATTGCGAAGTTCAGAAGGCGACCTGTCGCGGCACGGCCAGTCCGTAGCAGTGCCTGCACGACATGCGATGCGCGGCGATTGACAAGCATGACCGACATATCTCTTGATGCGCCGGTCATGCTTGCCAGCCTCGGCCTCATCCTGCTCTGCCAGTTGATCGGCGAAGCCGTCGTGCGCGGCCTCGGTCTGCCGCTGCCGGGCCCGGTGCTCGGCCTGCTGCTGCTTCTGGTCCTGCTGCTCGTCCGCGACCGCTTCAAGTGGCTTGCACTCGGGCCGTTGGACAACAACGGCGTCGAGACGGCAAGCAAAGGCCTGCTGGCGCATCTGTCGCTGCTGTTCGTGCCGGCCGGCGTCGGTGTGGTGCAGAAGCTGGACCTGCTCGCGTCCCACGGCATCGCCATTGTCCTGGTGCTCGCGCTCTCGGTGGTCGTCACGCTGCTCGCGACCGTGCTGACCTTCCGTCTCGTCAGCCGCCTGATGAAGCAACAGGATGTGCGATGAGCGACAATCCATTCTCGCTCTGGGTCTATCTCTCGCAGTCGCCGCTGCTGTGGCTGACGGTGACGCTACTGGTCTATGCGAGCACGGACGCGGTGTCGCTGCGGACGCGTCGCCATCCGCTGGCCAATCCCGTGCTGCATGCGATGTGGATCATCGGCGCGTTCCTGCTCTTGACCGGCACCTCCTACACCACCTATTTCGCCGGGGCGCAGTTCGTGCACTTCCTGCTGGGGCCCGCCACCGTTGCGCTCGCCGTTCCCCTCTACGAGAACCGCAAGCGCGTGGTGTCATCCATCGTGCCGATGCTGGTGGCGCTGATCGCGGGATCGGTCACGGCCGTGGTGTCGGTCGTGCTGCTGGCCGAGCTCGCCGGCCTGCCGCGCGAGGTGGTGCTGTCGCTGGCACCGAAATCGGTCACGGCCGGCGTTGCCATGGGAATCGCCGAATCGCTGCATGCGGATCCCTCGCTGGCAGCGGTCGCGGTCATATTCACCGGCATCATGGGTGCGATCATCGTCACGCCCCTGATGAACCGCACCGGCGTTACCGATTACCGCGCCCGTGGTTTTGCCGCTGGCCTTGCCGCGCACGGAATCGGTACCGCGCGTGCGTTCCAGGTCGACGAGATCGCCGGCGTTTTCTCCGGCATCGCCATGAGCCTGAACGCCTTGGTGACCTCGTTTCTGGTGCCGCTGGCGGTCACGCTGCTGGTGCGATGACATGACCTCCGCGACACTCTATATAGACCGTAACAATTCCTGGTCCTGAGCCGTAATTCTGGCGATGGGACTGAAATGGGACGAGATATGGCTGGATTCAGGAATAAGGGTCTTGTGCCGACGCGCCGCAGGGCGTTGACGCTGATCGGGGCGGGCGCTCTCGCGGTGGGCAGTATCAGGCTGGCACGTGCGGCCGCCGACGATGACGAAGTGTTGACCGAAGCAAAAGTGCTGCGCGATCCCGGCGTTCCCGTCGCCGGTAATCCCGACGGCAACATCAGCATTATCGAATGGTCCGACTACAACTGCCCCTATTGCCGCAAGCTCGAGCCGGAGTTGCGCCAGGTCGTCCAGGACGACGGCAAGGTCAGGCTGGTGATGAAGGATTGGCCGATCCTCGGGCCGGTCTCGGTCACGGCCGCGCGGATCGCGCTCGCGGCCAAATTCCAGGACAAGTACCATCAGGCCCACGACGCCATGATGGGCGTCAGCTCGCGTCTGACCGAGCCACGCATCAACGAGCTGCTTGCGGCGGCCGGAGTCGACATGGACCGCCTCAAGCGTGACCTGACCGATCACGCCAACGACATCGATGCCGTCCTCAAGCGCAACAACGAGCAGGCCGAAGCCTTCGGCTTCCGTGGCACGCCGGCGTTCATCGTCGGGAAGTACCGCGTGCCGGGCGTGCTCAGCATGAAGGAATTCGAGCAGGTTATCGCCGACGCCCGCAAGGCCAAGATGAACTGAGGCGTACCGCGCCGTTCGCAGTCAAGACAAAAGCGCCGCCGCGGATCCGCGACGGCGCCCTGTTCAGGATTTGTCGATCGAATTACTTCGACGAGATGCGCACCCAGTCCCTGTGCGCGCGATCGCGCAGCAGATCCCAATCGGCCTTCGCGACGTCCCAGTTCACGATGGTGCGATTGCTGGTCGCGACCTCACCGTTAGCAACGGACGACGTCTGCATGGAGTCGTAGACATAAACGCCGCAGCCGAGCAGCAGCGCGCCCAAAATCATTCCCAGAAACATCCGCATGGCTAACCTCCAATGACCGGCGATAACGTCGGCCCCTAACGATGGTTCCGCGGCAGTGCGGCGCAGGTAAGGACGGCCCGTTCATCCTCCGTTCAGCCATGCCACCAGCTCCGCATTGATCTCGCGCGGATAGGTGTGGCTGAGATCGTCGATCTCGCGATAGACGATGTCGGCGCCGGCGGCCGACAGCGCCGCCTGGGTCTGCCGCGCGGTCTGCACCGGAAACATCCAGTCGAGCTTGCCGTGGGTGATGAAGACGGGCAGGCCCTGCAGGCGCGTGGCGTCGGCCATCTCCGCCATCAGCGGATGGAACGTTGCCGCGACCGGTGCGAGATGGCTGAAGGGCGAGGCGCCGTCGAGCCCGCTGACGTAGCTGAACGTGCCGCCGTCGCTCATGCCGGTCAGCAGCATGCGCGAGGCGTCGATGGTCCAGCGGCTGCGGACGGTTTCGAGAATACGCATGAGATTGGGCGTGTCGGCATCATCGCCCATCAGCGCCCAGGTCGGTCCGGTCGCGGTGGGCGCCACCAGGATCGCGCCGAGACTGCGCGCATCGCGCAGCCAGCTCCAGAGAAAACCGCGGCCGTTGCCGCTGCCGCCATGCAGCGCCATCACCAGCGGCATGGCGCGGTCAGGCGAATAATATTCGGGGACATAGACCGAGAAGCCGCCGCGGCTGCCGGGCTCGTTGTGGTCGTGGAAGATGCCGGTGTGCTCGCCCGCGCCGACCTCCAGTCGCGACAACAAGTCTTCATTTTCCCGATTGGCGGCGTTGAGGAAAAAGCTGCTCACGGGCGGAAACTGTGCCGCCAGCGGGTACAGAGCCTCATGCGCGCGCGGCACGTGGCGCAGCGCGCGGAAGACCGCGACGAGATCGCCATTGCCGCGCTCGACCTCGCGGATGCCGCCGAAGGCGGCGAGTGTCTCGTCGCAGGCCGCATCGAGCCGACTGCGCAGGCCGGCGAATTGTTCGGGCCATTCGCCGATCGACGCGCGTGCGGATTGCAGCGCCTCGTCTGGCGCTCCGATCTCATTCATGACAGAGGCGAAGGCCGGGGGATGGAGATGCCGCTGGAAGAAGCCGAGCGCTTCAAGCGCATTGAGGAGCGGCGGCAGCACGGCCACGATGTCGTCGATCACGGCCTCGCTCATTGCGGCTTTCCTTGGCAGCTTCCTCACACGCGTAGATCAGTGCAGCTTCGGCGCCTTCAACAGCTTGAAGCGGTCGGTCGACGTCACCGTGACGTCGAAGGTGACGCCTTCATGGTGCACGGTGAGCGGCACGTCGACGCCGGCGGCGCCGAGCCCCCACATTTTCTTGTAGAAGTCGGTCTGGCTCGTGACCTTCTCGCCGTCCACGGCAAGAATGACGTCGCCGGTCTTCAGCTCGGCGCGCGCCGCGGGGCCGTTGGCGGAGATGCCGATCACAACGACACGATTGTCGATCTCGGTCGAATAGAGTCCGAGCCAGGGCCGCGCCGGCTTGTTGACGCGGCCGAACTTGCGCAAATCGTCGAGAACCGGCTTCAACAGGTCGATCGGCACGATCATGTTGACGTGCTCGGCCTTGCCGTCGCGTTCGCGCTCGAGCTGAAGCGAACCGATGCCGATCAGCTCGCCGCGCTCGTTGAGCAGCGCCGTGCCGCCCCAGTTCGGGTGTGCCGGATGGGTGAAGATGGCCTCGTCCAGCAGATACTCCCAGTAGCCGGCGAACTCCTGCTTGGCCACGATCTGGCTCGCGACCGAGCGCGTGCGCCCGCCGGCGCCGCCGACCACGACGCGGTCGCCGAGCCGGGTCTCGGCCGAAATGCCGAGCGGCAAAGGCTCGACGTCGAGCTCACCGAGCGCCTGCACGAGACCGAAGCCGGTGACGGAATCGAAGCCGAGCGCATGTCCTTCGACGACGCGCCCGTCGGCGAGGTGCAGCCACACCGATTCCGCCTCGGTGATGAGATAGCCGATGGTGAGCACCAGCCCGTCGTCGATCACGACGCCGTTGCCGGCACGTTCGGTGCCCAGCGTCTCGGCGCTGAAAGCGTCCGGTGGGATGATGGCATGCAGGCCGACGACGGATGCGAGCGCGCGGTCGAGATCGAAACCGTAGTCGCTCGCACGCGGCTGATTGGCCGGCGGCACTCTCCATTCGGTCAAGGCGGGCATGGAGTTCTCCTGGCTGGGTGCATCGGCTCCGACGTGGCTGGCGGAACGACGCGCGAAGCACGCATAATTTAGGCCGGAGCAGGCCGTCTTGAAAGCCTCGTTCCCCAACTATTCCGGAGAAGGTCGCGTGAAATCTTCGCAAGGTACAGAAGCGGTAGCTGCGCAGGACGCAGGCCGGCTGCTCATTCCGGCCCCAGCCGCATGGCTGCTGTCCCGCGAAATGCTAGGCGGAGTGCAATGAAGCTGCTACCGATTGTCGCTTCGTTTGACCAAGAGATCACGGACCGAAGCAATGGATAACCGCAGCGACATCTGGCGTGGCGTCGACACGATCAAGGCGCGTTTCATCGACCTCAGCGACAAGGTCTGGGGCATGCCGGAGGTGTGCTACACTGAGGCACGTTCCGCCGCCGAGCATCTCGCCGAGCTGCGCCACCAGGGTTTCCGCATCACCGAGAACGTCGCCGGCATCCCGACCGCGCTGATGGGGGAATGGGGCGAGGGCGGACCGGTCATTGCTTTCATGGGTGAGTACGACGCGCTGCCGGGTCTTAGCCAGGAGGCCGGCGTCGCCGAGCATCGACCGACCGAGGCGGGTGGCCACGGCCATGGCTGCGGCCACAATCTGCTTGGGTCCGCGGCGCTGCTGGCCGCGACTGCGGTGAAGGACTGGCTCGCCGAGAACAAGGTGCCGGGCCGCGTGCGCTATTACGGCTGCCCGGCGGAAGAAGGCGGCGCGGCCAAGGCCTTCATGGTGCGCTCCGGTGCATTCGAGGACGCCGACATCGCCATCACCTGGCATCCGCACAGCTTCTGGGAAGTGGCCGTGACGCCCTCGCTCGCAAATACCCGCGCCGACTTCATCTTCACCGGCCGCACCTCCCATGCGGCTGCTTCACCCCATCTCGGCCGTTCCGCGCTTGATGCGGTGGAATTGATGAATGTCGGCGTGAATTATATGCGCGAGCACATGCCGAGCGACGCGCGTGTGCATTACGCGCTGCTCGATACCGGCGGCATTGCCCCGAACGTGGTGCAGGCCCATGCACGCGTCCGCTACTCGATCCGCGCCCGCGATCTGCCCGGCATGAACGAGCTGGTCGGCCGCGTCAGCAAGATCGCGGAGGGGGCGGCGCTGATGACCGAGACCAAGGTCGAGATGAAGATCATCTCCGCGGTCTCCAACATCCTGCCGAACACGCCGCTGGAGCAGGCGCTGCACCGGGTCATGGAAGAGCTCGGACCGCCGCATTTCGACGACGCTGACAAGAGCTTCGCGAACCAGATTCGCGCAACGCTCAGCGACAAGGATATCGAGTCGGTCTACTACGCGATCGGGATGGAGCCGACCGATCGGCCGCTGGCCGACTTCCTGGTGCCGCTCGATGCCAAGCGCAACCCGCTGGTCGGTTCGACCGATGTCGGCGATGTCAGCTGGGTGGTGCCGACCGTGCAGGTTCACGCACCCACGGTTGCAATCGGCACGCCCTTCCACACCTGGCAGGTGGTGGCGCAGGGCAAGAGCGGGCACGCCCACAAGGCCATGGTGCAGGCCGCCAAGGCGATGGCCGGTATCGGCATCAAGGCGTTGACGGATCCGGAGCTGATCAAGGCCGCGAAGGCGGACCTAAAAAAGCGGACCGCCCGGACGCCTTATGTCTGTCCGCTCCCAGAACACGTCGAGCCGCCGCTGACCATGTCCGTGGCGTAGAATTCGCCTCGATACTTCGTCTGATGCGACGAACAAATTTTCCGCAGTGCAGCGCGGATTCCGGCGCGTTTTGACGCCGGATTGCCGAACGCTTGGGCTGCGGAACATGGTTTTGCCCAACGGACAGCCAGAAGACCGTTTGCATACACACGGTCCCAGTTGACGTGCACCCTATTCGGTGTGCCATCTACCGCCAGACAAAACCCGGCGGCCGCCCCGCGGCCGCCTGCATCCAAAAACGGGAACCAGACGGGGGACAACCATGCTGGATAAAGAACTGCGTTCGATGATCGGTGACGTGAAGGACGGGCGTATGAATCGCCGCGCCTTCATCCAGCGCCTGGCCGCCGTCGGCCTCGCCGCGCCCGCGGCCTACCAGCTGCTTGCCTTGGGCGGAGTCGCGATGGCCGAGGGCCCGTCTGCCTACAAGCCGACCAAGCGCGGCGGCGGCGGCGCGTTGAAGCTGCTGTGGTGGCAGGGCCCTACGTTGCTCAATCCGCATTTCGCCACCGGCACCAAGGACCAGGACGGATCCCGCCTGTTCTATGAGCCGCTCGCCTGTTGGGATCCCGACGGCAACATGAAGCTGGTGCTGGCGGCCGAAATCCCCTCGGTCCAGAACGGCCTGCTCGCCGCCGACGGTACGTCGGTGACATGGAAGCTGAAGCCCGGCGTGAAATGGCACGACGGCAAGCCGTTCTCGGCCGACGACGTCGTCTTCACCTGGGAATATACCAAGGACCCGGCAACCGCGACCGTCACCAGCGGCACCTATCGCGACCTCAAGGTCGAGAAGATCGACGACCTCACCGTCAAGATCACATTCCCGAAGCCGACTCCGTTCTGGGCCGATGCGTTCGTCGGCGCCGGCGCCGGCCAGATCCTGCCGAAGCATCAATTCGCCGACTATATCGGCTCGAAATCCCGCGATGCCCCGGCCAATCTCGCGCCGGTGGGCACCGGTCCCTACAAGTTCGTCGAGTTCAAGCCCGGCGATCTCATCCGCGGCGTGATCAATCCCGACTACCACATGGCGAACCGTCCCTATTTCGATTCGATCGAGATGAAGGGCGGCGGCGACGCGGTCTCGGCGGCGCGCGCGGTGATCCAGACCGGCGAATATGATTTCGGATGGAACATCCAGGTCGAGGACGACGTGCTGCTGCGGCTGGAGAAGGGCGGCAAGGGCAAGACCATCTACGCCGTGGGCGGCGACACCGAGTTCATCGCGCTGAACTTCTCCGACCCGAACACCGAGGTTGATGGCGAACGCTCCTCGATGAAGACCAAGCATCCGCTGTTCTCCGATCCGGCGGTGCGCAAGGCATTGTCGATGCTGGTCGACCGCGATTCCATCAAGAAGGCGATCTACGGCCGCGCCGGCCGCACCACCGCCAACTTCCTCAACGGTCCCGAGAAGTTCGTCTCCAAGAACACCACCTGGGAGTTCAACATCGAGAAAGCCTCGAAGCTGCTCGACGACGCCGGCTGGAAGCCCGGCGCCGACGGCATCCGCGAGAAGGACGGCAAGAAGCTGAAGCTGCTCTACCAGACCTCGATCAACGGTCCGCGTCAGAAGACCCAGGCGATCGTCAAGCAGGCCTGTCAGAAGGCCGGCATCGACGTCGAGCTGAAATCGGTCGTCGCCTCCGTGTTCTTCTCCTCGGACGTCGCCAACCCCGACACCTATCCGAAGTTCTATGCCGACCTCGAAATGTTCCAGATTCCGCTGAGCCAGCCGGATCCGTCGCAGCACATGCGCCGCTATCATTCGCGCTACATCGCCAGCAAGGAGAACAAGTGGCAGGGCACGAACTTCACGCGCTGGACCAACAAGGACTATGACGCGGCGATCGACGCCGCCGATGCCGAAATGGATCCGGTCAAGCGCGCGGCGCTCTACATCAAGTGCAACGACCTGATGTGGCAGGACACCGTCTTCATCCCGGCGATGCATCGTCTGAAGGTAGAGGCCTCCGCGAACACGTTGCGACCGGTGATCTCGGGCTGGGCCAACGAAACCGACAACCTGTTCGACTGGTACCGCGAGGAATGATCCCCCAGCTCTAGACGGGATCCTCCCTCATGAGTCAGTACGTCCTGCGTCGCCTGATGATCGCGATTCCGAGCTTGCTCGGAATCTCGGTCGTGCTGTTCGTCGTCCTGGCGCTCGCGCCAGGCGATCCCTTTGGGGAATTGGCGACCAATCCGAACGTGCCGCCCGAAGTGCAGGCGGCGCTCCGGGCCAAGTTCGGCCTCGACGATCCGATCTACCTCCGTTACCTGCACTGGCTCAACGCCATGCTGCACGGCGACTGGGGTTTCTCCTTCGTCAGCCGGATGGACGTCGACACGCTGATCCTCCAGCGCCTGCCGGCGACCCTCTACGTGATCGGCTCGGCGCAGATTCTGGCGCTTCTGATCGCGATTCCAGTCGGCGTCTATGCGGCGACGAAGCCCTATTCGCTGTTTGACCAGGTTGCGAACACGCTCGCCTTCGTCGGCTTCTCGCTGCCGACCTTCTTCACCGGCATCCTGTTCATCCTGATCTTCTCGGTCACGCTCGACTGGCTGCCCTTCGTCTACACGACCGACATCAAGGGCACCGGCATCCATTGGGTGCTCGAGATGATCCGGCAGGCAATCATGCCGGTGGCGGTGCTGGGCCTGTTCCAGGCCGCGTCGATGACGCGCTTCGTGCGCTCGGCGATGCTCGACGTGATCCGGCTCGACTATGTCACCACGGCGCGTGCCAAGGGACTCGGCCAGGCCAAGGTCATCGTCAAGCATGTCATGCGCAACGCCATGATTCCGGTGGTGACGCTGATTGCGCTGCAGATACCTGCGGTATTCGGCGGCGCCATCGTCACCGAGCAGATCTTCCGCATCCCCGGCATCGGCTCGCTGCTGATCTCCTCTATCCTGTCCAACGACACGCCGGTGGTGATGGCCGTTACTTTCGTCTTCGCGTGCCTGGTGGTCCTCTTCAATCTCATCGCGGACGTCCTGTATGGCTGGCTTGACCCTCGCATCTCCCTCCGCTGAGCGGCGTACCTACTCGCCCTGGCGAGAGACGTGGCGGCGTTACAGCCGCCACAAGCTCGCGGTCGTCAGTGCTTTCCTGCTCCTCATCCTCATCTTGGCCGTCGTGGTCGGGCCCTTCATCTGGCGCGTCAAGATCGACGACATCGATATCGTGGCGGGCATGCAGGGTCCGTCGCTCGCACATCCTTTCGGCACCGACGATCTCGGCCAGGACATTCTGGCACGCATGATCTATGGCGGGCGGATCTCGCTCGCGGTCGGGCTCGCCGCGATGCTGGTCTCCGTCATCATCGGCACGCTGGTCGGCTCGCTCGCCGGAATGTCGCGCGGCGCGCTCGGCCACGGCCTGATGTGGCTCACCGACCTCTTCCTGTCGCTGCCGCAACTGCCGTTGCTGCTGCTGCTGATCTACCTCTTCCGCGACGGGCTGAAGCAGGCGTTTGGCCCTGAAGGCGGCATCTTCATCCTGATCGTGCTCGTCATCGGCGGTTTGCGCTGGATGCCGGTCGCCCGCCTCGTGCGTGCGCAGTTCCTGTCGATCCGCGAGAAGGAGTTCGTCGAGGCCGCGCGTGCGCTCGGGGCCAGCCCCGTGCGGCAAGTGGTGAAGCACATCCTGCCCAACGCGCTCGGTCCGGTGATCATCGCCGGGACCATCGACGTCGCTGCGGCCATCATTGCGGAATCGACGCTGTCGTTCCTCGGCCTCGGCTTTCCGCCGGATACCCCGACCTGGGGCCGGCTGCTGTACGACGCCAAGGATTTTCTCGACATCGGCCCGCACTGGGCGCTGTTTCCGGGCGGCGCGATCTTCATCGCGGTGGTCGCGATCAACTTCATCGGCGACGGCCTGCGTGACGCGCTCGATGCGCGACGGGTGATCTGATGGCGCCGCTGCTCGAAATCAAAGGGCTAAAAACCCACTTCTCGACCGACGACGGCATCCTGCAGGCCGTCGACGGCGTCGACATCTCCATCAACCGCGGCGAGACGCTCTGCGTCGTCGGCGAGTCCGGTTGCGGCAAGACCGTCACCGCGATGTCGATCCTGAAGCTGATCGCGATGCCGCCGGGCCGCATCGCGGCCGGCCAGATCATCTTCGAGGGCCGCGATCTCGTGCCGCTGACGAGCAACCAGCTCGACGAGATCAGGGCCAAGGAGATCGGATTCATCTTCCAGGAACCGATGACCTCGCTCAATCCCGTGCTCACCGTCGGCGAACAGATCGCCGAGAGCCTGCGCCGCCACGAGAACGTCACCAGAAAGCAGGCGCTCGAGCGTACCATCGAGATGCTCAAGCTGGTGCAGATCCCCAACGCCGAAGGCCGGGTTCACAACTATCCGCACCAGTTCTCCGGCGGCATGCGCCAGCGCGTGATGATCGCGATGGCACTCGCCTGCAAGCCGAAGCTGATCATCGCCGACGAGCCCACCACGGCGCTCGACGTCACCATCCAGGCGCAGATCCTCGACCTCCTGCAGGACATGAAGGAACGCTTCGGCATGGCGGTGATGCTGATCACCCATGCCATGGGCGTCGTCGCCGAGACCGCGCAGCGCGTCGTCGTGATGTATGCCGGCAAGGTGGTGGAGGAGGCGGATGTCGACGACCTCTTCGGCCATCCCGGCCATCCCTATACGCAGGGCCTGATCCGCTCGATCCCGCGCATCGATCTCGACAGCGAGCACAAGACGCGCCTGGAGGCGATCGGCGGCTCGGTGCCGATCCTGATCAACCCGCCGGTCGGCTGCCGCTTCGCCCCGCGCTGCAAGTTTGCCATGAACGTCTGCACCGAGAAGGAGCCGTTGTTGCGCGAGATCGCGCCCGGCCACCGCATGGCCTGCCACCTCGGCGATACGCAGTTGGGAGGCACGGCATGACCGAGCCCTTGCTCCGCGTCAGCGGCCTGAAGAAATATTTCCCCGTGCTTGGCGGCCTGTTGTCGCGTCAGGTCGGCAGTGTCTATGCGGTCGACGGAGTCTCGTTCTCGGTCAACCGCGGCGAGACGCTCGGTCTCGTCGGCGAGTCTGGCTGCGGCAAGTCGACGACGGGACGTTGCGTGCTGCGTCTGATCGAGCCGACCGACGGCGAGGTCACCTTCGACGGTCAGGACGTGCGCCAGCTCAGCGGCAACGATCTGCGCGCGATGCGGCGGAACATGCAGCTGGTGTTCCAGGATCCGTTCGCCTCGCTCAATCCGCGCATGACGGTCGGCGCGATCCTCGGCGAAGCGCTCATCATTCACAATCTCGGCGCCAACGCCAGGGAGCGCGAGGAGCGGGTCGCGAGCCTGCTGGTCAAGGTCGGGCTCAAGGCGGAGCACATGCGCCGTTATCCGCACGAATTCTCCGGCGGCCAACGCCAGCGCATCGTGATCGCGCGCGCGCTTGCGGTCGAGCCGAAGCTGATCGTCTGCGACGAGCCGGTCTCCGCGCTCGACGTGTCGATCCAGGCGCAGGTCATCAACCTCTTGGAGGATCTGCAGGCCGAGCTGAACCTCACCTATCTCTTCGTCGCGCACGACCTCTCGGTGGTCGAGCACATCTCCGACCGGGTCGCGGTGATGTATCTCGGCCGCATCGTCGAGTTGGCGAAGGCGAGCGATCTCTACCGCAATCCGCAGCATCCCTACACCAGGGCGCTGTTGTCGGCGGTGCCGGTGCCGGATCCCAAGCTCAAGCGCGAGCGCATCCGTCTCAAGGGCGACGTGCCGAGCCCGATGAAGCCGCCGTCAGGCTGCCACTTCCACACCCGCTGCCCGATTGCCCAGCCGCGCTGCTCGGAGAGCGCGCCGGAGCTGAGAGAGGGCGCGGGCGGGCATTTCGTGGCGTGTCATCTCGCCTGACGTCCGCTATCGCGGTTGCGACGTGCTGCGGCGGGCCAGCTGATGCAGCACGGTGTCGACGGCGGGGACCGCGCCGGTTTCGCGGAGCCAATTGTCGGCCAGCTCGCGGAGCTCGCCCGGTGTCAGCCCGAACTTGCGGCGGAATGCGCGGATGAAGGTCGAGTCGCTGCTGAAGCGCATGCCGATAGCGAGGTCGATCAGCCGCATGTCGTGTGCTGATGGAGCAATCAGCTCGCGGAAGGCAAGATTGAGCCGCTGCTCGCGCACGTAATGCGCAAGCCCGCCATCGGCCTCGAACAGCCGGTAGAGGGTCGCGCGCGAGATCCGGAAGTGACGGCACAGCTCGTCCGCAGTGAGCGCGTCGGTCTGAAGGTTGTCCGCGATGCGGCGCTTGATCATCGCAAGATAAAGATGCCGCTCAGCTCGCTCGACGCCCGCCAGGATGTCCGCCGTCCCGCCGGCGGCTGCGGCCACGAGATCGGCGATCGCCTCGACCGTCGCCTCGACGTTGCCATCCTCGGGACCCGGTGGCAGGCCAAGCGCAGCAAAATGGCTAGCGATCAGACGGGCATGCGGGTGGTCCGACGGCAGCAGGGTTGCCGTGGCCGAGTCTGGATGCGCGAGCCGCGGCGCCAGCATGGCGCGTTGCAAGATGATCGCTATCAGGCGAGTGCGGCCGCCGGCGGCGCGCAGCACCGTCCGGTTCGGTTGGGCCATGTCGAGCAGGCAGATGTCGCCGGGCCGCGCCGTCACGTCGCGACGACCGGAGCTGAACCGCATCTCGCCGGCGACGCAGAGCGTGATGTGATAGTGATCGAGGCCGCCGCGGGCGATGTGAGCGGGGGTTCGGTCGTATTCCAGGTCGGTGACGGCGGTCTCGACCAGTAAAGCGTTGCCGGCCATCATCGTGGTCGTGGTGGTGTGGAAATCGCCTGCTGCGGTGTGAGGGATGACATCGCAGATGTCGGCCGTCATGACTTGTAACTGGGCAAGCGCACGCGCCCCGCGTTCGGGATCGTCCGCCACCATGCTTTCGCTCAACGCCGTCCCGTTCACATCACCCCACGATGCGCCCGCACCGCTTCAACCCGACGTTTCAGAACCGGCGGTGCACCAGCATCTTCCCGGGATGTAATCGTTTGGAAATCGGTGCGCAAGCGAGTTCACGGGATGCAGCGGACTTCGCGCGAACGCAGCGCCGATGTGCCGTGCGCGCATCAGTGTTCGTCGAAATCAAAGGGCTGAGACAGCGGGCACATCGCGCAGCTGGCCGGTCTGCTAACGAGCATCTCGAAATCCCGACCTAGCGCGCGAATGCTTGCGGCAAGGTTCGCGTCCGAGGCACGTCATGACAATCAGATTGCGACCACCGCTCGTCCTTTTAATTGGACCGACGAAGTCCCGGCTTGCCGTCCGGCGGCGGGAGGTCCTCGCCGGCATCGCCGTCACGGCAATGACGCTCGGCCTGCCCGGCGCGGCACGCGCTGCAACGCTGGTGGTGACCTCCACGGCCGACAGCGGCGCCGGCAGCCTGCGGACGGCCATCACCAGCGCCACGAGCGGCGACACCATCCTGTTTCAGGTCAGCGGTACCATCACGCTCCTGAGTGAGCTGCCGGTCATCACCAAGAACATCACCATCGACGGCAACGGCAACAACCCGACCATCAGTGGCGCCAATACCTACCGGCCGTTCTTCATCGGCGATGCCGGCACCAGCGGCTCGACCTATTCGGTCGCGCTGAAGAACCTGACCATCGCCGACGCGGTGGCGCAGGGTGGAAGGGGGCTGGGCTCAGGCGCCGGCGCTGGCCTCGGAGGCGCAGTCTTCGTTTCCAGCAACGGCGCGCTGACCCTGTCGAACGTTGCCGTCTCTAACACGCAGGCCAAGGGCGGAAGCGTCGTGTCCAATGTTGGAAACATCAGCGGCGGCGGCGGCATGGGTGGCAAGTCGTTCCCTACGACTCCGGCGGGCGGGGGTGGCTTGTTCGTCGGCTCTGATGACAACGGTTCGGGCACTGGCGGCGGTCCGAGCGGCGGAGTGCATAACGGCGGCAATGGTCCTCAGACCGGCGGCGCCGGCGGTTTCGCCAGCGGTGGTGGCGGTGGTTCGTCCAACGGAGGTCCCGTGGCTGGCGGCGCGGGTGGGTTTGGCGGCGGCGGTGGTGGCGCCAATGCCGGCGGATCGTCGACGGGAGGCCAAGGAGGCTTTGGCGGTGGTGGCGGTTCGGCGAATAGCGCCGGCGGCACTTCATCCGGTGGCGACGGTGGTTTCGGGGGCGGTGGTGGCGGCGGGCTGACGTCGGCTGGAACAGGTGGTTTCGGCGCCGGCAATGGCGGTAGCGGTGGGACTGGATACAATTCGGGAGGCGGGGGCCTGGGTGCCGGCGGCGCCATCTTCGTGCAGAGCGGCGGTACCGTGACCGTTCAGGGCGATCTCTCGCAGACCGCGGGCAGCGTCTCGGGCGGCACCGGCTACAACGGCGGGACCAACGGCTCGGCCTTCGGATCCGGCATCTTCTTTCAGGGCACCAGCGGCACCACGACCGCGCTCGGCTTCGGCGCCGGCAACCAGACGATCGCCGACACCATCGCCGACTATATTGGCTCCGGCGGCAGCAATCCCGGCGGCGGCAGCAATGCCGCCGACCAGGGCGGCAGCGTCGCGATCACCAAGAGCACTGGCGGCACGCTGACGCTCTCGGGTGCCAACACCTATAGCGGCGGCACCACCATCAACGAGGGCGCGACGCTGGTCGTCGGCAATGGCGGCGCGCTCGGCAGCGGCGCCTTGATGCTCAACGGCGGCACCACGGGCGTCACCGTGACCTTCAACGGCAGCTTCAGCGTCGGCAACGACATCGTTGCGACCGGTGATCCGACCTACAATGTCCAGACGGGCGATACGGTCAATCTGACGGGCGTGTTGTCCGGTACGGGCGACGTCGTCGTCAATGGCCAGAGCGGCTATGCCGGCACGCTCGTCCTCTCCGGCGCCAACACCTATAGCGGCGGCACCATCGTTTCCGGCGGAGCCTTGTTTCTCTCCGGCGCGGGGACGCTCGGCGCCGCGACCGGCACGACCACGGTGTCCGGTGGCACGCTCGATCTCGGCGGCACGACGCAGATCCAGGCAACGGTCAACCTCGCCGGCGGCGCGCTCCGGAACGGTGGCCTCGACGCGCCGATCACGTCGAGCGGAGGTGTCGTCAACGGCATTGGCGGCACCGCGAGCCTGACGACGACGGGCGGGACCACGGTCGTGATGGGGAGCAACACCTATAGCGGCGGTACGACGGTCAACGGCGGCGTGTTGACGGGCGATGGCTCGCTCGGCGCAATAACCGTCCATGCCGGCGGCACGTTTGCACCGGGCAACGGCACACCCGGCAGCGCGATGGCGGTGAACGGCAGCCTCGCCTTTCAGTCGGGCGCGATCTATCTCGTCCAGCTCGATCCGTCTGCGGCGTCCTATGCGAGTGTCACTGGCGCAGCGCAGCTCGGCGGCGCGACGGTGACGGCGAATTTCGCCGCCGGTAGTTACGTTGCGAAGCGGTACATGATTCTGACCGCGAGCGGCGGCGTCAGCGGCACCTTCAATACGACCATCGTCAACACCAGCCTGCCGTCCAATTTCCACAGCAGCCTGAGCTACGACACCAATGACGTCTATCTCGACCTGGCCTTGAATTTCGGGATTCCGTCCGGTCTCAACGGCAACCAGCAGCGCGTCGGCGACGCGCTGACCAATGTCTTCAACGCCAATGGCGGCATCGCCGCGGTCTACGCCACGCTGACGGCGGGCGGGCTGACGCAGGCCTCCGGCGAGTCCGCAACAGGCTCGCAGCAGACGACGTTCAAAGCGATGAGCCAGTTCATGGGACTGCTCACCGATCCCGCCGCGCAGCGTGACGGCGGGCCGGGTTCGGCCGGTGGCGCTGCCGGATTCGTCGAGGAGGATCAGGCCAGCGCCTACGCCCCACGCAAACGCGCCGACGCATTCGCGATGATGACAAAAGCCCGGCCGCAGACCTTTGCGCAACGCTGGAGCGTGTGGGCCGCGGGCTTCGGCGGGTCGCAGTCGACCGACGGCAACGCGGTAGTCGGCTCGAATGGAGCGACCAGCCGCATCGCCGGCACCGTGATCGGAGCCGACTATCTGTTCTCACCGCACACGTTGCTCGGCTTCGCGCTTGCCGGTGGCGGCACCGGCTTCGGCGTGAACGGCCTCGGGTCAGGCCGCTCCGACCTGTTCCAGGCCGCCGCCTATCTGCGACACACGAGCGGGCCGGCTTATCTGTCGGCGGCGCTGGCCTATGGCTGGCAGGACATCACGACCGATCGCACTGTGACGATTGCAGGCGCCGATCGACTGCGCGCCGAGTTCGACGCCAATGCGTATTCCGGCCGTATCGAGGGCGGCTATCGGCATGTCGGGCCATGGATCGGCGGGATCGGCGTCACGCCCTACGGCGCGTTGCAGTTCACGAAGCTGGATCTGCCCGCCTATGCCGAGCAGGCCGTTGCCGGATCCGCCGCCTTCGCCTTGAGCTATGCCGCGAGGAACGTCACGGACACCCGCGGCGAGCTTGGCTTGCGTACCGATAAATCCTTCGCCATGCAGGCTGGCGTGCTGACACTGCGCGGCCGCCTTGCGTGGGCGCACGATTTCAATCCGGACCGTTCGATTGCAGCGACCTTCCAGGCGTTGCCTGGCGCAAGCTTCGTCGTCAACGGCGCCGCGCAGGCCCGCGATTCCGGGCTCACCACGGCTTCCGTGGACATGAGCTGGCTGAATGGATGGTCCGCGGCGGCGACGTTTGAGGGGGAATTCTCGGACGTCACCCGCAGCTACGCAGGCAAGGGCAGCGTTCGCTACGCCTGGTAAGCCGCCTCACGCATCCAGTGTGAAGCCGACGCGTAGCGTCACCTGGTAGTGACGGACCGTGCCGTTCTCGATGTGGCCACGCGTCTGCGTCACCTCGAACCATTTCATTTCGCGAATGGTCTTGGCGGCGCGGCTGATCGCGTTCTTGATCGCATCCTCGATCGATGTGTCGGACGATCCAACGAGTTCCAGGATCTTGTAGACGTGGTCTTTCTCGGCTGCGGCCATGTTCAGTCCTCCCTTGGCTCCCGCTGCGACCGGCAGGACATCGCGCCTGCCGTGAAACGCCGCCGCAGCGGGATCAATCTGAACGAGCGCCGGCGGTTTGGGTTCCGTGATGCGGCTGATCCGCAGGCGCCGGCCGCGATGGGCGCTCACGCCCGGCGGCGTGACCGAATGTTGCGGAGGACCCGACGGGCTATTCCGGCAGGCGCGCCGGAGCGCCGAACTCGACGGCGGCCAGGCGTGTCGCGGTAACCGGCTGCGCGGTGCGCCAAAGTATGCGCAGCAGCATCGCAAGCAGTGCGATGAGGGCGATGCCGGCGATGGCGGGCTTGAAGCGTTCATCGAGACCGGCCGCAATGCCGATCGATTGCAGCAGGCCGTAAGAGCCGGCCAGCATTACAAGCCCGTACATGATGCTGCGTTCGCCAGGGCTGGTCACTTTGGGCAGATCGGGAAGGAGCAGCGCCAAGCCGATTCCCATAATGGGCAGATCGTAGTCATAAGCATAGGGGCTGATCATCACCGAGACGGTCGCAGCGACGCCGAGCGTGAAGGACGAAGGCATCCCACGGGCGATGCAAGTCACGACCGCAATGAGTGCCAGTCCGGCGACGGTGACCTGCCCCCAGAACGCGGCGCTGGCGGGGACGCCGGCATTGAATAGCGCCGCGTAGGCCGAGATCATTCGAAACAGGGGATACAAGCCCTGTTCCAGAAAGCCCGCCGACTCCCTGATCGCGCCCTGCCACGCGATCCAGATATGCGGCCCGAAAGCCACGGTGCAGAGCAGGGAGCTCACGAGCACGACAATGGCGGCCGTGACGATCGTTGCCCAGCGGCGGGTCGCCAGCAGATACACACCGACCGCAATGGCGAGGTGCGGCTTGACGACCATGGCGCCGAGCGCGAGGCCTGCGATAACCTTGCGCTTCTGCAGGTTGATGCAGACGAGCCCGATCAGCGCACCCGTGAGAAAGCCGTTCTGTCCGCAGCTGATCGTGGTCGCCATGGCTGGAAACAGCACGACGAGGGTCTGTGCGAAATGCTCTCGCGCAATCGCGCGCAGGGTCATCAGATAGGCGGTGAGCGTCGCGGCGGTGAACACGAAATAGGCCGCCCAGGTGGCCAGGAATGCGAAGGGGGCCAGCAAAAGGTCGAACTGTGGCGGGTAGGTCCACGGCATAGAACCGGTCGCGTCGCCTGACATTGCCGTCTGCATCTTCATGAACGCCGCGAATCGATAGGTCAGGTCGACATCCCCGAGCCAGACCCGTTGCGCGACGATATGAAAGGCAGCGAAATCGGGCACCTCGTGGTCGTGCCAGAAGCCCCAGTGGAAGAACCAATAGGCCTTGAGACCCACGATGGCCGCAAGCGTCGCCAGAAGGCAGCGCTCATATGTCGCCCGCCTTCCTGGCGAGGACTGAATTTGCTCGAACGTCTTCGCGAGCACGCGTTCATCCCCTCTGGCGACAGGGCGGCATCGCCGCCGATCCGCGCGCGAGATTGCCGCCTTAGTCTTAAGGGACGGTAACGAACTGGAAAGGATTTCGGCGGCTACCCGACATGCGCCGGCGCGAGTTGGAAACGGGTAGGCCGCACGGCCGTGACGGAAAGACCCGACCCCGGCAGATTTGCGTGCGATATCGAAATGATCCCTTCGAATTCGCCGGATGGTGTCACGCAGCCCGCTTGTCCGCGGAAACGCGGAGGAGCTAGCTTGAATATCCTTCCTGCAGCTTCGAAGTGCGGTGATGAACGATCGTTTGACGAAAGGTATTTTGATCACGATCGGCCTGTTGGCCGTGCCGGCACCCGCTGTCGCGCAGAACGATCTTCATGCGGCGCCCGGCATGATGTCGCTGCAAGTGACGACCGATCCCTCCATGATCGAATGTCGCAAGCTGGAGACGGTCAATCCCGACGCGCTCACGTTCCTGCCGCTGCGCCGGACGTTCAACGACGATTTCGACGATCATCCGCTCGCGAACGGACGCTGGGTGCCGCACTACGCCGGCGGCGCAGTCTGGCCGGAAGCGCGCTACTGGGGCGGAGACGGCTCCGACTTCAAGCGCAAGACCAGCGCCAATGGCGAGCAGCAGATCTATGTCGATCCGCGCTATGCCGGCCGCGCGGCGACGCCACTGGGGCTCGATCCATTCAGGGTGAGGGACGGCGTGCTCTCGATCGTCGCCAGCCGCACGCCGCCGGAATTGAAGCCGGTGCTGTTCAACAACGAGTACGTCTCGGGGATCCTCACGACCCACGGTACTTTCGCGCAGAAGCACGGCTATTTCGAAATCCGTGCCAAGGTGCCGGTCGGCCACGCGGTATGGCCGGCCTTCTGGATGCTGGCGGACGATGGCGGCTGGCCTCCGGAGGTCGACGTGCTGGAAGGCCGCGGCGAGCGGCCGGGCGATCTCGTGATGACGACGCATTGGCGGATTCCGTCGACCCAAAAGATCCAGTCCTGCGGCTTCGACTTCGCGGTCGGCGACGCCTCGCACGCATTCCACAATTACGGTGTGCTGTGGGAGGAGGATCGTCTGGTCTATTTCATCGACCGCAGGCCGGTCTCCGACATCAAGGTGCCGATCGGCTTCGATGATCCCATGTACATGATCGTCAATCTCGCGATCGGCTCAAAGTTCTTTCCCGGCGTCGGTACCGTCGATGCGCAATCGCCGCCGACGGTCGCATTCGAGATCGACCGGATTTCCGCCTATCAGATCGATAGGGAGCAGGCGCAGAGATAGGGATGGCTGACGAACTCTCTCGGCGGCGGCGCAAAGCGATCAAGGCGTAAGGCCTGACGCCATCGCCTACGGATCCAGCTCGGTATCCCAGTAGAGATAGTCCAGCCAGCTGTCGTGCAAATAGTTCGGCGGGAACAGGCGGCCGTTGCGGTGGAGCTGGTGCACCGTCGGCGCGAACGCGCTCTGGCGTGGAAACATCTTGGCTTGCGCGGGCGTCAGATTTCCCTTGCGCAGATTGCACGGCGAGCACGCTGCGACCACGTTCTCCCAGGTGGTCTGGCCGCCTTTGCTGCGCGGAATAATGTGATCGAAGGTGAGGTCTTCGGGCGAGCCGCAATATTGGCAGGCGAAACGATCGCGCAGGAAGACGTTGAACCGGGTGAAGGCAGGATGGGTGGTCGGCTTGACGAAGGATTTGAGCGAGACCACGCTCGGCAGCTGCATTTGCAGCGTGGGACTGTGAACCGCCTGATCGTAGTGCGCGACGATGTTGACGCGGTCGAGGAACACCGCCTTGATCGCGTCCTGCCACGACCAAAGAGACAGTGGGTAGTAACTCAGCGGCCGGAAGTCCGCGTTCAGGACCAGCACCGGCCAACTGCCTTGCGAGACATGTGCGTTCAAGTAACGCTCCCGGCCTCCAACATACGCTGCGAAGCAGCATGTGCTGACATACTACATGCAGCGTGACGGGATTGTGAAGCCCGTTGAGCGACTTATTCAGGCGCATGCAATGCGGCGGCGGGGTGGCGAAACGCTCAAAAATGCCGCGATTTGGGCGCCCGCTTGTCGAGGCACTACTCCCGCACCCGCTCCAGCTTCTGCAAGCACCGCGTCGCGCGGACCGCGGCCGGCATCTCCTGGTCCGGAAAGCTCGCTTTCCAATTGGTGACGCCGACTTCGCCGACATAGATGTCGCCCCTCGAATCCAGGGCGAGGCCGTGCGGCGCCAGGAATTTGCCGCTCGCAACACCCGGGCCGTCCTCGCCCCCGAGCCGTGCGATGCGTTTGCCTTGCGCATCGACGATCGACAGCCGCGGGCCGAGATTGGGCACATTGCGGTTGATGTCGAGGCCGGGGCCGAGCTCCCCGATCACGAAGGTCGGGCTCCCGGCCCCGCCGCAGCAGCACAGTGCACAGGGCCGGTGCAGATTGTTCCACTGCGTCTCGTATTTGCCCTCGCCGTCGAAAACCTGCACGCGATGGTTTTCGCGGTCGGCGACATAGACCCAGCCGTCGGCATCGGTGACGATATTGTGCACGATGTTGAACTGGCCGGGATCGGTGCCGGGCTCGCCCCAGCTCTTGATCAGCTTGCCGTCCGGCGTGAATTTATGCACTCGCGCATTGCCGTAACCGTCGGAGACGTAGATCTCGCCTTTCGGCGACAGCGCGGTGTGGGTGCAGCGGTGGAACGGCTCGCCGCTCATGAAAGGCGCCGGCTTCTTGGGGATGCCGATCGTCAACAGCACCTTGCCGTCGGTGGTGCATTTGCGCACGGTGTGGTCGCCGTCATCGGTGCAATAGAGATTGTCGTCGGCGTCGATGTGCAGTCCATGCGCGCGCGAGAACAGGCCTTCGCCAAAGCTGCGCAGAAAGTTGCCATCGCGGTCGAGCACCACCATCGGATGGGCGCCGCGGTTGAAGACGTAGACGCGATCTTTGCTGTCGACCGCGACCGAGGCGACGTCGGTCAGTTGCCAGCCGTCCGGCAGCTTCGCGAAGTTGTCGACGACGCGGTAGCGGTGCTCGCCGGTGCCGAGAATGGCTGGCATGGATATTTCCCTTTGAATTAGTGACGCGACCGTCTCCACACTGTCATTGCGAGCGCAGCGAAGCAATCCAGTCTGTCTCCCCGGACAGACTCTGGATTGCTTCGCTGCGCTCGCGATGACGAGGGGCTCAAGCCGTGCTCACCTCACGCCTCCAAAATCCCTTCCTCGATCGCCTTGATCTGGAGCGCGAGATATTTCGAGTTGATCCGGCACTGTGCGAGGCTGCCCGCGATGAACCACAGGCCGGGCTGTGCGGTGCGCGTATACATGTTGCGCAGCTCGAGACCGTCGCCGAAGCCCCAGACCGGACCGATGCGGTCGGCGATGCCGTCGCCGAACAGCTTTCGCACCAGATATTCCTGCGGCTTGTAGCCGGTTGAGAGCACGATGAGATCGGCTGCAACGGTGGTGCCGTCCTTCATCTGCGCACCGTCGGCCGTGAACCCCTCAATGTCGGAAAACTGTTTCAGCCTGATCTTGCCTTCGACGATCAGGTTGGAGCAGCCGACGTTGAAATAATAGCCGCCGCCGCGGGTAAGGTATTTGAACTGCCAGCCCGTGCCGGCCTCGCCGAAATCGAGCTTGAAGCCGACGCGGGCGAGGCCGTCGAGCAGCTCCTTGTCGAGCTCCTTCGACTGCTCCGTCAGCATCACATGCGTTTTCTTCGCCAGCGGCGTCGGCATCGAGGTCGCAATCAGATCATTGTCCTCGAGCGTGCCCTCGTTGTAGGTCGCATAGGCGAGTTGCGCCGACGGCTCGATATTGGTGACCAGCGTCGGCGAGCGCTGCACCAGCGTCACCTCGGCCCCGCTGGAGCAAAGATCCTGCGCGATGTCGTGGCCGCTGTTGCCGGTGCCGATGACGATGGCGCGCTTGCCCTGCCAGTTCTCGCCGTCCTCATAGCGGCTCGAATGCAGCAGCGTGCCCTTGAAATTGTCGAGGGTCGGAATGTCAGGCACGTTCGCGATGCCGCTGACGCCGGTCCCCATCACCACATGGCGCGGATGCATGGTGCGCTTGCTGCCGTCGGCGCGCCGCAGCGTGACCGTCCAGTGGCCCCTGGCCTCGTCATAGGCACCGCCCTCGAACTCGGTGCCGGTCCAGAAGTTCAGCTCCATGGCGTCGACATAGGATTCGAACCAGTTGGCGAGCTTGTCCTTGGGGATATAGGTCGGCCAGTTCGGCGGGAACGGCATGTAGGGCATGTGATTGACCTGCACCTGGTTGTGCAGGGTGAGCGCGTGGTAGCGCTTGCGCCAGTTGTCGCCGATCCGCGCCTCGCGATCGACGATCAGCGTGTCGATCTTCAACTGCTTCAGCCGTGCCGCGATGGCAAGCCCGGCCTGACCGCCGCCAACCACGAGCACGGTGGGATCGTGGTCGGCATAGTCGCGTGAGGCGTTGCGCAGATCGAGCCAGTTCGGACCGCGGAAGTCGCGCGAATAGGCCTGACCGCGCGGCCGCGATGTGCCGAGCTGTTCCTCGAATCCCTTGAGCTCGTCGAGCGCGGTGAGGAGCGTCCACGCCTTTAGCCGATCGCCGTCGGCGGTCTCGGGCACGAGCCGCACGATGCCGCTGCCGCGCCCCGTCGCGGTTTCGAAATCGAAGATGGCCTCGATCGTGTTGGTGCCGGCGCGCGTCACCCAGCGTGGTGGTGCGCGGTTGGGGGCGATCTCGAAGTTGGTCGGCGCTGCCTTTGGTGCGAATAGGGTCAGCGCTTGTGCGACCTCCTGGCGGCCGGCAAGCGTCTGCAGGTTCCAGCTGAGCGCCAGCACGTCGCGCCAGAAGCACTCGGCCACGAACAGGCGGTCGAGCGCGGCACGATCGGGCCTGCCAAGCGTGCGCTCGAACTCGTCGAGCCAGGCTTGCGCGGAAATGGCAATATCCTTGGTCTTGTCCAGCATGCGCGACCTCGTGCCGTCTTCGCGGCGTTTCCTCTCGAGCATGATCCGGAAAAGTGGGCTTCGATTTTCCGAAGAGATCATGGCTCATATTGTATGGAATCGAACGCTATACCGGTTCTCCGGTCGCCAAAAGCGCTTTACCCGAGCAGCGAGAGCATGTGGCCCTGCTCAGGCGGAATGCGCTCGCGTCAGGCCGACAGCACGCCCTCGCGCTTCTTCACCGCGCGATAGTAGCTCCACCACAGATGCGCGGCCGCGCCGCGCAGGGGGCGCCAGGGTTCGGCCAGCGGCGCCATCTGCTTTTCGGTCGGCCGCGCCTGCAGACCGAGGCCAATCTTGATTCCTTCCTGCACGGCGAGGTCGCCGGCCGGCCAGGCGTCGCCATGGCCGAGACAAAACAGCAGATAGACGTCGGCGGTCCACGGCCCGATGCCGGGCAGTGCAATCAGCGTGTGATGCGCGGCGTCGGCGTCTTCCTCGGCGAGCACGTCGAGGTTGAGCCGCTCCGCGGTGATTTCGCGCGCGAGATGTTTGAGCGTCTTGATCTTGGCGGCGGAAAGGCCGAGCCGCCCCAGCCGGTCGGTCCGGGCGCGGCGCACCGCGTCATGGTCGAACGGATTGAAGGCGGTGGACAGCCGTCCCCAGATCGCCGCGGCGCTGGCTGTGGAGAGCTGCTGGCCGCAGACGATGTGGGCAAGGCCGGCGAAGCCCGGCTCGCGCCGCCGCAGCGCCGGCATGCCCGCGACGTCGAGCACCGGCTTGAGGCGCGGATCGCGCTTGACCAGCGCCTGGACGGCGTCTTCGAGATCGGATTGGGTTTCGAGGTGGATGGTCATCGTGGCTCACTCGTCATGCGCGCTTGACCGGCGCATCCATCTCCTATCGTAACAGAGGCGAGCGGAAGCGACGCCGTCCTTCCGACGGCTATCCTCGGCAATGATGCGTACCATGAAAGCGATGCCACCCGTTTTCCGATTTGCCCCCAGCCCCAACGGCCACCTGCATCTCGGCCACGCTTATTCGGCGCTGCTGAACTTCGACCGCGCGTGCGAGACCGGCGGGCGGCTATTGCTGCGGATCGAGGACATCGATGCGGCGCGCTGCCGGCCGGAGTATGAGGTAGCGATCGAGGAGGACCTCGCCTGGCTCGGCATGGCCTGGGAGACGCCGGTCCGCCGCCAGTCCGAGCATCTGTCCGACTATCGCGCCGTGCTGGAAAAGCTGTCCGCGCTCGGCCTTGTCTATCCCGCCTTCGAAAGCCGTGCCGAGATCGCAAGGCTGGTGGCCGCGCGCGAGGCCGATGGGCCGTGGCCCCACGATCCCGACGGCGCGCCGCTCTATCCTGGCGACGCCAAATCGCTGCCGGCCGACCAACGGTCGAGGTTGATCGAAAGCGGTGCGCCTTATGCGCTGCGGCTCGACATGATGGCCGCCTGTCGCCGCGTCGCCGGGTTGACCTGGAATGAGCTGGGCGAGGGGCCCGATGGCGCGCACGGCATCGTGTCCGCGCGGCCCGAGGCCTGGGGTGACGTGATCCTGGCCCGCAAGGAGACGCCGACCAGCTACCATCTGTCCGTGGTCGTCGACGACGCCCTCCAGGGGATCAGCGAGGTGGTGCGGGGGCAGGACTTGTTTCACGCCACCTCCGTGCACCGTCTGCTGCAAGCCCTGCTCGGTCTGCCGGAGCCCGCCTACCGCCACCACGTCCTGATTCGGGACGGCGAGGGACGGAAGCTGTCGAAATCGAGCCTCTCGACCGGCCTGCGAGAGTTGCGCAAAGCCGGCGCATCGCCGGCCAGTATCCGCCGGTTGGTTGGATTAAACCAAGTTTCTCTGGGGGTTAGCAAAACGCCGCCGTGACTCCAGGGGTTCCGCCGTGCCATGCTTGCCTGACGGCCCGGGGGTTCGAAGGGGATACTTCGAAGGGGAGTTATGGCGGCGAAAACGCGCGCAGCGCGCACTACGCGGACGTCCAGGCGAGTGGTTCGGAAGCGGTCCGTGCCAGCCGCGAAGGTGCGCAGGCGCAGCCCCAGGGCGGTCACGCCGGACGTGGTCCAGGCGGCCCTTGCCGCCTTTGCCCATGAGGTCCGCACCCCCCTGACCGGAATTCTGGCGATCAGCGATCTGCTCGCAACCTCCGATCTCGGCGAGCGGGAACGGCGCTGGGCCGACACCATCAAGGCCGGCGCCGAGCATCTGGCGAGCCTCGCCACCCTGTTCGTCGATGCCGCCAGAACCGACAAGGGCCAGGGCGGCAGCACGCTGCGGCAGGATTTGTTCGACCTGCGGACGCTGGCTCGCAGCGCAGGCGATTCGCTCGCCGGCCGCGCCGCGGCCAAGGGCCTCCAGTCACAGGTCGATATCTCCGAAAAGCTGCCGGGGCTGGTGGTCGGCGATCCCGTCCGCCTGCGCGCTGCGCTCGAGAACCTGATCGACAATGCCGTGAAATTCACCGAGCTCGGCGGCGTGGCGCTCGCGGTCGCGCCCTGGCGTCCCGCCAAAGGTAAGGACAAGGCGAAGGGCAGGCCAAAGGGTAAGGCAAAGCAGAGGAGCAAAGTCGGCGTCGCCTTCTCGGTCTCCGACAGCGGCATCGGCCTCGCCATGGCCGAGATCAAGCGGCTGTTCCGCCCGTTTACCCAGGCCAATGTCACCATCGCCTCGCGCTTCGGCGGCGCCGGCCTCGGGCTATCCTCGGTGAAGCAATTGGCGCGCGCCATGGGCGGCGACATCTCGGTCGCGCCGCGGCGCGGCGGCGGCGCCACCTTCACATTGACGGTGTCTCTGGATGCAACGGGATCGGGCAGGTCCCGCAAGTCGAAGGACGAAGCCGATGTTGACGCAATGGCTGCGCTGCGCCTGCTCAGCGTCGAGGACAATCCGTTCGGCCGGGTCGTGCTCAACACCATCCTGACCGAGCTCGGCCATCATGCCGAGTTCATCGGGCGCGGCGAGGACGCGGTGAACCGGCTCGCGCAAGGCGCGTTCGACGCGGTGCTGATGGACATGGTGCTGCCGGGCATCGACGGGGTCGAGGCGATCAGGCGGATCCGCACCATGGCGCCTCCGCTGGCTCAGATCCCCATCATCGGCGTGTCTGGCCGTGGCGAGGACGAGGCGGCCTCGCGCCAGGCCGGCGCCGACGCCTTCCTGGTCAAGCCTGTGTCTCCGAGGGCTTTAGCGACTGCGCTGCTTGAAGCGACACGCCGTGAGGAAGCCGCGACTTGATGATCGCGGCGTTGAGTTCGCCGCCGTAAACGAAGATCGCGGCGATGAAATACAGAAACACCAGCGCGATGATCACCGAGGCAAGCCCTGCATACATCGTGACGTAGTTGTTGGCGAATCGCGCCAGATATTGTCCGAACACGATGCCCGAGATCAGCGAGGCCACGATGGTGAAGACAATGCCGGGCAGGATCTGGAGCAGGCCGCGCCGTCCGGCCGGCAGCCAGGCATGCAGGATCAGCAGCGCCACCACCAGCGCGCAGACGGTGATGCCGTAGCGCAGCCAGGTCAGGATGCTCTCGTTGGATTCGACGAACAGAGGAATGTAACGCCGCGCCGCCTCGATGACGAGCGGTCCGAGCACGATCAGGAATGCCATGGCGAGCGCAGTGAATGCGGCGACCAGCGTGTAGCCGATCGATTCCAGCCGCAGCCAGTACCAGCGCCGCATCTCGACCACAGCATAGGCGCGGTTGAGCGCGACACGGAGCGCCTCGACGCCGTTCGACGCGAAGTAGACCGAGAGGACCGCGCCGATGGTCAGTGCGCCGGAGCGGGTCGTGGTCAGCACGTCGTGGATTTCGCCTGAGAGCGAGTCGGCGACCTGACTGGGCCAGACTTGGAGCATCAGCCCGGCCGCCTGATCGGCGAGTTCCTTCGAGCCGAAGAATCCGGCGAGCGAGGTCAGCACGATCAGGAATGGGAACAGCGCCATCAAACTCGACAGCGCGATATGGCTCGCGATCGCCCAGCCGTCGTCGGCGAGGAACGTGTAGAAGGCATCCTCCACGACGACGTAGATGGTGCGGATGGCTTTCACGGCTTGCCTCGGCGCACTCGTTCGCCCCATGCGTGGGGAAAGGCGAACAAGCCGGGCAATTGACAGGGACCGCAAATCATATCGATACCATCTGATATTATTGGCCCAAAAGCCAGTTCGCGAAGCGCCCCCGCCGTCATTCCGGGGCGCGCGTTGCACGAGCCCGGAATCCATCTCGCCACTCGTAACGCGGCCCGATGGATTTCGGGTTCGATGCTTCGCATCGCCCCGGAATGACGGCAGTGGTTGCCGCGGCACCATAGCGCCGCCGCGCCCACGGTGATATCACCCCCCAATGGCATCTCTCCTGAGTACTTTCATCCTGCCGGTAGCAGCCGGCGCCGTGGCGGTGGTGCTGCTGCTTGGTCTCGTCAACATGATGCGCGGTGGCTCGCCCAACACCTCGCAGAAGCTGATGCGTTGGCGCGTGCTGCTTCAGTTCGTGGCGATCGTCGTCGCCATGCTCGCAGTCTGGGCGATGGGGCGATAAATGGTCACGCTCAACCGCATCTATACCAAGACTGGTGACGACGGCACGACGGCGCTCGGAACCGGGGAGCGGCGTCCGAAATACGATCTGCGCATCGCGGCCTATGGCACGGTCGACGAGACCAATGCCGCGATAGGCGTCGTTCGTCTGTACACAAAGGACGCGCCCGAGCTCGATGCGATGCTCGGCCGCATCCAGAACGATCTGTTCGATCTCGGCGCCGATCTCGCTGTTCCCGAACGCGAGGGCAAGGCCGAACGGCTTCGGGTGGTGGCAAGCCAGGTCGAGCGGCTCGAGCGCGATATCGACGCGCTCAACGACAAGCTCGCGCCACTGACCTCCTTCGTATTGCCGGGCGGCACGCCTGCCGCCGCCTACCTCCACGTCGCCCGCACGATTTGCCGCAGGGCGGAACGGGTGATGGTGGAACTGGCGGCCCGGCCCGGCGAGCCCGTCGGGACGGCTGGCATCCATTATATGAACCGCCTGTCGGACTTCCTGTTCGTGGCCAGCCGTGCCGCTAACCATAACGGTGCCGGTGACGTGCTTTGGGTTCCCGGTCAGAATCGCTGACCCCCGGGATCGCTATCCATTCAGCCGCGCATTTCTAAGGTCTAAAATTTGGCCCCTTCGCGCGTTGACCGGGCCGGATCAGCCCTTTAGGTTCCGCGCCAGTTGATAACCCCCCTCCCAAATTGAGTGAAAGAGGATCGATGAAGGTCTTGGTGCCGGTAAAGCGGGTGGTCGATTACAACGTCAAGGTCCGCGTCAAGAGCGATGGATCGGGCGTTGAACTCGCCAACGTCAAAATGTCCATGAACCCGTTCGACGAAATCGCCGTCGAGGAAGCGCTGCGCCTGAAGGAAGCCGGCAAGGCGACCGAAGTCGTGGTGGTCTCCATCGGGCCTGCGCAGGCGTCGGAGACGATCCGCACCGGTCTTGCCATGGGCGCCGATCGCGGCATCCTGGTGAAGGCCGACGGCATCATCGAGCCGCTCGCCGTCGCCAAGATCCTGAAGAAGGTCGCGGAAGAAGAGCAGCCGGGCCTGATCATTCTCGGCAAGCAGGCAATCGACGACGACAGTAATCAGACCGGTCAGATGCTGGCCGCACTGCTCGGCTGGTCGCAGGCGACGTTCGCTTCGAAGCTCGAGGTCGAAGGCTCCGACTTCAAGGTTACCCGCGAAGTCGACGGGGGCTTGCAGACCGTGAAGCTGAAGGGACCGGCGATCGTCACCACCGATCTGCGTCTCAACGAGCCGCGCTATGCTTCGCTGCCGAACATCATGAAGGCCAAGAAGAAGCCGATCGCGGAGAAGACCGTTGCCGACTACGGCGTCGACGTCACTGCGCGCCTCGAAGTTCTGAAGACGGCTGAGCCCGCGGGCCGCAAGGCCGGCGTCAAGGTCAAGGACGTCGCCGAGCTGGTGTCGAAGCTCAAGAACGAAGCCGGGGTGCTCTGATGACGACGTTGCTGATTGCTGAACACGAACACGAGGTCCTCAAGGACTCCACCAACAAGGCGCTCACCGCGGCGTCCCAGCTCGGCGGCGATGTCCACGTGCTGGTCGCCGGCGGCGGGCAGGGCACCAAGGCTGCGGCCGATGCGGCCGCCAAGCTTGCCGGTGTCGCCAAGGTGCTGGTCGCCGAAGGCGAAACCTATGCGCACGATCTCGCCGAGCCGCTGGCCGCTCTAATCGTGTCGCTGGCCCCGTCCTACGACGCGATCGTCGCGCCCGCGACCTCGCGCTTCAAGAACGTGATGCCGCGCGTCGCTGCCCTGCTCGACGTCATGCAGGTCTCGGAGATCATCAAGGTGGTCGCGCCCGACACCTATGAGCGTCCGATCTATGCCGGCAACGCCATCCAGACGGTGAAGTCAAAGGACGCCAAGAAGGTCATCACGGTCCGCACCTCGACCTTCGCTGCAGCCGGTGAAGGCGGCGGCGCCGCCGTCGAGAGCGTCGCGGCTGCGGCCGATCCGGGCCTGTCGTCCTTCGTCGGCGAGGAAGTCGCCAAGAGCGACCGTCCCGAGCTGACCTCGGCCAAGATCATCGTCTCCGGTGGCCGTGCCATGCAGAGCCGTGAGAACTTCGCCAAATACATCGAGCCGCTCGCCGACAAGCTCGGCGCCGGCGTCGGTGCCTCGCGCGCGGCGGTGGACGCCGGCTATGCGCCGAACGACTGGCAGGTCGGCCAGACCGGCAAGGTCGTCGCCCCTGAGCTCTACGTCGCGGTCGGCATATCCGGCGCGATCCAGCATCTGGCCGGCATGAAGGACTCCAAGGTGATCGTCGCGATCAACAAGGACGAGGACGCGCCGATCTTCCAGGTCGCCGATTACGGCCTGGTCGCCGACCTCTACCAGGCGGTTCCTGAGCTGACCGACGCGCTCGCCAAGCTCGGCAAGTAAAAACGCGATAAAAACACCGGCCGGAGTGCTACACTCCGGCCGGTGTTTCTTTTTCGAGGCGTTTTCTTTGGCGTGGGGCACGCCGGGGAAGCGATCCAATCTAGGTTTCGAGCCAAGGTTCTGGTTAAATCGGACCTCCCGGCTCGGGGAATTAAGCAGGCGCGATATGCGCGCCGTTCCGGTGGATGACATTATGGCGGCAGTGATCAAGAAGGTCGGCGTGATCGGCGCGGGGCAGATGGGCAACGGCATCGCGCATGTCGCGGCGCTGGCCGGCTTCGACGTGGTGCTGAACGACATCTCGGCCGACCGCCTCAAATCCGGCATGGCCACCATCAATGGCAATCTGGCGCGCCAGGTCTCCAAGAAGGGCGTCACCGAGGACGACAAGGCCAAGGCGATGGCGCGCATCTCGCTGGCCGAGAAGCTCGACGACCTTGCCGACTGCGATCTCGTCATCGAGACCGCAGTCGAGAAGGAAGAGGTCAAGCGCAAGATTTTCCACGAGCTCTGCGCGGTGCTGAAGCCGGAAGCGATCGTCGCTTCCGACACGTCCTCGATCTCGATCACGCGGCTGGCTGCTGCCACCGACCGGCCCGAGCGTTTCATCGGCATTCACTTCATGAATCCGGTGCCGCTGATGGAGCTGGTCGAGTTGATCCGCGGCATCGCCACCGACGATTCGACCTTCGAGGCGTCCAAGGAATTCGTTGCCAAGCTCGGCAAGCAGGTCGCGGTCTCCGAGGATTTCCCGGCCTTCATCGTCAACCGCATCCTGCTGCCGATGATCAACGAGGCGATCTACACGCTGTACGAAGGCGTCGGCAACGTCGAGGCGATCGACGCGGCGATGAAGCTCGGTGCCCACCATCCGATGGGCCCGCTGGAGCTGGCCGATTTCATCGGCCTCGATACCTGCCTGTCCATCATGCAGGTGCTGCATGAAGGGCTCGCCGATTCCAAGTACCGCCCGTGCCCGCTGCTGGTGAAATACGTCGAGGCGGGCTGGCTCGGCCGCAAGACTCAGCGCGGTTTCTACGACTACCGCGGCGCCAAGCCGGTTCCGACGCGCTGATCCGATCCGCTTCGTGACAATTCATGTCGCGTTAACCCATCGTCCGTAGTCTGCCGCCCGTAAATAGGGTTTGCGTAATGGACATGATGGCGATGGTCAGCACCATGCTGGCCGCTCAGCAAGGCGCGCTGCAGTCGAATATCTCGGCGACGCTGATGAAGCAGAACGCGGATATGGAGAAATCCACCGTCCTCACGCTGCTCGGCGCTGGTCAGCCCTCGCTCGCCAATGTCGGCGCCGGCGTCGGCGGCAACCTCAACGTCACCGCCTGAACTGCTAGAACGATGCGGCGGCCTTGCCCTTCGCGGCCCGGAGCAGCTTGAGCGCGTCCTCGCTCGCCCATTCCGCCGGCCCTGCGATCGTCGCGATCTCGCAGCCCTGCGGATCGACCAGCACCGAGGTCGGCATGCCCAGGGCCCGGCCTATGGCCTTAAGATCCTGAAATACCTTGGCTTTCTGGTCGTTGAAGTAGCCGAGCCGGGTCAGATTGGCCTCTTTCAGGAAGGTCTTGGGCTTCTCGGGGTCGCGGGTGTCGATATTGATCGCCACCACCTCGAAATTCGGGCCCGCCAGCTTGCCCTGGAGCTCGTCCAGCGCCGGCATCTCCTTGCGACACGGCACGCACCAGGTGGCCCAGAGGTTCACCAGCAGCGTCTTGCCGCGGAAATCGGACAGCTTCTTCGGCTTGCCGTCGGCGTCCTCGAACGCCAGGTCAGGCAGCTTTAGGGGCGCGCTCGCCATGGTCAGGGCCGCCACCTCGCCATGGGCGAGCGGGGCAATTTTCTGCGCGGTTGCGACCGCCGGCTTGCAGGTCGGATCGCCTGAGGGCGACCGGCTCAGGCCCAGCCCGTACAGCGCGGCGAAGCCGGCCAGCCCCCCGATCGCCACCGTGGCGATGACGAGGGGGATCCGGCGCGTGGCGGAGGGCTTCTGGTCGAGCATATCGTTTGTCATCCGGTCGCAGATATGGCTATCAGGGGCCTCTTAATACGGCTGGCTCCGGCCAGCAAACGTGGTGAGCGGCAGGCAAGGCGTGAGCAGGGGATCATGAGCAACAAGATGTGGGGCGGCCGGTTCTCGGAACGCCCCGATGAGATCATGGAAGAGATCAACGTCTCCATCGACGTCGATCGTCACCTCTTTGCCCAGGACATTGCCGCATCCAAGGCCCACGCCGCGATGCTTGCCAGCCAGGGCATCATCACGGCCTCTGATGCGAAAAATATCGGCAAGGGTCTAGACACGATTCTGTCAGAGATCGGCTCGGGCGGCTTCACGTTCAAGCGCGCGCTCGAAGACATCCATATGAATGTCGAGAGCCGCCTGTCCGAGCTGATCGGCCCGGCCGCCGGCCGCCTGCACACCGCGCGCTCGCGCAACGACCAGGTCGCAACCGATTTCCGTCTCTATGTCCGCGATATCCTCGACGAGACCGATGCCGCGCTCGCCACGTTCCAGGCGGCGCTGGTCAACCGCGCGCTCGAACATGCCGCGACCGTGATGCCCGGCTTCACGCATCTGCAGACCGCGCAGCCCGTGACCTTCGGCCACCACCTGCTCGCCTATGTCGAGATGGCCGCGCGCGACCGCGGCCGCTTCCAGGACGCTCGCAAGCGGCTCAATGAATCGCCGCTTGGCGCCGCCGCGCTTGCCGGCACCTCGTTCCCGATCGACCGCCACGCCACGGCGAAGGCGCTCGGCTTCGACCGCCCGATGGCGAATTCGCTCGATGCGGTCTCCGACCGCGACTTCGTGCTGGAGACGTTGTCGGCGGCCTCGATCTGCGCCGTGCATATGTCGCGCTTCGCCGAGGAGATCGTGATCTGGACCTCGCCGCTGGTCGGCCTGATCCGGCTCAGTGACAAGTTCACCACCGGTTCCTCGATCATGCCGCAGAAGCGCAATCCGGATGCCGCCGAGCTCGTGCGCGCCAAGACCGGCCGCGTCATCGGCGCGCTCAACGGTCTGTTGATCGTGATGAAGGGCCTGCCGCTCGCCTATCAAAAGGACATGCAGGAGGACAAGCAGGGCGCCATGGAGGGCTTTGCCGCGCTGTCGCTGGCGATCCGCGCCATGACGGGCATGGTCCGCGATCTCGTCCCCGACGAGGCAAAGATGAAACTTGCTGCCGGCGAGGGCTATGCCACCGCGACCGATCTCGCCGACTGGCTGGTGCGGACGCTGAAGATGCCGTTCCGCGATGCCCATCACGTCACTGGCCGCATCGTGGCCAAGGCTGCCGAGGGCGGCGTGGCGCTGCATGAGCTGCCGCTCAAGGAGATGCAGGCGATCGAGCCCAGGATCACCAAGGACGTGCTCGGCGTGCTCTCGGTCGAATCGTCGGTGAAGAGCCGGACCAGCTTCGGCGGCACCGCGCCGAAGAACGTGGCGGCTCAGGCCAAGGCTTGGGTGAAGCGGCTGGAAAAAGAGCGAAAATTGGGCTGAGGGCAAAATTTCGCTTATGTTTCATGGTCATCCGGCTCTCGCCAGAGCGCGCCAATCTCTGTATGGTGCGGCCCGCGTAGTGGGGATTTCGTCGTGACGTCAAAGTTTCGCCCGACCGGCTCGGGGTGGGCCATCATTGTCTTGAGCCTGACGGCGCTCGCGCTTGCCGGCTGCGGCCGCAAGGGCCCGCTCGATCTGCCGCCGACCGCCTCCAGCGCGTCCACGGCCAATGTCGCGGCTCCGACCGACACCGAGACCGAAGCCCAGAGGACGCCGAGCGTGTTCAATCCCACCTATGGTGCGGATGCAGCGCCGGCGGCGACGAAGGGCAGGAAGAAACCGTTTATCCTCGACCCCCTTCTGGACGAAAGACCCAGCCGCTAAGGCAGGGTAGCTGAGCCATGCCATGAATCATTTCGACTATCGCAACGGCGTGCTGCACGCCGAGGCGGTGAACCTGTCCGAGCTGGCCGCAGCCGTCGGCACGCCGTTCTATTGCTATTCGACCGCGACGCTGGAGCGCCACTACCGCGTCTTCACCGACGCTTTCGCCGGCGAGAAGGTGCTGGTCTGCTACGCCATGAAGGCGAACTCCAACCAGTCCGTGCTGCGCACGCTGGCGAAGCTTGGCGCGGGCGCCGACGTCGTCTCCGGCGGTGAATTGAAGCGTGCGCTGGCCGCCGGCATCCCCGCCAGCAAGATCTTGTTCTCCGGTGTCGGCAAGACCGAAGACGAGCTGCGTGCCGCGCTGGCCGCCGACATTCTCTGCCTCAACGTGGAATCCGAGCCCGAACTCGAGCTGTTGTCGCGGCTCGCGACCGAGACGGGCAAGACCGCGCGCATCTCGTTGCGCGTCAATCCGGACGTCGACGCCGGCACGCACGCCAAGATCTCGACTGGAAAATCCGAGAACAAGTTCGGCATCCCGATCGCGCACGCCCGCGAGGTCTATGCCCGCGCCGCCAGGCTGCCGGGCATCGAGGTGACGGGCACCGACGTGCATATCGGCAGCCAGATCACGGACCTCTCCAGCATGGAGACTGCGTTCCGCATCCTTGCCGAATTCGTGCAGACGCTGCGAGCCGACGGGCACGACATCAGCCACGTCGATTTCGGCGGCGGCCTCGGCATTCCCTATTACATGGACCGCGAGGCGCCGCCGGCGCCCGACGTCTATGCCGCCATGGTCAAGCGTGTCAGTCACAATCTCGGCTGCACGCTGATGTTCGAGCCGGGCCGCATGATCGTCGGCAATGCCGGCATCCTCGTCGCCAAGGTGATCTATGTGAAGCACGGTGACGGCAAGAACTTCGTCATCATCGATGCCGCGATGAACGATCTGATCCGGCCGACGCTGTACGAAGCCCATCACGACATCCTGCCGGTGACGCAAGCCGCGAAGGGCGCAGCCACCATCCTGGCCGACGTCGTCGGCCCGGTCTGCGAGACCGGCGACTATCTCGCATTGGACCGCACTCTGCCGACGCCGAAGCCCGGCGATCTCATCGCCATCATGACCGCGGGCGCCTATGGCGCGGTGCAGGCAGGCACCTACAACACGCGGCCGCTGGTGCCCGAGGTGCTGGTGAAGGGCGATCAGTACGCCGTGGTGCGCCCGCGCATCGAGGTCGAGCAGCTCATCGCGATGGACAAGCCGGCACCGTGGTTGTGAGGTAGTGAGGGGCTGAAAGGCCGCGCAACAATCTCGGTGTCGTCCCCGCGTACGCGGGGACCCATAACTACAGGGAGGAGTTGTGACGCGGATCCGGTAACTCAGAGCCTTCGCCAAACTTCTCCCTGTGGCTATGGATCCCGGGCTCGCGCTTCGCGCGCCCCGGGATGACGAGAGGCGTGTGGGATAGCTACTTCCCCGTCACTCCACCCTTGGTACCGCCAACTACGACCCCCGCCTTCTTCTCGATCGGCTTGATCGCCGCGGTGAAATCGGACTCGGCGCCTTCCGCGCTGATCACGGTCTCCCACAGTCGCCCGACCGCTTCCGCGACCTCCATCGACAGGCCGAGCGACTTCATCTCCTCCAGCGCCAGCCGCACGTCCTTCACCATCAATCCCGTGGCGAAACCGAAGTCGAAAGTTCGCGGCAGCACCGAGCGTGGAAACTTGTCGCGGCTCGCGGTGTTCATGCCCGAGCCGGCGTTGATGACGTCAATCATCACGGCGGGATCGAGCCCGGCCTTGACGCCCATCACCACTGCCTCCGACGTCGCAACCATCGCGGTGGCGGACAGGAAATTGTTGGCGAGCTTCATGGTCTGCGCCGCGCCCGGTTTCTCGCCGATGAAAAACACCTTCCCGATCACGTCGAGCGCGGGCTTGAGCAGTTCGAACTCCGCTTTCGGCCCCGACACCATCACCGCCAGCGTTCCCTTCTCGGCGCCGCCGACGCCGCCGGAGACGGGGCAGTCGATCTGCACGATGTTGCGCTTCGCCAGGAGGTCGTGAATCTTCGAAGCCATCGTCGAGCCGACGGTGGAGAGATCGATGAAGCGTTTGGCGCAGCTCCCCTCAATCACGCCGTTCGCGCCCGTGGCGACCTCGAGCGAGGCCTGCAGCGAGGGCAGGCTCGCCATCACGGTCTCGACCTGGTCGGCGACGTCCTTCGGTGATGTCGCAGCAGTCGCGCCGCGGGCAACGAGCCTGTCCGTGACCTCCTTGCGCGTGTCGAACACGACGAGCTTGTGGCCAACCTCGATCAGGCGCCGCGCCATCGGGAAACCCATGTTTCCGAGGCCGATGAATCCGATGTCCATGGTGTTGTTTCCTTCTTTTCTTCGTTGTTGTGAAAGATGCTTGATCGACCCGCGGTGTCGTCCCGGGGCATCGCGAAGCGATGAGCCCGGGACCCATAATCCCAGGGAGAAGTCGTTGCGCGAAGGCGGTCACTCCGAGTCCCGCTAACCACGTCGTCCGGTGGTTATGGATCCCAGGCTCGCGCTTGGCGCGCCCCGGGATGACGGAGGAGAGACTGGCCTCACGCCTTGCCGTCGATTTCCGCGAACACCTCGCGCGCGATGCGGAAGCTGTCCACTGCGGCCGGCATGCCGCCGTAGATCGCGACCTGCATCAGGATCTCGCGGATTTCGTCGCGGCTGACGCCGTTGGTCAGCGCGCCCTTCAGATGCGCGCGAAACTCGTGCTGGCGGTTGAGGATCGCGATCATGGCGATGTTGAGCATGCTGCGGGTCTTGCGCGGCAGCTCCTCGCGGCCCCACACCGTACCCCAGCAATATTCGTTGAGCATCTCCTGGAACGGACGGTTGAAGTCGTCCACGTTCTTCAGGGCGTTGTCGACATAGGCCTCGCCCAGCACCGCTTTGCGGACTTCCAGGCCCTTGTCGTGCATCTTCTTGTCCATGGCGTTCCCTCTGTTTCCCTTGGATGGCGGCGCGGAAATTACGGGGTTGCGGTGGGCCAGTCACGTCCTCGTGTTATGCGGGAAAAGGGGGCTCTCCCGTACGGGAACGGATGCCTCAGTGCTGCCGTTGTGGTAGGCTTCTCTCCCGGGCAACCTGGAGAGTTGATTGAACGGCGTCACACCCGACCCGTCAGACCCGATCCGCGATGGCGACGCTCTGTCGCGGCTGAAGCTGGCGCAGGCCCTGCAACGGGCCACTTATGCCATCGCGTGGGAACGTGCCTGGCCGCATCTGGCTCGGGTCTTGACGGTTGTCGGCCTGTTCCTGGTGGTGTCCTGGGCCGGCCTGTGGCTGGTGCTGCCGTCCGTCGTGCGGGCCATCGGTCTTATCCTCTTTGCCGGCATCGCCATTGCCGCCCTTGTTCCCTTGATTCGTTTCCGCTGGCCGCGTCGCGAAGAGGCTCTGGCCCGGCTCGACCGCGGCTCCGGCATCCGTCACCGCCCGGCGACGACGCTCACGGACACGCTGACCTCGCAGGACCCGATCGCGCAGGCGCTGTGGCAGGCGCAGCGCGAGCGCACATTGGCCTCGCTCAAGCGGATCCGTGCCGGCCTGCCGCATCCGCGCCTTGCCTTGCACGATCCCTGGGCGCTGCGCGCGCTGGTCATGGTGATGCTGGTCGCGACCTTCTTTGCCGCCGGCAGCGAGCGCGCGATGCGGCTCGGAGCCGCTTTCGACTGGAACGGTGTGCTGGCACCAAGCAACGTTCGCGTCGATGCCTGGGTCACCCCGCCGCTCTATACCGGCAAGCCGCCGATCATCCTCTCGGCCGCCAACAAGGAGGCCGCGGCGCTGCCCGCCAGCGGTCCGCTCGCGGTGCCCGCCGGCTCGACCCTGATCGTGCGCTCGTCCGGCGGCAGCCTGGATGTCGCCATCTCCGGCGGCCTCAAGGAGGTCGCACCCACCGAGGCTGCGCCCAAGGGCACCAACGAGAAGCACTTCACCATCGCGGGCGACGGCAGCGCGCATGTCCGCGCGCCCTCGGGCCAGCCGCAATGGGCCTTCACGGCGATGCCGGACCGCGCGCCGACGATCGCGCTCGCCAAGGATCCCGAACGTCAGGCCTATGGCGCGCTGCAGCTGTCCTACAAGATCGAGGACGATTACGGCGTCACCGCCGCCGCCGCGCAGATCGTTCCGCGCGCCGCCGACGGCACGGAAGGGACCAAGGACGCAACCAGGGATACCGACGGCAAAGCCGCGCGGCCGCTGTACCAGCCGCCGCAATTCCCGCTGACGCTGCCCAATGCGCGGACCCGCAACGGCGTCGGCCAGACGGTGAAGGACCTCAGCGAGGATCCCTATTCCGGCGCAGATGTCACCCTGACCCTCACCGCCAAGGATGAGGCCGGCAACGAGGCGAAGAGCGAGCCCTTCAACATGCGCCTGCCGGGGCGGCTGTTCACCAAGCCGCTGGCCCGCGCGCTGATCGAGCAGCGCCGCATTCTCGCGCTCGACGCCAACAGGAATTCCGACGTCTACAGCGCGCTCGACGCGCTGATGATCGCGCCCGAGATGTTCACACCGGAAGCCGGCCAGTATCTCGGTCTCCACAGCGTCGCGCGCCAGCTCGAGGCGGCGCGCACCGACGATTCCCTGCGTGAGGTCGTGGCGAGCCTGTGGGCGCTGGCGGTGACGATCGAGGACGGCAACATCAGCGACGTCGCCAAGGCATTGCGCGCAGCGCAGGACGCGCTCAAGCAGGCGCTTCAGCGCGGCGCCAGCGACGAAGAGCTCAAGAAGCTCATGGACAATCTGCGGACCGCGCTGGACAATTACATGCGCCAGTATGCGCAGCAGATGCGCAACAATCCGCTGGCGCGGCCGGCCGTCGGCCTCGACGACCAGATGAAGCGGATCGAGCGGCTGATCCAGCGCGGCAACCGTGACGCGGCCGCGCGCGAGCTGGACCGGCTGGCGCGTTTGCTGGAGCGGCCCCCAGGGCCGCCCAGCGCCGAGCAGCGCGAGATGGACGAGATCGCGCGCGAGCTCAACGACCTGCTCCGCGAGCAGAACGCGCTTCGGGACGAAACCGACCGCCAGAGCAAGGACGCCAAGCGCGGTCCGCGTACCAAGCCTCTGCCGCCCAAGGTCGCGGAGATCCTGCGCAAATCGAGGGAGCTGCGGCAGAAGACCCGGGGCGCCACCAGCGATCAGCTGGACGATCTGGCAAAGCAGCAGGAAGCCTTGCGTGAAGAGCTCAAGACCTGGCGTGAATCCCAGGGGAGCAGATAGCTCATGAAGCACATCTCGATCTGGCACAACGGGACGACACGGGGACGGCTTGCGACGGCATGCCTCGTCCTTGCGCTATCCTGCTCCATGGTTTCGATCGGTCTCGCCCAGTCGTCGCGCGCCGACCAGAAGAGTCTGGACGCGCTGCTCGACAGCGCCGATCGGTCGATGAAGCAATCTGCCGACAGCCTGAAGGACAAGAACACGGACGAAAGCGTCGGCCAGCAGTCGAAGGCGATCAGGGACATGGAGAAGTATCTCTATCCCGATCCAAACGATCCATCGGCCCAGCGCGAGGGGTCTCAGGATACTCAGGACCGCCAGGAACAATTGAAGAAGCGGCTGGAGGCCCTCAAGAAGAAGCTCGCCGAGATGGGCCTGCAGCAGGACGGTCAGAAAGGCCAGCGCGGGCAGAAGCAGCCGGGGCAGCAGGGCCAACAAGGACAGCAGGGCCAGGGTCAGGACGGCGACCAGGATGGCGATGACGGCTTCGACGCCGCCGAGAACGCCATGGGCGACGCCGGCAATCAGATCGGCGAAGGCGATGCCGATGGTGCGACGGCATCGCAGGGCAAGGCCATCGACGCCCTGCGCAAGGGTATGCAGGATCTGGCCGACTCGATGGGCGGGCAGCAACAGGGCGAGGGCCAGGAGCCGGGCGACGGCGAGGGCCCCGGCCAGGCTGTCGGACGCCAGCAAGGTAACGGCGAACGGACCGACCCGCTGGGTCGGCCGCTCCGCGGCAAGGAATATAGCGACGACTACACGGTCAAGATTCCCGGCGAGATCGACGCCCAGCGAGCCCGCCGCATCCTCGAAGAGCTCCGCCGCCGCCTGAGCGATCCGGCGCGTCCGCAGATCGAGCTCGATTATCTCGAGCGTCTGTTGAAGGATTTCTGACAGCACACTCCGTGTATCGCCCGATTTAATCGGGCGATACAGTATTCCAGAGACGACTGTGATTGAACCGAGAAGCCACAGCGTACTGGATGCCCCGGTCAAGCCGGGGCATGACAGCGGAATGCAGGGCACACAGTCCCGCCGCTACCCCTTCTTCGCCGCCAGCGCGTCCGCCACCGCCGTGCGGATGTCCGCGACCGAGAACGGTTTCGTCACGACGTCATGCACCAGCGCGTTCAAGTTCGAGGCGCGCTCGCGCTGATCGGCAAATCCGGTCATCAGCAGAATGGTCAGATCGGGGAAGTCGCGCGCGACGGAGAGGGCGAGTGCGATGCCGTCCATGACAGGCATCTGGATGTCGGTGAGCAGGAGATCGAACGCGCCGTCCTCGCGGGTCAGGATCTCCAGCGCCTCGGCGCCGTCCTGCGCCGTGACGGTCTCGTGGCCATCCATGGCGATGGCGCGCGCCACCAGTTGGCGCATCGAATCCTCGTCGTCGGCGATCAAGACTTTCGGCATCAGACCAACCCTTGGGACGCGCCTTCCCGTGCGGGACCCTGCGTCGCTGATTATACGCTGCCGCCGGCAATGTCGCGCCGGTTGAAGAAGCGAACGTCGATATTGCGGCCCTCCGGCGGCGGCGAGGCCAGGCGCGACCGGAAGAAGGCGCGCTCGCCGGGCTGCAGCACGGTTTGCTCGAGCACGGTATTCCAGGCGTAGATCTCGGCGCCCTGCGCGTCGCGCACCGCAAAGCGCAAGCGCGGGATATCGAGCGGCTTCTTGCCCTGGCCGACAATGACGCCCTCGATCACAAGTACCTGTTTACCCTCCACGGTCTCGCTGGAGAGCTTGACGTCCCTGAAGGTCAGCCCGCGCAGGTTCACCTCAAAACCGACCATCTTGTAGAATGCCGCCGTCTGCGGCAGCAGCCGCACCATGTCTCCGCGCCAGATCACCAGCGCCAGCACCAGCGCGCCCATGGCGGCGCAGGCTGCCGGCAAGCCAAAATAGGATTTTCGCGGAGCCGTGGCGGCGACCGGGCGGCTCACCCGCGCCCCGCGGCGGGGGAACAGGCTACGGAACCAGGACTGGTGCCAGACGCCGGCGACATCCTCCTCGGCGGAACGGGCGGCCGCTGACCACTCGTCCTCAATTTCCTTGGCGTCCTCGGCCGGCCAGTCGCTGGCGATCGACGGACTGTCGACCACAGGCGTATCGGCGGCACCATCATCCTCGGCGTAGGAGTTCCACTCTGCGGCGAGGTCGGACTGGTCGTTGCCCCGGCTGGCTGCGGCCATGGCCGGGACGGAGGCCTCCTCGATGGCGTCCTCGGCATAGGCGACCCAGGTCTCCTTGCAGCGGGAGCAACGGACCGTCCGGCCGTTGGCGCCCAGGCTTCCAAGCTTGATGGCGTAGGATGTCGTACAATGGGGACAGACGATATGCATGGACACGAGCCTTGATGCACGGACAGGTCTTGACGATGCCCCGATCCGGGAGAGCCGGGCACTCCAAATGCTACAGGCCGACCGTTAACGAACCGGAAACCATAACGGCCGCACAACCCCTTGATCGCGCGTGGCGGAGCGTCGCGGCGCGGCTGTCGCCACCTCTCGAACGGAGCTGAACTTGGTTCGGTTCGAAAATGTCGGATTGCGTTACGGTTTGGGGCCGGAGATCCTGCGCGACCTCAACTTCCAGATCCCGGCGCATTCGTTCCAGTTCCTCACGGGCCCGTCCGGCGCCGGCAAGACGTCATTGCTGCGCCTGCTGTTTCTGTCGCACCGGCCGACGCGGGGCCTCGTCAATCTGTTCGGCCACGACGTCTCGCAACTCGGCAAGGACGAGATCGCCGACCTGCGCAAGCGCATCGGCATCGTGCTCCAGGATTTCCGTCTGCTCGACCACATGACGACGTATGAGAACGTGGCCCTGCCGTTCCGCGTCATGGGCCGCAGCGAGTCGAGCTATCGCAAGGAAGTCATCGATCTCCTGAAATGGGTCGGGCTTGGCGAGCGCATGGACGCGTTGCCGCCGATCCTGTCCGGCGGCGAGAAGCAGCGTGCCGCGATCGCGCGCGCGGTGATCTCGCGGCCGCAGCTCCTGCTCGCGGACGAGCCGACCGGCAGCGTCGATCCGACGCTCGGACGCCGCCTGCTGCGACTCTTCATCGAGCTCAACAAATCCGGCACTGCCGTCATCATCGCCACCCACGACATTGCCCTGATGGACCAGTACGAGGCGCGTCGCTTCGTGCTGCATCAGGGGCGGCTGCACGTTTATGAGTAGGACCGACGAGCGCGGCGTGCTGGTCGACCTCGGACAAGAGCGTCCGCAGCTTCCGGCCAGGGCGCGCAACATGTCGCCGATCGTGCCGCGCGCCTCGATCCAGGGCCGCGCGCTGGTCGCCGTCGTCGCCATCATGACGTTCCTCGCCTCGATGACCACGGGCGCGGTGCTGCTCGTCAGCGCCTCCGCCGCCGAATGGCAGTCGGACGTCGCGAGCGAAATCACCATCCAGGTCCGCCCGCAGTCCGGCCGCGATCTTGATCGCGACACGGCCGCGGTGACTGAGGTGATGCGCGCGCAGGCCGGCATCGTCGAAGTCAAGCCGTTCACCAGGGAAGAGAGCGGCAAGCTGCTCGAGCCCTGGCTCGGCACCGGATTGTCGATGGATGATCTGCCGGTGCCGCGCATGATCATCGCGCGCGTGCAGCCGGGCACGGCGCTCGATCTCGGCGCCTTGCGCGCCCGCGTGACCCAGGCGGCCCCAAGCGCCAGCGTCGACGACCACCGCGCCTGGATCGAGCGGATGCGCTCGATGACCAACGCCACGGTGCTCGCGGGTCTCGGCATTCTCGCGCTCGTCATCATCGCCACCATCATCTCGGTCTCGTTCGCGACTCGCGGCGCCATGGCGGCGAACCGCCCGATCGTCGAGGTTCTCCATTTCGTCGGCGCCGGCGATCGCTACATCGCCAACCGCTTTCTGCGTCATTTCCTTCGCCTGGGGCTGGAGGGCGGCCTGATCGGCGGCGGGGCCGCCATGCTGGTGTTCGGCTTCTCCGAGTCGATCGCCGGCTGGTTTTCCGGTACTCCCGTCGGCGACCAGTTCGCCGCGCTGCTCGGCACTTTCTCGCTGCGGCCATCGGGCTATGCCGTGCTCGCGGTGCAGGCGGTGCTGATCGGCGCCATCACAGCCGTCGCCTCGCGCCAGACGCTGTTTGCGACGCTGAATGATGTGGACTAGGTCCGACAAACCGGACTCCACTTCGCCTCAAAACGTCCTAAAATCATCCGGGGAAGGGATCACCGACATCACATGACCTCGCCGACCGACGATCGATCGCCGAAATTGCCGCGCGGCTGGCTGCGCGCGACTGTTGTGTCGACGATCGCGCTCGTCTTCGTCGGCGCGGCGGCGGGGTTCATCGCGTTCCTGTCGCAATTGCGCGGCGCCGAGATCGTGCCGGACCGCAAGGCTGACGGCATCGTGGTGCTGACCGGCGGCTCCTCGCGGGTCTCGGATGCGATGGAACTGCTGGCGGCCGGCTACGGCAAGCGGCTGTTGATCTCCGGCGTGCACCCGACCTCGACGGCAAGCGACATCTCGCGGACGCTGCCGGAGAACCAGTCCTTCATGCATTGCTGCGTCGATCTCGATCGCACCGCGGTTTCGACCCGCGGCAACGCGGCCGAGGCGCGGCGCTGGGCCGAGGGGCGCGGCTTCCGATCGCTGATCGTGGTCACCTCGAACTACCACATGCCCCGCGCGCTGGTGGAATTCTCGCACGCGATGCCGGAGACGACACTGATCCCGTTCGCGGTGGTCGGCGACAAATGGCGTGAGGAGCCGTGGTGGACCTCGGCTTCGACGCTGCGGCTGCTGATGTCCGAATATGTCAAGTATATCGCGGCCGAGCTCAGGGTCCGGCTGGAGGATTTCGGGATTGACCTTTCGCCCGAGATGTCGGAGCAGCCTCCCGGGCTGCAGCCGAAGCGGCCCGCCACCGCACAGGCCAATTGACCGGCAAAGTAATCGGCAAATTTCTCGGAGCGTCGATGTTCTTGATTTTCCTGCGCTCGCTCGTGTTCAACGTCCTGTTCTACACAGTGCTGGTGTGCCTCGCGATCGTGGCGCTGCCGACCTTCGCGTTGCCGCCGCGCGCCATGCTGACGGTCGCGAAATGGTGGGCGCAGGCGACGCTGTTTCTGATGCGCGTGATCTGCAACATCAAGGTCGAATTCCGCGGTGTCGAGAAGATCCCGCAGGGGCCGCTGGTGATCGTGGCGAAGCATCAATCGTTCTGGGAGACCTTTGTGCTGCCGGGCTTCTTCAATCGCCCGATCTTCATCCTCAAGCGCCAGCTCATGCAGATCCCGGTGTTCGGTCAGTTCCTGGTCAAGACCGGGATGATCGCGATCGACCGCAAGGCCGGCGTGAAGGCGCTGCTGGACATGACGCGCCGGGCGCGCGATGCGGTGCGCGGCGGCGGACAGCTCGTGATCTTTCCGGAAGGCACGCGCCGCGCGCCGGGCGCTCCGCCCGACTACAAGACCGGCTTTGCGCAGATCTATTCGTCCTGCGGCGTGCAGTGCCTGCCGATCGCGCTCAATTCCGGCCTGTTCTGGCCGCGCCGCACCTTCATGCGTTATCCCGGCACGCTGGTGGTGGAGTTCCTCGATCCGCTGCCGCCAGGCCTGCCGAAGGATGAGTTTCTCTCCCGCGTGCAAGCCGCGATCGAAGAGGCGACCGGCGGTCTCGTCGAAGCGGGCCGCAGGGAGCAGGAGCAGCTCATCGGCGCCTCGCCGAGCTACGCTCCGTCGGAGAGTTAGCGGTTCTCTCGATCGTCCGCCGGAGCCGGCGCGTGCAGGGAATGCGCCTCGCCATGCAGCATCAGTGCGAGTTGATGCAATTGCGTATCGCGAAAACCTTCGGCCTCGATCGCCTTCACCGTCGCTGTGACATAGTCGCGGTTGGCGCCGGACTGGCCGTGGCCCTGGAGCACGTGGCGATGCTGATCGGCGAGCGACAGGCGGCCGGCATATTGCACATGGCCGCGGTCGACGACATAGACGAGCGCGGAAACGCGCTGCCGCGCGTCGCCCTCGAGCCACACCGAGCGCATCACTTCGCGATAGACCGAGGTGACCTGTTCGCGCGCGCGCAGATAGGCGACGACGTCGGTGCGGTTCTTCTCGGCGACGCGGAAGGCGATGCCGCGGCAGGCGCCGCCGCGGTCGAGCCCGAGCACCAGCCCCGGCTTTTCCGGCGTGCCGCGATGCACGAAGGAATAGACGCAGAGCGCGCGATGCTCGCCGACCAGCCGCGCCGGGACGCGTTCCTCGAATTCGAAGCCCGGCCGCCACATCAGCGAGCCGTAGCCGAACACCCAGAGGTCGCCCTTGGCTGTGGTGACGGAGGGGAGGGTGATTTCCGACATTTCGGGCACGGCTACCAGAACCGAGCCCCCAAGCGAAGCGAATTCTCCGCCTTTCGGCGCAACCCAACCTCGCTTACATTTGCCATCATCTGAGGTCAAAGGGTCGCCGCATGTCCGATATGACCGTTGCCGCAGGCCGTCGCTCCCGTTGGGGCCTTTTCATCGCACCCGTTCTCCTCCTGATCCTCGCGGTCGCGTGGAGCGGCTTCTGGTTCTATGCCGCGTCGCAGGCCGAGGTGGCGGCAGATGCCTGGCGCGCGCAGGAGGCCAAAGCCGGCCGCATCTATGATTGCGCCAAGCGCTCGATCGCGGGCTTCCCCTTCCGCTTCGAGGTCCAGTGCTCCGGCGCCAGCGTCGCGCTGGTGTCGCAGAACGCGAGCAAGACGCCGTTCACGGCCAGGCTCGACAACATCCTGGTCGTCGCCCAGGTCTACGATCCCAAGCTCGTCATCGCCGAATTCTCCTCGCCGGCGACGCTGACCGACGGCGTCACGCAAAACACCTTCGTTGTGAACTGGAGCAAGGGCCGCAGCAGCGTGGTCGGCCTGCCGGCGATCCCGGACCGCGCCTCCATCGTGTTCGACGATCTCACCATCAACCGTCTCGACGGCAGCGTGCAGGTGCCGCTCGCGCGCGCCAAGCAGGTCGAACTGCACGGACGTCTCGCCGACGGATCGCCGGCCGATCATCCCGTGATCGAGACCGTGGCCCATATCGCGCAGGGCAGCATCCAGGGTGTTCATCCGTTGCTGGCCGAGCCGTTCGAAGCCGACACGCGCGCGAAGATCACCGGCCTCTCCGACCTCACGCCAAAGCCCTGGCCGCAGCGCTTCCGCGAGATCCAGGCCGCCGGCGGCCATATCGAGATCGTGCAGTCGCGGATCCAGCAGGGCGAGATGATCGCGGTCGCGGCTGGCACGCTCGGACTCTCGGCCAATGGCCGACTCGATGGCGAGCTGCAGATGACGGTGACGGGCCTCGAGCGCGTGATCCCGGCGCTCGGTATCGAGAAGATGCTGGAAGAGGGCGTGCCGCAGGCAACGCTCGACCGCGTCGCGCCCGGCGTGAAGTCGCAGGACCTCAACAATCTCTTTGGCGCGCTCGACCGCGCGGTGCCCGGCCTCGGCAAGGTCATCAAGCAGAACGCCAATGCCGGACTTGCCGCCGGCATCAATTCGATCGGCACCGAAAGCACGCTGGAGGGCAAGAAGGCCCGCAGCTTCCCGCTGAAATTCGTCGACGGCGCCGTGCTGCTCGGCCCGGTCAAGGTTGGCGTGATCCCGCCGTTGTATTGAGGGCGGCGGGGCCAGCGCATGCTCCATCGTCATGCCCGGGCTTGTCCCGGGCATCCACGTCTGCCGACAATCGCGGATGCGCGTGGATGGCTGGGTCAAGCCCGGCCATGACGGAGAGTGCGGATAAAGCTACGGCTTCTTCAGCGCCGCAAGCGGCCGGCCAAAGTCGGGAGCGGCCGAATCCTGGCCGATCTCGACGATGCCGCGGCGGATGGCGCGGGTGCGGGTGAAGTGGTCGAACAGCGCCTCGCCGTCGCCGCGGCGGATGGCGCGGGTGAGCTTTGCCAGATCCTCGGTGAAAGTGCCGAGCATCTCCAGCACGGCGTCCTTGTTGGCGAGGAAGACGTCGCGCCACATCGTCGGATCGGACGCCGCGATGCGGGTGAAGTCGCGAAAGCCGCCGGCGGAGAACTTGATGACCTCGGACTCCGTCACCTGCGCCAATTCGTCGGCGGTGCCGACGATGGTGTAGGCGATCAGATGCGGCAGATGGCTGGTGATCGCGAGCACGAGATCATGATGATCCGGGCTCATCACCTCGACCTTGGCGCCCATCGCGGCCCAGAACGCGCGCAGGCGATCGGTGGCAGCCGCGTCGACGCCTTCCGGCGGCGTCAGGATGCACCAGCGATTGATGAAGAGTTCGGCGAAGCCGGAATCCGGCCCCGAATGTTCAGTGCCCGCGACCGGATGGGCCGGCACGAAATGAACGCTCTTCGGCAGATGCGGCGCCATGTCCCTGACGATCGCGCCCTTGACCGAGCCGACGTCGGAGACGATCGCGCCCGGCTTGAGATAATCAGCGATCTCCTGCGCCACCGGCCCGCAGGCTCCGACGGGAATGCAGAGAATGACGAGATCGGCGTCCTTCACGGCTTCCGCATTGGTCGCCACGACCTGGTCGACGATGCCGAGCTCGAGCACCCGCGCGCGCGTCTTCTCCGAGCGCGCGGTGGTGACGATCTCGGAGGCCAGGCCCTGGAGCTTCGCAGCGCGCGCGATCGAGCCGCCGATCAGGCCGAAGCCGATCAGCGCAACGCGCTGGAAGTGCGGCTGGATGCTCATTTGCCGGCCATGAAGTCGCGCAGGCCGTCGACGACGAGGCGATTGGCCTCTTCGGTGCCGATGGTCATGCGCAGCGCATGATGCAGACCGTAATTCTTCAACCCGCGCAGCACGAGGCCCCGCTTGGTGAGATACGCGTCGGCGTCGTCCGAGGTCTTGCCCTTGTCGGTCGGGAAGTGGATCAGGATGAAGTTCGCGACGCCCGGCGTCACCTTCAGCCCGAGCTTGCCGATCTCCTCGGCCAGCCAGTTGCGCCAGGTCTCGGTGAACTGCTTCGACATCGCCTGGTGCGCGGTGTCCTCGATCGCGGCAACGGCGGCGTACATCGCGGGGGTCGACACGTTGAACGGACCGCGGATGCGGTTGACCGCGTCGATGATGTGCTCGGGGCCGAACATCCAGCCGATGCGCAGCGCCGCAAGGCCGTGGATCTTGGAGAAAGTGTGCGTCACCACGGTGTTCTCGGTGGTGGCGACCAGCTCGATCCCCATCTCGTAATCGTTACGCGAGACGTAGTCGGAATAGGCGGCGTCCAGCACCAGCAGCACATGCGAGGGCAGGCCGGCGCGCAGGCGCTTGACCTCGTCGAACGGAATATAGGTCCCGGTCGGATTGTTCGGGTTGGCGAGCCAGACCAGCTTTGTCTTCGGCGTCACCGCCTTGAGGATGGCGTCGACGTCGGTGGTGAGGTTCTTCTCGGCTGCGACCACGTTCTTCGCACCGACCGCCATGGTCGCGATCGGATAGACCAGGAAGCCGTGCGTGGTGGAGATCGCCTCGTCGCCATGGCTGAGATAGGTGTGCGCGAGCAGGTTGAGGATCTCGTCCGAGCCGGCGCCGCAGATGATGCGGTTGGGATCGAGGCCGAAGCTGCGGCCGATGGCTTCACGCAGCACGCGCGAGGTGCCTTCCGGATAATCCTCCAGATGATCCGCTACGCTCTTGAAGGCCTCGATCGCCTTCGGCGAGGGCCCGAACGGCGTCTCGTTGGCCGAGAGCTTGAACACCTTGCGGCCCGGCTCGGCGACCGGGCTCTTGCCGGGCGTGTAGGGCGCAATATCGAGAATGCCGGGATTCGGCACGGGGCGTGACATCTTCAACTCCGGATAGGCTAAGGCGGTTCGCGATTTACGATTTCGGCCCGGTCGGGGGCACCGTATAGCGCGTTGCGTGGCTGCCGACGAGGGCCGTGGACCGCACCGAGGCCCCCGCTTCGATCAGGGCAGCCTTGATTTTGTCGATGCTGGTCGCGCTCGTGACCGAGACCAACAGCGCCGCGCCGTCGAAGGCGGTATCGGGCACCGCCACGATCTCGGCGAGCGGTGACAGCGCGCGCGCGACATCGGCGTTCCAGCCGGACACGCGCACGCTGAAGGTCTCGACCTCCGTCACCAGGGCGCTGTCGGGGACGCGCGAGATGGCGAACACCGGCAGCGCTGCCGGATGGTCGGCGCGCTCGACGAAGGGCATCCGCGCGATGATCTTTGGCGCGCCCGCGGCTTCCAGTTCCAGCCACCACGGCGTGCGGCTCGAGGTCGCCGAGACCAGCGCCAGATCGCCCTTGGATTTCGCCACCGCCTCGACCGCCGCCTGCGCACTGAAATGCGCGACGTAGGGCACCGTGAAGCCGAAATGGAAACGCGCGGAATCGCGCATGGCGGGCTCGCTCACCGAGATGTCGGCATGCACGGAGAACGGCGCCTGGACATAGGTGAAGGTCGAGATGATGACGCGCCAGATGCTCTCGACCGTGTCGAGCGGCAGGATGCCGCGATGACGCTGCACGAGGTCGCGCATCATCGCGGCCTCGCGTGCCGGGCGGAATGCCGAGCCGACCTCCTGGGTCTGCTTCACCTGAATCAGGCGGTCGATGATGTCGCCGCGCTGCATCAGCAGGCGGTGCATGCCCTCGTCGATCGCGTCGATCTCCTTGCGCAATTCCTGGAGCGATGGTGGCGCGGGCGGACGTTGGGACATATCTGGCAAGCGAGTGTTGAGAGGCGTTCCAATGCGGGCCGGCCAAGTCGACTGATATGGTTGGGCTCGCGGCTGTTGAGGTCCTGATTAGGCAGTCGGGGCGGCGAAAGCAAAGAGAAATGCAAAGGGAAATCGGTCCTGCTTTGCCGCCCGGTGAGGGACTATTTTGGCGAATCCGGACCGCGACTTGACGAAAACCGGCCAAGACAGTAGTTTTTGCCTGTTCCGTGGTCATTTGAGCCGGCCGGCTTGCAGCCACGTTAAAAAACTCGCTAAACAGGCCGGGGACGCTTCCGATCCCGGCCGAACCTATCGTTCAGGCCGGGTTTTTCATGGCCTGAATCCAGCGCCGGCTTGGCAGCCGGTCGCAAACGAGGTCGATGATGGTTGGCGTCAAGTCGATTCCGAGTCCCGCGATCAGTGCCGACGACCGGTCGCATGAGGTGGATCATCCGAGTTCGCAGGTTGCGCAGTTCGGCGCGGACCAGCCGCTGCGGCTCGATTGCGGCGTCGATCTCACCCCGTTCCAGATCGCCTACCAGACCTACGGCGAACTCAACGCCGACCGTTCCAACGCGGTTCTGATCTGCCATGCGCTGACCGGCGACCAGCATGTCGCCAATTTGCATCCCGTCACCGGCAAGCCAGGCTGGTGGGAGACCCTGGTCGGCCCCGGCCGGCCGCTCGATCCCAGCCGCTACTTCATCATCTGCTCCAACGTGATCGGCGGCTGCATGGGCTCGACCGGGCCGGCCTCGATCAATCCCGCCACCGGCAAGGTGTGGGGGCTGGATTTCCCCGTCATCACCATTCCCGACATGGTGCGCGCGCAGGCGATGCTGATCGACCGGCTCGGCATCGATACGCTGTTTGCTGTCGTCGGCGGCTCGATGGGCGGCATGCAGGTGCTGCAATGGACCGCGGCCTATCCCAAGCGCGTATACTCCGCGCTGGCGATCGCTTGCGCGACGCGGCATTCGGCGCAGAACATCGCTTTCCACGAGCTTGGCCGCCAGGCCGTGATGGCCGATCCCGACTGGCACAATGGCGGCTACGCCGATCACGGCATCCATCCGCATCGCGGGCTCGCGGTGGCGCGGATGGCCGCGCACATCACCTATCTCTCGGACGCGGCGCTGCATCGCAAGTTCGGCCGCCGCATGCAGGACCGCGAGCTGCCGACCTTCTCGTTCGATGCCGACTTCCAGGTCGAGAGCTATCTGCGCTACCAGGGCTCGTCCTTCGTCGAGCGGTTCGATGCCAATTCCTATCTCTATCTGACGCGCGCGATGGACTATTTCGATATCGCCGGGGATCACGGCGGCGTGCTGGCGAAAGCGTTCGCCGGCATCCAGACCCGCTTCTGCGTCGTCTCGTTCACCAGCGACTGGCTGTTCCCGACCTCGGAATCGCGCGCGCTGGTGCATGCGCTGAATGCGTCGAGCGCGCGGGTGTCGTTCGCCGAGATCGAAACCGATCGCGGCCATGACGCCTTCCTGCTCGACGTGCCCGAATTCCTCGACATTTCCCGCGCCTTCCTGCAATCGGCCGGCAAGGCGCGCGGACTCACCGGCAAGGAGGGCTAGCGATGTCCGTACAGGAAGTGCTGCCCCTGGACGGCCTCACCACGGAGCAGCGTGGCCAGTTTCGCGCCGATCATCTGCTGGTTGCCGGGATGGTCAAGCCGGGCTCGAAAGTACTCGATGTCGGCTGCGGCGAGGGCGACTTGCTCCAGCTGCTGGAGACCCGCGGCATCGACGGCCGCGGCATCGAATTGTCGCGCGAGGGCGTCAACCGCTGCGTCGCCAAGGGGCTCGCGGTGGTGCAGGGCGATGCCGACACCGACCTCGTCAACTATCCCGACGACGCCTTCGACTACGTGATCCTGTCGCAGACGCTGCAGGCGACACGGCAGCCGAAGGTGGTGCTGGAAAATCTGCTGCGCATCGGCCGCCGCGCCATCGTCTCGTTCCCCAATTTCGGCTTCTGGAAGATGCGGCTCCAGCTCCTGGTCGGCGGCCACATGCCGCGCACCGAGAATCTGCCGGCAAGCTGGTACGACACCGCCAATATTCATTTCTGCACCATCAAGGATTTCGTCGAGCTCTGCGACGCGATCGGCGTCAAGATGGAGCGCGCCGAGGCGCTCGATCTCTACGGCCGCCCGCTGCGGCTGCGGATGCCGTGGTGGGTGTGGAATCTGTTCGGCGAGCAGGGCGTGTTCCTGCTGACGCGTGGGCAAGGAAAGTAGTTTCTCGTCATTGCGAGCGCAGCGAAGCCATCCAGCGTCTTTCCGCGGAGGGATTCTGGATTGCTTCGCTGCGCTCGCAATGACGGGGCTAATGCCCCGCCAGTGACCTCGGATCGCGCACCGGCCAGCGCCCGGCTTCCACCAGCGTCACGAACCGCTCCACGCTCTCGTTGAACAGCGCGGGCTCTTCCAGGTTGAGCACGTGGCCCGACTTCGGAAACATCGCGAGCCCGGCCGCGGGCAGATGCTTCTTCAGGAACAGGCTCGCCCCCACGCACGGATCGTCCTCGTCACCGCAGATGATCAGAGCGGGCGTGGTCGCCTTCTTGATTGCGTCGGTCATCGTCAAGATCGACGGACGGCCGCCCTGGAAACCGCGCATTGTGTTCGCCGAACCCTTCGCGTCGTGCCGCGCCAGCGCGGCGTAGAAATCGGCGTGGCCCCGCGGGTCCTTGATCAGAAAGGGAATCCGGCTCGGCGCCTCGCGCGTCACCTTCGCGACCTCGGCGGAGCCGAGCGTCTCGAACTGCTCGGCATTGGCACGGCATTGCTTACGCCAGGCATCGAGGTTCTCGAGCTCCGAGCCCGAGCCGACGCCGGCCAGCGTCATCGACAGCGCGCGCTGCGGTGCGTTCAATCCGATCTGGAGCGACGAATAGGCGCCCATCGAGAGGCCCACGAGATGCGCGCGCTCGATCTCGAGGTGATCGAGCACGGCGAGCGCGTCGGTGTAGAAATGCTGATAGCTGTAGACTTCACCATCGGGCACATCCGACGGCGTGTAACCGCGTGCCGAATAGGTGATGCAACGGTGACCGCGCGAGAAATAGCGCATCTGCGGCTCCCAGTTGGTGTAGTCGGCCGCGAACTCGTGCAGGAAAATAATCGGCGTTCCCTGGCCTGCCTCTTCGAAATAGATGCGGACATCGTCCCTGGTCATGGCGTGGGGCATTAACCGTTTCTCTCTCTTTCAAGCCGCGATGGAGGATCGCAGTTAATGCTGTTGTCCGCAATGCGGCAGCCTCGAACCAGCACCGATACGAGAACATCGCAGCTATTCGGGGAGGCCGGCGTCTTTTTCTCGCCACATCCGGCGGGTTAACGGCCTGAGGGATATCGGCCATCGCAGGGGCCGATTGGGAACTGGGGGTGTCAACGAAGGATGAGTAATGTTCGAGTTGTTTGCGTCTCGCCTGTCGCGTTGCCTTGTCGCACTGGCGCTTTTCTTCGCGGCAGTCGCCGCAGTTTCTTCTCCGGCTTCGGCACGGCCGTATCGTCATAGCGCGGAGCGGCACGCTCACGCGCATCATGCCAGATATCATCATCATTATCGTCACCATGCGCGCAGCTCGCGCGTCGAGCGCAGCGCGTCGCAATGGCAGACCAGCGGATTCATGAACGCGCAGGCCAGCTACGATCCCAACGCCAATGGTGGCAGCATGGGCAGCATGAACTTTGCGGGCGGCGGTGACATGAGCACCGGCGGAAACACGAGCCGGGTCGGCAAGATGAGCCGTGCCGTCAACAAGAGCTATGCCGTGAACAAGAACGGCGCCGGCGATATGGGCAACACCGGCAACATGAGCATGAGCGGCGGCTTCGGCGGCGGATCGGGCCTCGTGTCCGAGGCGCGCCGCTATGTCGGTGGCAATCCGACCGGGCGCGGCAGCCTGTGGTGCGCGCGCTTCATGAACATGGTGCTGGAGAAAACCGGCCATCGCGGCACCGGATCGGACATGGCGAACTCGTTCGCGCATTACGGCACGCGTGTCTCCGGCCCGCAGGTCGGCGCCATCGCGGTGATGTCGCGCGGCCGCCGCGGCGGGCATGTCGGCATCATCACCGGCGTCGACGCGCAGGGCAATCCGATCATGATTTCCGGCAACAACGGCAATCGCGTTCGCGAGGCGCCGGTCTCGCGCGGCCGGATCTATGCGTATGTGATGCCGAACTGACGGCTGTCATTGCGAGGAGCCCGCGTCAAAATTGCGAAGCAATTTTGCGCTGGCGACGAAGCAATCCAGACTGTCTCAGCGGATAGATTCCTGGATTGCTTCGCTGCGCTCGCAATGACGGAGTGCGTGGAGGCAGCGGAAGCTCAAACCAATATCGGCTCTTCCATCGCCACCACATCCCCCACGCCAATCTCCCCGTCGGCGATCACCTCGGCATAAATTCCGCAATCCATATGGCCGAGATTGCGCGAGAGCGTCGGCGGAATCTCGAGATCGCGCACGGCGGTCTCGGGATCGACGTTGACGGCCGGGCAGCGGACGATGCGCTTGACTACTTTCAGCCGGGCCTGGCCGATCGCAAGCGTCTGACCGACGAGGTCGAGCTCTGACCAGGCTGGCCAGCCCTTTACATAGAGATTGCCGCGAAAGCGCAGCGGATGCACTTTGGTGCCGCCGAGCATGGTCTCGATGGCGCGGACGCTGCCGAGATTGATGATGGACACGACCTTGCGGGCGACGTCGGAAAAACTGTGGTCGCGTCCTGACAGGATCTTTGGCGGCCCCTTCAGCTCCGGCTGAAAATTCTCGCGGAAGTACTCCTCGATGGCGGCGCGCCCGGCTTCGGTCTCCAGATCGCCGCTGGCGACGATCTGGCCGTCCCTGCGGATGGTCAGGCGGTTGGTCGCGTCCTCGAACCGGCTGTCGAGGGACGCCAGCCGCTCATTGCGCGCCAGCATCAAGAACTGGATTTTCGGCTTCCACTGGGGCTGTTCGGGGTCGAACCCGCTCGGGCCGTTTTCGATGGCGTAGCGGCGGTCGGCGGGCAGGGTCTGGCCGGTCCGCAACAGGACGCGGGGCAGAGGCTCCGGCGTCAGCCCCTTGATCGGGTAGCGGTAAAGGCCGGTGATTTCGGCGGTCTGGCTGGCTGTCATGACACTACTTAGGGGATTCGCCCCGGTGGCGCCAAGCACGCGAATCCGCGCACGAAATTGTGAAGTGGCCTCTTCCGATCCGAGGACACGCTTCCCACATTTGGGTCAGGCCGACGCCAGCGCCGGCTGATAACGACCGCTGCCGGTTGAGGAATGTCAACGCGGCTAGCGGAAACCCAATGAAGATGCCGCTAGGAGTGCCTTTGAGGGCTCCGAGGGCAGGCCGAGGGAAAGACAACAAAATGAACATCGACAAATATACCGAACGCTCCAGGGGCTTCGTCCAGTCCGCGCAATCGCTTGCAGTGCGCGAGGGGCATCAGCAGTTTTCGACGCTGCACGTCCTGAAAGTGCTGCTGGACGACAATGAGGGGCTGGCTGCGGGTCTGATCGACCGCGCCGGTGGCAATTCCCGCGCAATCCTCAAGGCCACCGAGGACGCCCTCGCCAAGGTGCCGAAGGTCTCCGGCGGCGGTGCCGGCCAGATTTACCTCGCGCCCGAGCTCGCCCGCACCTTCGACGCCGCTGAAAAGGCCGGCGAGAAGGCCGGGGACAGCTTCGTCACCGTCGAGCGGCTGCTGCTCGGTCTGACGCTGGAGAAGACCAGCGAAGCCGGCGTGATCCTCGCCAAGGGCGGCGTCACTCCGCAGAATCTCAACGCCGCGATCGAGGCGCTGCGCAAGGGCCGCACCGCGGACTCGGCAACGGCCGAGAACGCCTATGACGCGCTGAAAAAATACGCCCGCGACCTGACCCAGGCTGCGCGCGACGGCAAGCTCGATCCGGTCATCGGCCGCGACGAGGAGATTCGCCGTACGATTCAGGTGCTGTCGCGCCGGACCAAGAACAATCCCGTCCTGATCGGCGAGCCCGGCGTCGGCAAGACCGCCATTGTCGAAGGGCTCGCGTTGCGCATCCTGAATGGCGACGTGCCGGAAGGCCTGAAGGACAAGAAGCTGCTGTCGCTCGACATGGGCTCGCTGATCGCGGGCGCCAAATATCGCGGCGAATTCGAGGAGCGGTTGAAAGCCGTTCTGCAGGAGGTCACCTCGGCCGAGGGCTCGATCATCCTGTTCATCGACGAAATGCACACGCTGATCGGAGCGGGCAAGGGCGACGGCGCGATGGACGCGTCGAATTTGCTGAAGCCCGCGCTGGCGCGCGGCGAACTTCATTGCATCGGCGCGACGACCCTGGATGAGTACCGCAAGCACGTCGAAAAAGACGCCGCGCTGGCGCGCCGGTTCCAGCCGATCTTCGTGCCCGAGCCGACGGTCGAGGACACCATTTCGATCCTGCGCGGTCTGAAAGACAAGTACGAGCAGCATCACGGCGTGCGCATCACCGATTCCGCATTGGTGGCCGCGACCACGCTGTCGAACCGCTACATCACCGACCGTTTCCTGCCGGACAAGGCCATCGACTTGATGGACGAGGCGGCAGCGCGGCTGAAGATGCAGGTCGATTCCAAGCCGGAAGAGCTCGATTCCATGGATCGGGAAATCATCCGGCTGAAGATCGAGCAGGAAGCCTTGAAGAAGGAGAGCGATGCCGGCTCGAAGAGCCGCCTGCAGACGCTGGAGAAGGAGCTTGCCGAGCTCGAGGAAAAGTCGTCCGCGCTGACGGCGCGCTGGAGCGCGGAGAAGAACAAGCTGTCCGACGCCCAGAAGCTGAAGGCGGAGCTCGACGGCTTGCGCGTCGATCTCGCCGACGCGCAGCGGCGCGGTGAATTCCAGAAGGCCGGCGAGCTGGCCTATGGCCGGATTCCGCAGCTCGAGAAGCAGCTTGCGGATATCGAGGCCAAGGAGAACTCCGGCGAGATGATGGAGGAGGCCGTGACGGCAAACCACATCGCGCAGGTGGTCTCGCGCTGGACCGGCGTGCCCGTCGACAAGATGCTGGAGGGCGAGAAGGAGAAGCTCCTCAAGATGGAAGGGCAGCTCGGACAGCGCGTCGTCGGTCAGGCCGAGGCCGTGCGTGCGGTCGCGACCGCCGTGCGCCGCTCCCGGGCAGGCTTGCAGGACCCGAACCGGCCGATGGGTTCGTTCATGTTCCTGGGGCCCACCGGCGTCGGCAAGACCGAGCTGACCAAGGCGCTCGCCGAATACCTGTTCAACGACGAGACCGCGATGGTTCGCCTCGACATGTCCGAGTACATGGAGAAGCATTCGGTCTCGCGGCTGATCGGCGCGCCTCCGGGCTATGTCGGTTACGACGAGGGCGGTGCGCTCACCGAAGCGGTGCGGCGCCGGCCCTATCAGGTGGTGCTGTTCGACGAGATCGAGAAGGCGCATCCTGATGTGTTCAACGTCCTGTTGCAGGTGCTCGACGACGGCCGATTGACTGACGGGCAAGGCCGTACCGTCGATTTCCGCAACACGCTGATCATCATGACTTCGAACCTCGGTTCGGAATTCCTGGTGAATCAACCGGAGGGCGAAGACACGTCAGCCGTGCGCGAGCACGTGATGGCGACGGTGCGGACGCATTTCAGGCCGGAATTCCTGAACCGCGTCGATGAGATCATCCTGTTCCATCGCTTGCAGAAGAGTGAGATGGGCCGGATCGTCGAGATCCAGTTCAGCCGGCTCGAGAAGCTCCTGACCGATCGCAAGATCGTGCTGACGCTCGATGGCAAGGCACGCGACTGGCTCGCCGAGAAGGGCTGGGATCCCGCCTACGGCGCAAGGCCGCTGAAGCGGGTGGTCCAGCGCTACGTCCAGGATCCGCTCGCCGAGATGATCCTGGCGGGCGACATCAAGGACGGAGATGCGGTCGCGATCTCGTCCGAGGGCAACGTGCTGACCTTCAACGGCAAGGCCCCGCAGACCGCGGAAATCGCTCAGTTCGAGGCGCCGGTATCGAAGCGCAAGCTGAACTGATCGCCGCTAGCCGAAAATGACATAGGCCCCGGAGAGGTTTTCCACTCCGGGGCCTATTCGTTCTGACGTGCTGTCTCTGGACGTGAGACCTACCGGTTCGTCACCTGCAACGGTCCACCCGTCGCATCCGACATCCTCGCGATGGCGCCGTTGCGGCCGCTCATCATGCCGTCGAGGCGGTCGCGCTCCTTCTCGAAGCCTGCCATCATCGGACCTTCCAGCGAGCGGCCGCGCGGCAGCTTCACGCGCATCGGATCGACGAAACGGCCGTTGACCAGGATTTCGTAGTGGACGTGCGGGCCGGTCGACATGCCGCTGGAGCCGACGAAGCCGATGACCTGGCCCTGCCGAACCTTCTTGCCGGGCTCCATGCCCTTGGCGAAAGCCGACATGTGGCCGTAGGCGGTCTCGTAGCCGTTGGAATGCTTGATGCGGATGTATTTGCCGTAGCCGCCCTCGGGGCCGGCCTTTTCGATCACGCCGTTGCCGGAGGCGAAGATCGGCGTGCCGTAGGAGGTGGCCCAATCGACGCCGGTATGCATCTTCACGAAGCCCAGAATCGGATGGCGGCGGCCACCGAAGCCGGAGCGCATGATGGCGGTGTTGACGGGCTTCCTGACCAGGAACTTCTTCGCGCTCTTGCCGGTCTCGTCATAGTAGTCGACGACGCCGTCGTCGGGGCTCTGGTAGCGGTAGTATTTCTTGGTCTCGCCGCCGATCGTGAGCGAGGCGAACAGCACGTCGTTCTTTTCGCTCGCCGTCACGCCCTCGTCCTCGCCGGCGTAGAACACGTCGAAGGAATCGCCGGGCTGTACCTTGCGCTGGAAATCGACGTCGTAGGAGTAGATCTTGATCATGTCCTCGATGACCGGCATCGGCACCTTGTTGCGCATCGCGGTCTCGTAGATGCTCTGGTAGAGCCGCACGCCAGTGCCGTCATCGTCGTCATCGTCGTCGCTGTTGGCGCTGGCCGCAGCGTCCGCAACGGTGTTCATGCTGGAAACGTCGACCGCAACGTATTTGCCGAGATCGGACAGCGCGGCGATCGCCTCGACCATGGTGTCGTTGGCGACGACGACGCGGTAGGGCTGCAGCCTCGCGCCGGGGCTTGCGGGCGCCATCAGGATGCGGAGCCTTTCGCCTTCCTTCAGACCGCCGTCCCGGCCGCGGGGGCCAAGCGTGGCGGTAATCGCCTTGATTTCCTCGGCCGTCGCGCCGAGATCGCGCAGGACGGCGGAAACGGTGTCGCCCTTCTTGACGACATGGACGCGCTCGCCATTGGGATTGCCGCCGGTGATCTGTTCCTTGGTCTTCGGCAGCAGCGTGACGTTTTCAGGCACCACGCGCGTCTCGAAGCCGGCATAGGGATCGGACGGCGACACTTCGGTGGCATAGGCCATCTTCATGTCGGACCCGCTGATGTCGGACTTGCCGGTCGCGCCGGAGACGTCGGCGGCGGCATTGGCGAGCGAGGCGTAACGTACCCCGCCATTGCCGCGCCAGTTGGCGGCGTCGCGCACTCGCATCAGGATGTCGTCGAGCGCCACCACCGCGGAAATCTTCGCCTTCGGCAGCACCGGCGACAGGTCCTTGGTGACGAAGGAGACCTCGGCGTCGGGCTCGACGGCTTCCGGATTGTTCGGATCTTCGGATGCGGTCTTCGGATCGGAGCCTACGTCGGTGAGCAGGCGTTGCGCGTTGAACGGCGGAATTTTCGCGGACAGGTCGCTCGTCGTCATCGACAGGTTGCCGGCGATCCGGATGAAGGGGCGCACGCGCATCACGTCGCGGTTGCCGACGCGGGCGACCGTCGAGACGCGCACGATGTTGCGCGAGGCGGAGGATTCGTTCGGCGGCGGCAGGCGGTCGCTCTTGTGCAGCGTGGCGGCGCGATCGGCGGCGCCGAAGGCGCCACGCAGCGCACCTTCGACGCGCTCCGGCACCTTGGCGAAGGTCATTTCGCCGTCCAGAGACGCGAAAACGGCGCCGCCGATCAAGGCTGCGCCGCAGAGTCCGGTCAGGATTGTGCCGCTGAACCATTGCACCGAAACGCGACGGCGATCGATGACGGCAGCTTCTGAACCGTCGACGGACAGCGGCGGCTCGTGGCCGAGATCGATGATCCCGGTTTCACGCCCGTAAGCGCCGCGTGACGTCCTGTGGTTCAACTGAAGTCCCCCAATCAACGACCCAAGATGCCCGGTTTCGAACCCCGTCCCGGCCGCCCTCTTCAAGGGGGATTGCCGGATAAGGCAAGCCGCACAGGCGCCCGCGCTCAGAAAGCCCCAGTTCGGGGCCGGCCGAAATTACGAACAGCTGGACGGAAAAAGCGCTCTCGATGTCTCTCGAATGTCTGAAGAAGGCCGCGTCATCCGTAAGATCGCCTTCCTCGGACCCCATGAAAACCGCCGGCAGCCCCCACTGGCATCCCCGCGATTCAAGCTTGTCTCTTACCAGAACGCCGCGGGAATGTGGCTCAAGTACGGCGTCCTATATGGAAAAGTTTCCTGAACGGCCGGGCGCGGGTGGCCCGTCTGGAGGACGCCAAAAAGCCCCCTCCGGAGCCCGCCGGGAGGCAAACTTTTTTTGAGATTTTTTGGCGGGCGGTCGCCGTCGGCCCATTCTTGCTCGCGCTAATCGACTGGAATCGCTCGATTTTTCGCGACGATCCACTGTGCGACGATTTGTTGACGATGGGCGTTGACAATCCCGGGCGGGGGGGCCTATAACCCGACCACTGAGCGCGGCGCCGCCGGGTCACTGACCAAGGCGAGCGGACGCGCCACTGATGCTCCTCACCTCGTTGAGTGCACAACAGCCGACACAAATCGGTTGGAGTTCATTCGTCGCCGGTAAGGGTGTCGGAACCCTTCCACTCTGGAAGGTTGGGGCCTCCTGGTCCCGGGCTGTTTGACAAGTGAAGATGAAGAAAGAGAAACGTGGACGGCGGAGTCCTTGCGCCTCTTAGACACTGAAGAGCTTCGGCTTTTGAGTTCTGAGAGGGGACGAAAGACTTCGGCGGTACACGTTTTCAAGGAAACACCATCGTTGCCCGCGATGTGAATCGCAGGCAGCAAGTCGATCTCGGTCGACAATGGTGGGACCTCGTCAAACGTTGTGATCAGCCGGTTCAAAGTTCAAGTCCAACTTGAGAGTTTGATCCTGGCTCAGAGCGAACGCTGGCGGCAGGCTTAACACATGCAAGTCGAGCGGGCGTAGCAATACGTCAGCGGCAGACGGGTGAGTAACGCGTGGGAACATACCTTTTGGTTCGGAACAACACAGGGAAACTTGTGCTAATACCGGATAAGCCCTTACGGGGAAAGATTTATCGCCGAAAGATTGGCCCGCGTCTGATTAGCTAGTTGGTAGGGTAATGGCCTACCAAGGCGACGATCAGTAGCTGGTCTGAGAGGATGATCAGCCACATTGGGACTGAGACACGGCCCAAACTCCTACGGGAGGCAGCAGTGGGGAATATTGGACAATGGGCGCAAGCCTGATCCAGCCATGCCGCGTGAGTGATGAAGGCCCTAGGGTTGTAAAGCTCTTTTGTGCGGGAAGATAATGACGGTACCGCAAGAATAAGCCCCGGCTAACTTCGTGCCAGCAGCCGCGGTAATACGAAGGGGGCTAGCGTTGCTCGGAATCACTGGGCGTAAAGGGTGCGTAGGCGGGTCTTTAAGTCAGGGGTGAAATCCTGGAGCTCAACTCCAGAACTGCCTTTGATACTGAAGATCTTGAGTTCGGGAGAGGTGAGTGGAACTGCGAGTGTAGAGGTGAAATTCGTAGATATTCGCAAGAACACCAGTGGCGAAGGCGGCTCACTGGCCCGATACTGACGCTGAGGCACGAAAGCGTGGGGAGCAAACAGGATTAGATACCCTGGTAGTCCACGCCGTAAACGATGAATGCCAGCCGTTAGTGGGTTTACTCACTAGTGGCGCAGCTAACGCTTTAAGCATTCCGCCTGGGGAGTACGGTCGCAAGATTAAAACTCAAAGGAATTGACGGGGGCCCGCACAAGCGGTGGAGCATGTGGTTTAATTCGACGCAACGCGCAGAACCTTACCAGCCCTTGACATGTCCAGGACCGGTCGCAGAGATGTGACCTTCTCTTCGGAGCCTGGAGCACAGGTGCTGCATGGCTGTCGTCAGCTCGTGTCGTGAGATGTTGGGTTAAGTCCCGCAACGAGCGCAACCCCCGTCCTTAGTTGCTACCATTTAGTTGAGCACTCTAAGGAGACTGCCGGTGATAAGCCGCGAGGAAGGTGGGGATGACGTCAAGTCCTCATGGCCCTTACGGGCTGGGCTACACACGTGCTACAATGGCGGTGACAATGGGACGCTAAGGGGCAACCCTTCGCAAATCTCAAAAAGCCGTCTCAGTTCGGATTGGGCTCTGCAACTCGAGCCCATGAAGTTGGAATCGCTAGTAATCGTGGATCAGCACGCCACGGTGAATACGTTCCCGGGCCTTGTACACACCGCCCGTCACACCATGGGAGTTGGTTTTACCTGAAGGTAGTGCGCTAACCCGCAAGGGAGGCAGCTAACCACGGTAGGGTCAGCGACTGGGGTGAAGTCGTAACAAGGTAGCCGTAGGGGAACCTGCGGCTGGATCACCTCCTTTCTAAGGATGGTCCTTCAGAGAGCTTCGGCTCACTATCGGATCGTTTTAGAAACATCAGTGGCCAACGGTCGTCAGGATCGTTGAGCTGCATTGGCGGGATTTCGCCGTCTACGTTTCTCTTTCTTCGCGGACGAACACGCGCTGGGGCTGCAACCTTGCAGATCCCTGGTCCTTGACTGGATATGCGTTAGGGGCTTGTAGCTCAGTTGGTTAGAGCGCGCGCTTGATAAGCGTGAGGTCGGAAGTTCAAGTCTTCCCAGGCCCACCACTTTCATCGAGTGAGCATTCGTCTTCTGGTTACGGGGCCATAGCTCAGCTGGGAGAGCGCGTGCTTTGCAAGCATGAGGTCGTCGGTTCGATCCCGTCTGGCTCCACCAGATGGTTTGATCATCGACTGATCGTGCACCTAAATCGTCCGCGAAACATCACTTCGCACTTGTTAGTCCGGATGGACAGCAAGCTGCGTGATTTCTGACATCGTAAAGAGGAGATCGATCCGAGTTGGATCGTGCGGCAAGCAATTGCCACGCGAGACTTCATTATCTCCGGATCATTTCGGCGCTCGTGCGCCTTTCAGTGTAGCTCACAAGGCTGCGTCTGGAAGACGGACGAGTTGTAAATGATCCTTTTAGCGAAGCTTGACCGCCTCGCTATCGGAACGATCTTACGAAGCAAGCTGGTCTTTCTAATCATTGTCCGGCTGCAGATAGCGTTCATCGAGGGCGCGTGCCGCAAGGTAATTCTGCAGACAACATTCTGCCGAGTGTGTGGACATTGATAATGAGAGCAATCAAGTGCCTTAAGGGTGTTCGGTGGATGCCTTGGCGCTGAGAGGCGATGAAGGACGTGCTACGCTGCGATAAGCCGTGGGGAGCTGCGAAGAAGCTTTGATCCGCGGATTTCCGAATGGGGAAACCCACCTTCGATAGCCGGAACTCCAAGACCTCAGTCGAAAGACTGTGGTGTGGAGTTCGACCAGATAATGGAAGACGCCAGACCTTTAGATTTCGATCGAAGAGGTTTTGGATTTCCGGTTATCAAAAGAAGGTATGAGACTTCTGAATACATAGGAGGTTTCAAGCAAACCCAGGGAACTGAAACATCTAAGTACCTGGAGGAAAGGACATCAACAGAGACTCCGTTAGTAGTGGCGAGCGAACGCGGACCAGGCCAGTGATACATCAAAGACAATCGGAACCAGTCAGGAAAGCTGGGCCTTAGAGGGTGATAGCCCCGTACGAGTAATGCGATGATGTATCCACGAGTAAGGCGGGACACGTGAAATCCTGTCTGAACGCGGGGGGACCACCCTCCAAGCCTAAGTACTCCTCAGCGACCGATAGTGAACCAGTACCGTGAGGGAAAGGTGAAAAGCACCCCGACGAGGGGAGTGAAATAGACCTGAAACCGGACACCTACAAACAGATGGAGCCCAAGATACGTTCTGGGTGACATCGTACCTTTTGTATTATGGGCCAGCGACTTAATTTAACGAGCAAGCTTAAGCCGATAGGCGAAGGCGTAGCGAAAGCGAGTCTGAATAGGGCGTCAAGTTCGTTGTATTAGACCCGAAACCTAGTGATCTAGCCATGAGCAGGTTGAAGGTGAGGTAACACTCACTGGAGGACCGAACGGGTGTCTGTTGAAAAAGACTCCGATGACTTGTGGTTAGGGGTGAAAGGCCAATCAAACTGGGAAATAGCTGGTTCTCCGCGAAAGATATTTAGGTATCGCCTCGGACGAATACCTCAGGGGGTAGAGCACTGGATGGGCTAGGGGGACTTACCGTCTTACCAAACCCAACCAAACTCCGAATACCTGAGAGTACTATCCGGGAGTCACACAGCGGGTGCTAACGTCCGTTGTGGAGAGGGAAACAACCCGGACCTACAGCTAAGGCCCCTAATTCGTGGCTAAGTGGGAAAGGATGTGGAAATCCCAAAACAACCAGG